>CAIZGR010000094.1 GCA_903932535.1 uncultured Hyphomicrobiales bacterium | reverse complement strand
TGTCTCATGCTCAACAACGAGGTCTACGGCATGACCGGCGGACAGGTCTCGCCGACGACCTCGATCGACCGCCTGACGACCACGACGCCGCACGGCAACGCCGAGCCGACCTTCGACGCCTGCCGCCTCGCCGACGCCGCGGGCGCGAGCTTCGTCGGGCGCGAGGTGACGCGCCAGGCGCCGGCGCTGAAGAACGTCATCAAAGCCGGCCTCGCCCACGAGGGCTTCTCGTTCATCGAGGTGATGTCGGACTGCACGGAGATCTACGGACGCAAGAACGATCTGGGCGAATCGCCCGAGATGATCCTGGCGCAGAAAAGCGACATGCGCCCGGAGGCGTTCGGCGACGTCGCCGACGAGCCGTTCCGGCCCAATCGCCTGCGCGCCGGAATTCTCGTGCAGCGCGACCGCCCCGAATACGGCCGCGTCTATCGCGAGCGCGCGGCGGCCGAGCGGGCGAAAGCAAAGGCCAAGGCATGACCGTCCACGCCCTGCACGCCCATCGCGCGGAAATCCGCCTCGCCGGCAGCGGCGGACAGGGGCTCATCACCGGCATGCACATCCTCTTTCGCGCGCTGGCGCTCGAGGGCAGGCGCGCCGCGCAGTCGCAGAGCTACGAGCCGACCTCGCGCGGCGGCTTCTGCTACTCGGACCTCGTGGTCTCGGACGATTCGGGCGACTATCCGCTCGCGACCCGGCTCGGCATGGTCGCGGCGCTGTCGCAGGTCGGCCTCGACCGCTCGCTGCCGCTGCTCGAGCCGGGCGCGCTCGTGATCGTCGACGAGCGCCTCGTCCCGGACCCGCCCCGGCAAGGCTTCGACCTCCACATTCTGCCGATCATGGCGCGCGCGGTCGAGACCGGCAGCCCGCGCATCGCCAACGTGGTGGCGCTCGGCGCGCTCGCCCGCCTGGGCCGCCTCGTCGCCGACGAGACCCTGGAGCAGGCGGTGCGGCTCGAGACGCCGCCGAAATTCGCGGACCTCAACATCGCGGCCGTTCGGGAAGGGCGGGCGCTCGTCGCGGCGATGGCGGGAGCCTGATTTTTTCAGGCCCGGCGCGCATCGCGGCGCCTCGAGGGCGCGCAAACCGAGCCGGCGACGCCGGAACGGCCGCTGAAGACGGGAGAACCATCCTCGCCCGTCGGCGACAGGAACACAGCCGATTTCAGAGCGCACGTTTATACGATTGACATGAAGGACATATACGAGGTCGGGGCATTCGGATTCCGCAGGGGGAACCAGAGCGGAGCTTTGGCCTGCCTTCCAGCCGGTCAAGGGACAAGGGGCGGTACGCGTGCAGATAGCGATGATTGGGTCGGGCTACGTCGGTCTCGTCTCCGGCGCCTGTTTCGCCGATTTCGGCCATGTCGTGACCTGCGTCGACAACGATGAAGCGCGAATCGGCGATCTCGAAGCGGGACGGATGCCGATCTACGAGCCCGGGCTTCAGGAGCTCGTCGCAAGCAATCGCGCCGAGGGGCGGCTCGCCTTCACCAAGGATCTCGCCGCCGCGGTGAAAAACGCGGAGGTGGTGTTCATCGCGGTGGGAACGCCGACGCTCGAAGGGTCGCGCGAGGCCGACCTGCATTACGTCTACGCCGCCGCCGAGGAAATCGCGGCGGCGATCACGAGCTTCACGGTCGTCGTCAACAAGTCGACCGTCCCGGTCGGCACCGGCGACGAAGTCGAGAAGATCATCCGCGCGCGGCGGCCCGACGCCGAGTTCGCCGTCGTCTCCAACCCCGAGTTCCTGCGTGAGGGCGCGGCGATCTACGACTTCAAGCATCCCGATCGCATCATCGTCGGAACGGACGACCCGCAAGCGCATGTCGTCATGCACGAAGCCTACCGGCCGCTCTATCTCAACGCGGCGCCTTTTCTCTTCACCGCGCGGCGCACGGCCGAGCTGATCAAATACGCCGCCAACGCTTTTCTCGCCACCAAGGTCGCCTTCATCAACGAGATCGCCGACATCTGCGAGAAGGCGGGCGCCGACGTGCAGGACGTGGCGCGCGGCATGGGGCTGGACAACCGGATCGGCCGGAAGTTCTTGAACGCCGGTCCCGGGTTCGGCGGCTCCTGCTTTCCCAAGGACACGCTCGCGCTCGTCCACACGGCGCGGACGCTCGGCGCGCCGACCGGCATCGTCGAGGCGGTCGAGACCGGCAACCGGGAACGGAAACGGCGCATGGCCGGCAAGGTGCTCGAAGCCTGCGGCGGCTCGGTCGCCGGCAAGACGATCGCCATGCTCGGCCTGTCGTTCAAGCAGAACACCGACGACGTTCGCGACGCGGCGGCGATCGACATTGCGCGCGGACTCCTCGCCGAGGGCGCCGACCTGCGCGTCTACGACCCGCAGTCGATGGAGAAGGCCCGGCCACTCATACCCGGGGCGACCTTCTGCCCGAACGCTTACGATTGCGCGCAAGGCGCGTCCGCGCTGGCGATCGTGACGGAATGGGACGCGTTCCGGGCGCTCGATCTCGAACGGCTCAAAGAGGCGCTGGCCGAACCCGTCATCGTCGATCTGCGCAACATCTACAGCCCGGCGGAAATGCGACGGCGGGGCTTCCGATATACGAGCGTCGGGCGGCCGTAGCGCGCGAGGGCGGGGCGCCCGTGTCGAGGCCCGCGTTCCCGAAAATCGGCGCAAACAGT
>CAIZGR010000093.1 GCA_903932535.1 uncultured Hyphomicrobiales bacterium | reverse complement strand
GCGATCGGCTCCATCGTGAAGTCGGTTTCGTGGTAGGCCGTCGCGAGGGCGTAGGCGACCCACCGCGTGTCATGGCGGTCCCAGGCGCCGAGGAGCGCCCGCGTCCCGTCGACCTGCGACTGCGTCATCGACCCGCCGAAAAGCTGCACGCGGACGAGGCGAAAAAACTCCGCCGGGTGGGCGAGAGGCATGGCGACCCCCTTCGTGTTGACGTTCCGCCGGCCGGCCGCGAAATCAGCGGCTGTCCGTCCCGGCCTCACCCGCCGGCTGCTCGACCTCGCAGGTCGTCGTCCAGCCGGAGTGGCGGCCGTAGCGGTGGCGGGCGGTCTTGATGGTGTAGGTCCCGTCGGCCCCGGGCCGCGCGCCCGAGAGGTCGAGCCGGGCCTGCGCCTGCGCCGCCGGATCGCCGTCGATTTCGACGTGGCCGGACCCCTGCTGGCGCTGGCAGTCGGCGGCGTTGGAACGCGCGCGGTCCTTCGCGCGGCCCTCGTCGGCGTGCTTCCAGCAATCGTGATGATCCACCTCGGCCCCGCTCGAGCCGACGTCGGTCGAGACCGACGACCATTTCGCTTTTTTGTGATCGTAGACGCGCGCCTTCGCGGCCTTGTAGAGCCCGCGCGACAGGAGCGGGGCCATGTCCCAGGAGATGACGTTGACGCCGACGGTCGCGACGACGGTCGCCAGCGCCTTGCCGCTCGTGGACGCGGCGGAATTGCGCGCGACGAAGGCGGCTTTCGCGCCGCCCGCCTTGAACGTCGCGCCGAGCTCGGCCGCCATCCGTCGGCCCCAGGCCAGAAAACTCTCGTTGGCGCAGCACCAGTAGTCGCGTTCGATCTTTGCGAGATCGGCGTCGACCGTGACGGTGTAGCCGGCCGTCTTCCCGAGATCCTTTGCGACGTCGGCGAAGGTCTTCTTGTCGAAGTGCTTGCTGCGCTTCTGCTTGCCCTTGCCCTTCAGATCGGCCGAGTGCGCGGTGATGGTGAGGATGCGACCCGCGTTGCGGCTCCCGTGCGAGCGCGGCTCGTCGGTGACGCCGGTGAACTGCACCGAACCGGGCGACGCGCCGGGCGGCGGGTCCCGCCACCACAGCATCGCCTCGATCGTCGCGCCGGGCCTGGGCAAGACGATCAGCCCCTCGGCGTCGTCGAGGGTGATGGAGCACTGGTCGGTCTTGCCGCCGTCGCCGTCGCCGATTTCGAGCTCGATCAGGCGCGGCGCGAAGGCGGACGAGACGTCGGTCCCGTCGACGGTAATGCGGTAGGCGGCGGCGGACATCAGTAGAGCCGGACGACGGGCGGCGGCGCCGGCGCGGACGCGGCCGGCAGCGTGACCGTCACCCGCGTCCCCGCCGGAGGATAGGGGCCGAGATCGGCGAGGCCGGGGTTCTGCGCCAAGGTGATTTCGGCGAGGCCCGCGACCTCGCGGCCGACCGCGACGAACAGCAGCAGGTCGAGCGGCGTATCCGCGTTCGGGACGACGAGGATTGTCATTTGAACAGGCTCGTGAGGAAGGACTGCAGCGCGCCGGCGGAGGGCGCATGCGGCGTCGAGACGAGGTCGAGGTCGAACTCGATCACGCGGCCGACGCCCGAACCGTCGAGGTAGGAATGCCGCTCGCGAAAGGCTCGGATCGCGTACCAGCCGAGGACCGCGCCGTCGCCGCGGATCAGCATGTGCGGCGATGCGCTTTCGGCCATGCTCTTCAGGCTCGAAAGCGCGCCCGCGCCGAACATGTGCGGGAAGATCCTGCCCTGCATCCGGATCAGGGACGCCGCCGCGCCGGTCGCCTCGAACCGCGGGGTCGCGCCGACGAGCGGCTTCTCCGCCCAGTCCTGGCCGGACGTGCGGTCGACCTCATGCAGATTGGTCGGCGTGGCGTCGAAGGTGACGCCGTCGAGACAGTAGAGCATCAGATCATCGCCGCGAGTTTGGTCAGGATGCCGTCGAGGACTTTTGGCGCTCCGGAGTCGAACGCCTGCACGGTCGCGCCTTTCAGCAGCTCATCGGGCATGAAAAGGCCCGAGCGCTCCTGCTCGATCGGCAGTCTGGACTTGCCGACCCGGCGATAGGTCTGACCGCCGAGCTTCGGCGCCGGGGCGCGCTTGCCGTGAAAGCCGGAATTGATGAACGCGCCGGGATAGAAGGTCGATCGGCCCCACGGGTTCGCGGTCACGCCCGATCCGCTCTCCTTGGCCCCGAAGAACTTGAGCCGCACGTTGCCGCCGTGGACGGTCGTGACGAACGAGAGGCGGCCCGGAGAAGCCTCGGTCGGAACCTGCGCCCGCTCGTTGACGCCCTGCGACAGGTTCGTCTGCTTCGTCTCGGCGGCGACAGTCTTCTCGCGCAGGGCCTCGCCGCCCTCGTTCAGCATCGCCGCCATGATCGACGGTCCCGCGTCGGCGAGGCGGGCCATGCTCGCGCGGACCTGATCCCAGCCGCCCGAGTTGAAGGTGGTGAAGATCTTCATTGGTGTCCTATCCCGCCTCCGCCGGTGAAGTTGCCGCGAACGGTCGGGCCGATCGACGGGATCGCGCCGGCGATCCGGCCGCCGAGGCTGGAGAGTGCGTCGCCCACCTGCTTGATCTTGTTGAGCGCATTGTCGAGCGACGAGGTATCGACCTGCGGCGTCACCGTCTTCGACGCGGCGGCGGTCATCTCGTTCGCCTTGGTCGTCGCCTCGCCGAGCTTGACGCCGAAGGTGTCGACTTCGTTGATCGAGGCAGACAGGTCGACGGGGGCGGCGGGCGCGGCCTCGGGCTGCGGGCGGTACGCGCGCCACCCCGGGCCGCCGGGGGAGATCGGCGAAGGGGCCCATGCATTCGGCATGGTGTGATCTTCCCACCTCGGCGCTGGCGACACGCCAAGGCTGAGCAATTTCTTGCCAATGGGTGTATTTTCAAACCATGTGTTCCAGGTGTTGCCAGTATTGGCGAATTCCTCAACGGTCGACGGGCCGTTGAGAAGGTCCCAGACGCCGGTGAACATACCAACCCCAGCGCGGGTCCCCAGACCGAGATTCCCCTTGGGTGGGACGGGAACGACCCCGCCTCCGGGGACCGGCGAGCCGGCCCTCATGCTCGCCGCAGCCGCCGACAGTTCCGCCGCAGCGCCGTCGAGCGCCACGGCCGACGACTTCAGGCCGAAGCCGCCCATGAGGCCGGAGAGCGCGCCATAGGTCAGCGCGCCGCCGCCGACCAGGCCCACGCCGATCGCCGTCACCGAAGCGCCCTTCGCCAGCGCCG
>CAIZGR010000092.1 GCA_903932535.1 uncultured Hyphomicrobiales bacterium | reverse complement strand
TGCGCGCTGCGCTTCTTCTACGGAGTGACGCTCGGCGAGGCGACGATCCCCGAGCGGATCGCCTACGCCCGCGAGCCGCGCAAGCTGCCGACGGTGCTGAGCGCCGACGAGGTCGTGCGGTTTCTGGAAGCCGTTTCCAGCCTGACCCGTCTTCGCGGATTCGACCATTTTGAGAGTATCGGCATCAAGGAAAACAATGCCTTGACCGAAAAGGTCTTCACTACAGGAGGGGTTGGGCGGGGAGCTTTTCAGCGGCGATTCTGGGGGGCGGCTGGGCTGGCAGTTGCAGCTTCAGGCGGTCGAGGAGGAGGCGCAGGTCGGGCTCGGGTTCGGTGAAGCGGGTGAGGACGATCTCGCGGCCGTCGGTTGTCGGCAGATGCACGTCGATCATCTGCACGGCGGCGAATTTTTCCAGCGCGCTGCGCGCCGTGAGGCCCGGGGCGAGACTGTGCAGGCGGCGCGTCAGCGTGATCTGCAGGCAATAGGCGAGGAAGGCGATGAAGATGTGCGCTTCGATTCGCTTCTCGTCCTGATGGAAGACCGGGCGGATCGCGAGGTCGCCCTTGAGGTTCCGGAAAGCTTCTTCAACAACTACGAGTTGGATATAATACTCCCAGAGTTTGGCGGGATCGTCGCCGGTCAGGTTGGTGCGCAACAGATAGCGGCCCTCGCGACGCCGGACCTTGCGCAGCTTCTTGCGGTCGAGCGCGTAGGTGAGCGCGCCGGTCGTCTTGTCGACGTCGGTCTCGACCAGCCGCCAGGCGGAGGGCGCCTTCGAGCGCGCCGCGCCGAGCTTCATCAGCCTTTCCTCGCGCGAGATGTCCATCTCGGCGAGTTTCTTCAGCCGCGCCCACAGCCATTTGAGCTGCCGCCTGCGCATCGCGCGCTCCTTGCTGACGCGATCGGCGCTCTGGGCGAAGACGTAAAGCTCGTCGCCCTGGGCGAGGAGCTTGACCTCGACGCCCTCGCGCGCCGTGCGCCACGGCTTGTCGACGAGCTGCTTTTCGAGGCGGGTCAGGCGTCCCTTGGGCGTTCCGACCAGATACTGCACGGGCGGATCGGCCGCGCGCATCTCGGCCAGAACCTCCTCGGTCGGCACGCCGCGGTCCATCACCCACACCCGCCGCGCCTTGCCGTACTGGCTCTCGATCTTTTCGAGGAACGACCGCAACGTCTTGCTGTCGGCAGTGTTGCCGGGCAGGACCTCGTAGGCGAGCGGCAGGCCTTCGGGTGTGACGACGAGGGCGATCACGAGTTGCGGGCAGTCGGGCCGCTTGTCGCGGCTGTAGCCGTGGCGGCGTTTCGAGCCCTCGGGCAGGTCGGAGGCGTTGACCTCGAAATAGGTGCTGGTCAGGTCGTACAGCAGCACGTCGAAGGAGGCGTTGAACAGATCGCGCCAGCGCTGCGTCAGATGCGAGAACAGAGCCTGTTTGTGTTTGAGCAGCTTGTCGTGGCAGGCGTAGAGCTTGTGCGCTTCCGCGAGGCCGAAGTCGGAGCCCAGCAGGTCCGCCATGGCGCTGTCGAGGAACCACTGGCGATGCAGCCGCCACTCGCTCCCCGGATCAATCAGGCGGTAGGTCGCCAGCACCTGCAGCACGTCGGCCCAGCGCGTCCCCTTGCGGCTCCTCGGCAGGCGTTCGGCCCAGAAGCGGTCGAGCTGCAGCTCGCGCCACAGGACGCCGGCAAGCCAGCAGGCGCCCCACTGGCGCGGCCGGCAGAGCCGCATCTCCGACAGGCGCAGGCGGATCACGTCTCCGCCTTCGGCGAGGGGGCAGCGATCCTCGGGGAACAGCGTCAGAGCCCTCGACCGCCCGGCGTCCTCGTCGAACACCTCGATCGCCTTTCGCCACGCCTCGGCCTGGGAAGAGTTGATCTCGCCGAGGTAGAGGACATGGCGCTGCATCACCCGGCCGCTGTCGAGCCGCCGGTTCTCGACGACGCTCCAGTAGAGATGCGTCTTCCCGTCCTTCCGCCGTTCAGTCTTCCGCAGAAACATGGCGGACCGCAGTGTGACACGGTCACCCGAGTCGGGGAATCCGGCTCGCGCAAACTTGGTCTTCACTACAGCCATTTTTGGCGATCTTGCCGAAGGCGCTGTCAATCAACTCAAATACATACGTCGCGCCAGACGCCGCAAAATCGGGTTATCCACAGGCGAATCCGCGAAGACGGGCTAGTGGCCCGAGTCACGCGAACTGCGGGTACAGCCTCGCGAGCTTGACGCGAGCGTCGGCGGTTGTGAATTGCCAGTCGGCCTTGGCGTGATGTTTGTTGCGGTGTTGCTCCCAGGCGGCGACTTCCGCGGTCAGCTTCATCTTGTCGGGGATGCGGCGGTCGAGGCACTGGGTCGAGAGGACGGCGAGTTCGGACTCGGCCATGTCGAGCCAGCTTCCGTGCTTGGGCGTGTAATGCCATTCGAAGCGTTCGACGAGACGACGCGCTTCGGCGGCGGCGAAGGCTTCGTAAAGCGACGCCGTCGTGTGGGTGTTGAGATTGTCCTGAACAAGCACGATCTTGTCGGCGTCGGGAAAATGCGTGTCGGACAAATCCTTGAGCGCGTGGGCGTAATCGACGGCCGTGCGACGGTCGGTGACTTTCACATGCCGCCAGCCTTCCAGCGGCGCGAACATCATGAACAGATTGGCCACGCCGTTGCGTTCGTATTCGTAGTCGTGACGCTCCTTTTGTCCCGGCTTGGCGGCGATCGGCTTGCGCGTCTCGACGATGAGTTGCTTCGACGTCTCATCGAGGCAGACGAGGGGCCGCCTGGGATCATGCGGCCGCTGGTAGACTTCCAGCACGTCTTCCATGTTGGCGACGAAGGCCGCGCTGGCCTCGGGCGCGATCACCCATTGCTGCCTGAGATGGGGCTTGAGAATGTTTTTTTGAGCGTTCGCCCGATCGTATTGTCGCTGGCGCTCGCGACGATCTGCAGTTCGACGACCTTCTCCTCCAAAAGACGCAGGGTCCATTTGGCGCGGCCCGCCGGGGCGGGCCCGCAGGCCAGAGCGATCAGCTTGGCTTCCGCTTCGCCGTCGAAGATCCGCCGAGGGGC
>CAIZGR010000091.1 GCA_903932535.1 uncultured Hyphomicrobiales bacterium | reverse complement strand
TCAAGGCCTACGACGGGCGCTTCAAGGACATCTTCCAGGAGGTGTACGAGGCCGAGTTCAAGGCGAAGTTCGCCAGCCTCGGCATCACCTACGAGCACCGGCTGATCGACGACATGGTCGCCTCGTCGCTCAAGTGGTCCGGCGGCTACGTCTGGGCGTGCAAGAACTACGACGGCGACGTCCAGTCGGACACGGTGGCGCAGGGGTACGGCTCGCTCGGCCTGATGACCAGCGTGCTGATGAGCCCGGACGGCCGGACGGTCGAGGCGGAGGCGGCGCACGGCACGGTCACGCGCCATTACCGCGAGCACCAGAAGGGCCGCGAGACCTCGACCAACTCGATCGCCTCGATCTTCGCCTGGACCCGCGGCCTGTCGCATCGCGCCAAGCTCGACGGCAACGACGCGCTCGCCAAATTCGCCGCGACCCTCGAGAGGGTGTGCGTCGAGACGGTCGAGGCCGGCTATATGACCAAGGACCTCGCGCTGCTCGTCGGGCCGGACCAGAAGTGGCTGTCGACCACCGGCTTCCTCGACAAGGTCGGCGAGAACCTCGAGAAGGCGATGGCCGCCTGAGGAGCAAGCCGGGCACGGACAGGGCGCCGATGGGACGCATCTTTCTGGTCTTCAAGCGCCTCGGCCAGTTTTTCCTGGCCCTGCTGGGGGTCGTGTTCCTCGGCGCGATCCTGATCGGCGCGGTGGGCGCCGTCGCGCTGTTCCGTCAGCCGGCGGAGCCGGCTCCCAAGCCGTCGATTTTGGCGCTCGACCTCGACGGACTGATCGTCGACACCAGGGACCTCGTCGAGTCCTTGCGCAAATATCGCAAGGACGACAACATCAAGGGCGTTCTCCTGCGCATCAACTCGCCGGGCGGCGTGGTCGGACCGAGCCAGGAGCTTTGGGCCGAGTTGAAACGCACCCGGGAGGAGTACAAGAAGCCCGTCGTCGCGTTTTGCAGCGCAGTCGCGGCGAGCGGGGCTTATTACGCCGCCGTCGCCGCAGACAAGATCGTGACGACTCCGGGCTGCATGATCGGCTCGATCGGAGCGCTGATCGAATTCGTCAATTTGGCGAAGCTCTACGATTGGGCCAGGATCGACCGCTACGCGATCACGACCGGCAAGTTCAAGGACGCCGGAGCGGAATATCAGCCACTGACGAGCGAGCAGCGCGCCCTTTTCCAGGACCTTCTGAATGACATCCTGGCGCAGTTCAAGGGAGCCGTCGCCGAAGGCCGCAAGATGAACGCAGCGACCGTCGACGCCTATGCCGACGGCAGGGTCTTCACCGGCGCCCAGGCGGTGAAGCTCGGCTTTGCCGACGCCGAGGGGACGTGGGACGACGCGCGTCGCGTGCTGGGGCGGATGACCGGGCTCGGCGACAACCCCGAGGTCTTCAAGGCAGGGAAACGCAGCAAGCTCATGGAATTTTTGGAAGCGTCGTCGGCGTCTCGGTCGTCTGACGTCTCCTCGCTCCTGCGCGGCGTCCTGCAGACGGATTTGAGCGCCCGGCCCCTGATGGTGCTGCCCGGCGCGGTTCAGTTCTGAGCGGCGCGAGGGCCAGCATCGCTTGGCTGGGCACGGGCGCGCAGTTCAACCTCGCGCGCGAACGCCTTCCTCCACCGCCGCCAGCGCCTTGGCGGCGTTGGCGCCGTCCGGGCCGCCGGCCTGGGCCATGTCCGGCCGGCCGCCGCCGCCCTTGCCGCCGAGCGCGGCCGAGCCGAGGCGCACGAGATCGACGGCGTTGAAGCGCGCCGTCTGGTCGGGCGTGACGGCGACGACGAGGCTGGCCTTGCCGTCTTCGGAGGTCGCCACGATCGCGACCACCCCGGAGCCCACGCTCTGCTTGGCTTCGTCCGCGAGCGACTTCAGATCTTTCATGTCGACGCCGGTGACGGCGCGCGCGTAGAACCGGACGCCTGCGACATCGCGCACCGCATCGGCCGGCCCGGCTCCCCCGCCGCCCATCGCCAGCTTGCGCCGCGCGTCGGCAAGCTCCCGCTCGAGCTTCCGCTTGTCGTCGATCAGGCCCTCGACGCGCTTGGCCGCTTCGTCGGCGGGCGCGCGCAGGAGCGCGGCGATCTCGCCGTAGGCGCGCGAGTCGGCGGTCAGCTTCTTGCGGGCCTCGTCGCGCGTCTTGGCCTCGAGGCGGCGGACGCCGGCCGCGACGGCGCTCTCCCCGACGACGGCGATGAGGCCGATGTCGCCGGTGCGCCCGACATGGGTGCCGCCGCACAGCTCGACCGAATAGGCGCGCGCGTGGCCGGCGGCGTCCTCGATCAAGCCCATGCTGACGACGCGAACCTCGTCGCCGTATTTCTCCCCGAACAGGGCGCGCGCGCCGGACTCGCGAGCGTCGTCGATGCTCATGAGCCGCGTCGCCACCTCGGCGTTCTCGAGCACGACGCGGTTGGCGATGTCCTCGACGGCCGCGAGCTCCTCCGTCGTGATCGCTTTCGGGTGGGCGAAGTCGAAGCGCAGCCGCTCGGGCGAGACCAGCGAGCCCTTCTGCGCGACGTGGTCGCCGAGCACGAGCCGCAGCGCTTCGTGCAGGATGTGGGTGGCGGAATGGTTCGCGCGCGTGGCCGAGCGCGCCGCATGGTCGACGGCGAGCTCCACCGCCAATCCGGCGCGCGCGCTCCCCTCGACGACGGCGACGTCGTGGACGACGAGGTCGCCGAGCTTCTTGCGCGTGTCGGAGACCACGGCGCGGAAGCCGGCGCCCGTGATCTCGCCGGCGTCGCCGACCTGACCGCCGGATTCGCCGTAGAAAGGCGTCTGGTTGAGAACCAGCGAGCCCTTGTCGCCCGCCTCCAGCCGGTCGACCTCGACGCCGTCCCGGACGATCGCCTGCACCACCCCCTCCGCCGTCTCGGTGTCGTAGCCGAGGAAGTCGGTCGCGCCGACCCGCTCGCGCAAGGCGTACCAGACCGTCTCGGTCGCGGCCTCGCCCGATCCCGCCCACGCCCGGCGCGCCTCGGCGCGCTGACGCGCCATCGCGGCGTTGAAGGCGGCGACGTCGACCGAAAGCCCGCGGGCGCGCAGGGCGTCTTGGGTGAGGTCGAGCGGGAAGCCGAACGTGTCGTAGAGCTTGAACGCCGTCTCGCCGGAGAGGACGCCGCCCTCGGCGAGCGTCCGCGTCTCGTCCTCGAGGATGGCGAGGCCGCGGGCGAGCGTGGTGCGGAAGCGCGTCTCCTCGAGCTTGAGGGTCTCGGTGACGAGCGCCTCGGCGCGAACGATCTCGGGATAGGCTTGGCCCATCTCGCGCGTCAGCGCCGGAACGAGGCGCCACATCAGCGGGTCGCGGGCGCCGAGGATTTGGGCGTGGCGCATGGCGCGGCGCATGATCCGCCGCAGCACGTAGCCGCGCCCTTCGTTCGAGGGCAGCACGCCGTCGGCGACCAGGAATGCGGAGGCGCGCAGATGATCGGCGATGACGCGATGCGAAACGCGATGCGGGCCGTCGGGATCGACGCCGGTGAGGTCGGCGCTTGCCCGGATCAGCGCGCGGAAGAGGTCGATGTCGTAGTTGTCATGGACGCCCTGGAGCACGGCGGCGATGCGCTCGAGGCCCATGCCGGTGTCGATCGACGGCCGCGGGAGGTTGATGCGCTCGCCTCCCGGCAGCGCCTCGTACTGCATGAAGACGAGGTTCCAGATCTCGACGAAGCGGTCGCCGTCGGCGCCGGGCGAGCCCGGCGGGCCGCCGGCGATGTGGTCGCCGTGGTCGTAGAAGATTTCCGAGCAGGGGCCGCAGGGGCCGGTTTCGCCCATCGCCCAGAAGTTGTCGCTGGTCGCGATCCGGATGATGCGGTCGTCGGGGAGGCCGGCGACCGCCTTCCACAGATCGAAGGTCTGGTCGTCGTCGTGGTAGACGGTGACGGTGAGGCGGCGCTTGTCGAGACCGAAATCGCGGGTGAGCAAATTCCAGGCGGATTCGATGGCGTTCTCCTTGAAATAGTCGCCGAAGGAGAAGTTGCCGAGCATCTCGAAGAACGTGTGGTGGCGGGCGGTGTAGCCGACGTTGTCGAGATCGTTGTGCTTGCCGCCCGCGCGCACGCACTTCTGGGCGGTCGCGGCGCGCACATAGGGACGCTTCTCGACGCCGGTGAAGACGTTCTTGAATTGCACCATACCGGCGTTGGTGAACATCAGCGTCGGGTCGTTGCGCGGCACGAGCGAGCTCGACGGCACG
>CAIZGR010000090.1 GCA_903932535.1 uncultured Hyphomicrobiales bacterium | reverse complement strand
GGCGGCGGCGGCGGCGGCGGCGCGGAGCGCGTCGCCGTGGGTCGGATATTTGCCCGCGGCCCACGGAGCCGCCGTCGCGCGCAAGCACGGCAAGATGATGTCCGCAAGAGCGCCCTCGCGATTGCGGCGCATCGTCACCGCCCCTGCGAGCAAGGGCGTGGCCCGCAGCGCCGCGCGCGCCGCAACCACGACCGCGACCTCGCGCCGCCGCTCCGCCGGCTCGATCGCCTCGAGCCAGCCCCTGACCGCCGCTTCATCCGAAAAATCGACCATCCCCGCCCCGCGTCCGCCGCGCGCCCTGCGATGTCCACACTGACAGCGGCCTTCCCTCGGCGCAAGCGCCGCCGCTGAGCGCCGCCGCGGACAGGTCCGCCGCAGCATCCGGCCTTCTCACCGAAACGGATTCTCCACCCTGAGCCCCTCCCCGATCCGCATGCCGTGCTGCATGTCCTGCGACCACAGCCGCGCGCACCCGTTCAGCGCAGCCGCCGCCGCGATCATGGAATCGTACAGCGACAGATGGTAGCGCTCGGCGAGATCGAGGCCGAGATCGTGCGTCTCGACCGTGACCGGCGTCACGTCGAGGAGGCCGCGGACGAGCGCCAGGAACTCGCGCGTCTCGCGCCAGTTCATGCCGAGTTTGCGGCGCATCACGTTCGTCGCTTCGTTCAGGACCTGCACGCTGATCGCCCCGCCCTCACGGACCAGCGCCTCGGCGCGGTTGGCCTTTTCTGGATCTTCCGAGAGCAGATAGAGCAGCACGTTGGTGTCGAAGAAATTACCGCTCATTCGCCTCGTCCCGGTCGAAGACGAAGTCGGCGGGCAGGCGGCCGCGCAGCACGCGCAAGCGGTTCAGCAGGTCCTCGCGGCCGGGCTTGCGCCTGAGCGCAAACGCGCGCGGTCCCTCGACGCGAATTTCCACCTCGTCTCCCACCCGCAGTTCGAGGGCTTGCGCAACGCTGGCGGGAATGCGGATGGCGAGGCTGTTGCCCCATTTGGCGACCTGCATGGCGCGCTCCATGGATATACGATCGGAAGAGCGTATATCCATAAGGACGTCGAGTCAAAACGGCGCCCTCACGGATCGAAGTCGCTCGCCTCGACCCGCCGCCACTCCGCGCTCGCGGTGAATCGCGCGGCCGCCGGTCGTCTTCGGCGTCTTGTCGCCGTAGCCGACCGTGGTCATGGTGACGACGGCCCAGTAGACGCCGCCGCGCCGCGAAGCCACCGCGGATTCGTGCGTGGGCGCCCGCCAGGACGTGACGGCGTAACGAGAGCGATGGGAAGCCGACGACGACATGAACAGGCGCGCAAACCAAAACCGGGCAAGGCTAGCGCGGCAACACGAAGATCGCGTGTCGGAGCGGCGGTGGTCTGGGCGCCCAGGCGCGCGGGACGGGCGGCGAGACGGCCGTAGATTGCCTAGCGCCCGCGTGCCAGTTTCGGCGCGGTTCGCTCAGCCCCGAAGCGCCGCGCGCAGGCCATCACCCGCGCGCGGCGTCGATGAAGCTACTCCGCCGCCATCCGCGCCGGCTCGGCCCGGCGGGCGACGTCGAAGCGGTCGAGGTCCATCACCTTGGTCCAGGCCTTGGCGAAGTCCTTCACGAACTTCTCCTGCCCGTCCGAGCCGCCATAGACCTCCGCGATCGCCCGGAGCTGCGAATGCGAGCCGAAGACGAGATCGACGCGCGTCGCCGTCCACTTGACCTCGCCCGTCCTCCGGTCGCGCCCCTCGTACACGCCCTCGACGGCGGCCGGGCGCCATTCCGTCCCCATGTCGAGCAGGTTGACGAAGAAGTCGTTCGAGAGCGTCCCCGGCCGCTTGGTGAAGACGCCGTGCGCGGAGCCGCCCGCGTTCGCGCCGAGCGCGCGCAGGCCGCCGACCAGCGCCGTCATCTCCGGCGCGGTCAGAGTCAGCTTCTGCGCCCGGTCGACCAGAAGCTCTTCGGGCGACATGCGCGGCGGCACGTGGCGCAGCCAGTTGCGGAACCCGTCGGCGACCGGCTCGAGCGGCTCGAAGGATTCGACGTCGGTCTCCTCCTGCGAGGCGTCCGTACGCCCCGGCGTGAAGGCGACCTTCACCTCGATCCCGGCGTCCTTCGCCGCCTTCTCCACGCCCACGCCGCCGGCGAGCACGATCAGGTCGGCGAGCGAGATCTTCCGGCCGCCCGGCGCCGAAGCGTTGAAGTCCTTCCGCACCGCTTCGAGCGCTTGCAGCGTTTTGGCGAGCCGCGCCGGATCGTTGACCGCCCAGTCCTTCTGCGGCGCGAGGCGGATGCGCGCGCCGTTCGCCCCGCCGCGCTTGTCGCCGCCGCGGAAGGTCGAGGCCGACGCCCACGCCGTCGCGACGAGATCGGCGACGCCGAGGCCGGCGGCGAGGATCTTCGCCTTCAGCGCCGCGATATCGGCGTCGCCGGCCAGCGGATGATCGACCGGGGGGACCGGGTCCTGCCAGATCAGGCGTTCCGCCGGCACGAGCGGGCCGAGGTAGCGCGCGATCGGGCCCATGTCGCGGTGGGTGAGCTTGTACCAGGCGCGCGCGAAGGCGTCGGCGAGCTGGTCCGGATGCTCGTGGAAGCGCCGCGAGATTTTTTCATAGGCCGGGTCGAACCGGAGCGAGAGGTCGGTGGTCAGCATCGACGGCGCTCTGCGCTTCGACGGGTCGTGCGGATCGGGAACGGTCCCCGCGCCGGCGCCGTCCTTCGGCGTCCACTGAAAGGCGCCGGCCGGGCTCTTGGTCAGCTCCCATTCGAAGCCGAAGAGGTTGTCGAAGAAATTGTTGCTCCATTGCGTCGGCGTCGCGCTCCAGACCACCTCGAGGCCGCTGGTGATGGCGTCGTCGCCCTTGCCCGTGCCGAAGCGGTTCTTCCAGCCGAGGCCCTGCTCCTCGAGAGAGGCGCCTTCGGGCTCGCGGCCGACATATTCGTCGGCGTTGGCGGCGCCGTGAGTCTTGCCGAAGGTGTGGCCGCCCGCGATCAGCGCGACCGTCTCCTCGTCGTTCATCGCCATGCGCTTGAAGGTCTCGCGGATGTCGCGCGCGGCGGCGACCGGATCGGGCTTGCCGTTCGGGCCTTCCGGATTGACGTAGATGAGGCCCATCTGCACGGCGCCGAGCGGATTTTGCAATTCGTCGTGCTCGCCGGAATAGCGCTCGTCCTCGAGCCACTTGCCTTCCGGCCCCCAGTAGATGTCCTGATCGGGCTCCCAGGTGTCCTCGCGCCCGCCGCCGAAGCCGAACGTCTCGAGGCCCATCGACTCGAGGGCGACGTTGCCGGCGAGAATCATGAGGTCGGCCCAGGAGATCTTGCGGCCGTATTTCTGCTTGATCGGCCACAGGAGCCGTCGCGCCTTGTCGAGGTTGGCGTTGTCGGGCCAGCTGTTGACCGGCGCGAAGCGCTGCTGCCCGCGTCCGCCCCGGCCGTCACCGATGCGGTAGGTGCCGGCGCTGTGCCAAGCCATGCGGATGAAGAGGCCGCCGTAATGGCCGAAGTCGGCCGGCCACCAGTCCTGCGAATCGGTCATGAGGGCGTGAAGGTCCCTGACGACCGCGTTCAGATCGAGGCTCTCGAATTCCCGGGCGTAGTCGAACGCCTCGCCCATCGGATTGGATTTTGCGGAGTGCTGGTGCAGGACCGAAAGGTCCAACTGGTTCGGCCACCAGTCGCGGTTGGTGTAGGTGTGAGTCGTGCCCGCGACCGGGCACTTGCTTTCGCTGGTCATGGCGTGAACGCTCCCTTTCGTTTCTCTGCCTCGTAAAAGTCGTCAGTCCTGAAAAGGCGCTCTGGCTTGCTGCGTCGGACGCTGCGCCGACGAAGGGGACGCCCGCTCGCGGCGCGCGGGGCGATGCGTTCGACGCAATCGATCCCGAGAAAACTTCCCTCCCCGCCGCCTAAAATCTCCGAACCGGAGCCTATCGCTCCCCGATCGCCGCCGGAAACGAATTCTTTCGGGGTTCTTGATCCCTTATTTCGATTTCCGGAGCATGATCGTCGTCCGCAATTGAGGCCGAAAGGGGGACGACCGCTTGCGCCGAAGGGACGCGATTGCCCGCCGTCGCGCGTGGCGCTAAAAGCCCAGGCGACATGATCAACATCGCCAACCCGACGGTCTTCACCGATGTATCCCGCCGCGTCACGCCTTGGCTCGCAGTGGCGACGGCGCTCCTGTTCGCCGCCGGCCTGACGCTCGCTTTCCTGGCCCCGCCCGACTACCAGCAGGGCGAGAGCGCCAAGATCATGTATCTGCACGTCCCGGCAGCCTGGATGTCGATGTTCGTCTACGGCGTGATGGCGGTCGCCGCGCTCGGCACGCTGGTGTGGCGCCATCCGCTCGCGGACGCGGCGCAGAAGGCCGCCGCCCCCCTCGGCGCCGGCTTCACCTTCATCTGCCTCGCCACCGGCTCGCTCTGGGGCAAGCCGATGTGGGGGACCTATTGGGTATGGGACGCCCGTCTCACTTCCGTGCTGGTGCTGTTCCTGCTCTACCTCGGGCTGATCGCGCTCTGGCGGGCGATCGACGACCCGGGCCGGGCGGCGCGCGCGGCGGCGATCCTGACGCTGGTCGGCTGCGTCAACCTGCCGATCATCAAGTTCTCGGTCGACTGGTGGAACACGCTCCACCAGCCGGCCTCCGTCTTCCGCCTCGGCGGGCCGGCGATCGCGCCTTCCCTGCTCTGGCCGCTGCTCGTCATGTCGCTCGCCTTCACCGTTCTGTTCCTGACCCTGCATCTGATGGCGATCCGCAACGAGATTTTGCGCCGACGCATCGCCCGCATCACCATGCTGGCGGCGGCCGAGGGCGATCGGCTCGCAGCGCCCTCGCTCGCGGCCGAGGGAGTTTGACGATGCTCAGCGACCCGCATATCGGTTTCGTCGTCGCCGCCTATTCGATCGCCTTCGTGGTGCTCGCCGGGATGATCGGCTCGGTCGTGCTCGACGCCCGCCGCCTCGCCGCCCAGCTCGACGAGGCCAACCGCGCGCTCGAGGCCGCGCGCGGGGACCGGCGCCGATGAGCGCGGCCCCGGAGGCGGAGCGCCGCCCGCGCCGCTGGATGGCGTTCCTGCCGCTCGCCGCCTTCGCCCTGCTCGCGGCGCTGCTGTTCGTCCGCCTGTTCGCCGGCGACGCGTCCCGGCTGCCCTCGGCCCTGATCGGCCAGGGCGCCCCGCCGCTGACCCTGCCGGGCCTCGATGGCGCGAGCGGCCTCACAGACGCCGACCTGCGCCAGGGCCATGTCAGCGTCGTCAACGTCTTCGGCTCCTGGTGCGAGCCCTGCCGCTTCGAGCATCCCAACCTGATGGCGCTCGCAGCCGACGAGGAGCTGAAGCGCAAGGGCGTCGTCGTCTACGGCTTGGCGCAGAAGGACTCGGCCGAGAACGTCCGGCGCTTCCTCGGCGCGCTCGGCGACCCTTACGCCAAGGTCGGCCTCGACGCGGACGGCCGCGCCGGCATCGACTGGGGCGTCTACGGCGTGCCGGAGACGTTCGTCGTGCGCGGCGACGGCGCCATCGCCTACAAGTTCGTAGGGCCGATGACCGCGGAGGCGCTCGCGGGCGAAGTCAGGCCGCAGGTGTTGAAGGCGATGGGCGCGCCGCGGCCGTAGGTCGTAAAAGCGCGCAGCCGCGCCGGCGAACCCGAAGGACGGCGGCTTTCCTCGCCGAGGACGCCCAAAGCGCCAGTCCTTCTTGCGGAACCATCTCTCCCGCTTCGCGTTCTTCCTCGTGGCGCGGGGATGCGAAGTGCGCGAGGGACATCCAAGACCTGTTCCAGCCGTCGTCGTCGACGAGGACGCCGAGCCCGTCGATCGGCTTCGCCTGTTCTCGGCTTGGTCCGCTGCCGCGCTCGTCCTCATCGCCGCGGGCGCGGTCCTGTTCGTCATGCGGGAAACGTTTCTGCCGATCGCGACCGCCTTCCTCGCCGGGGTCAAGCGGTTGCCGGTCGCCGAGGCGCCCGAAGAGCGCGGCTTGCCGCGGATCGTCTCGGCCGGGCTGATCGTTCTGGCCACGGCCCTCGTTCTCGTCGTCGCGTCGATCGCCGCGCCTTTGACCGAACTGGCCGGCAAGCTGCCCGAGATCGGCTCGAGGCTTCACAGCTTCGAAGGCGCGCTCGGCGTCTGCCGCCGGCTCGAAACGTCGGTCGGGATCGAGCCCGAAGGCTCTCGGCCGTCCCTGCCGCCAAGGTCCTCGACGCGATCGGACGCGCCCTGAAGGCGCACTACGACGACCTCGTCCATGCGCCGCTGCCGGATCGATTTCTCGATCTGCTGGCGGATCTCGACCGGGAGGAGAGAAACGCCCGGTCCAAGGGAGACGCCGACGCCGCCAGGTAACTTCAAGAACGATCTGATCGCCGAGATGCCGAGACTGCGCGCTTCCGCCGTGTCGCTGAGCGGGTCCGCTTCGGTCGCGGACGACCTCGTCCAGGAAACTCTGTTGCGCGTCTGGAGCAAGTGGAACAAGGCTCAGCCCGGCGCCAGCCCCAGGGCGCGGCTTTTCGCCATGCTGCGCAACATCTATTGCTCGAATTGCCGCAAGAGCGTCCGCGAGGTTCAGGACAGCGACGGCGCCTATGCGCAGCGGCTCGTGGTCGCGGGGGGACCAGGAGAGCCGCCTCGATCTCGAAGATTTCCGCAAGGCGTTGGAGCGGCTCCCGGCCGAGCCGCGCGAAGCGCTGATCCTCGTGGGCGCCTCCGGCGTCTCGTACGAGGAGGCGGCGGCGATCTGCGGCGTCGAGGTCGGCACGATCAAGAGCCGCCCGAGCCGCGCGCGATCCCAGCTCGCCGGAATCTTCGGGCGGGACGGGCGCCCCGACGCGCGGACGGAGCGCAAGCTCCGCCGCGCCCGATGACGCCGAAACTTCGCCGGAATCGCCCGCAAAACAGGGATGGCGCGCCCGGTTTGACGCCGTTGCGATGACTGTCGCAAGATGCCGCGCACGGACAGGCGCGAGTCGCGCCGGAACAGAGGGGTGCGCGAATGGCTGAACGAATGATCGAACGAAAGCGGCAAATCGAGGAAATCGCCTATCTGCTGTGGGAGCACGAGGGACGCCCGGACGGTCAGGCGGAGCGTTTCTGGCACGAAGCGGAGGTGCAATACGAAACGGAACAGGCCCTGACCAGGCAGGATGAGAAGGAGGTCGGGCCGCCGGACGAGGGCGACGCGGAGACTGCGGCGGCGGAGGCCGCCGACGTCGAGGCCGACGCCGCGGTGATCGAGGCGGAGGCGCCCGCGGCCGCCGAGGCGTTCGAGCCGGAAGCCCCGGAGAAGCAGGCCCCGGCGAAGGCGACCGCGGCCGGCGCGGGCAAGTCCGCCCCCGCCGCGAAGGCGAAGCCGGCCGGGGCGAAATCGAAAGGCGCCGACGCGCCGGCCGCCGCCAAGACTGTCCAGAGCCCACCGGCGAAGCCGCGCCCGGCCACGACCAAACGCAGGCCTTGATTGCCGGCGACGCCCGGGGCGACCGCCCCTGGCTTCGTCGTCGCGAGGACTCCTGGCTTTCGAGGGCGCGATGACGCCGTTTTGAAAGGCGGCGCCGCGGGTGTCGCAAGCGCGAAGGGATTTTCGCGTCGCCTCGGGTCTGCGGCAGAAGGCCCTGCATAGATCCTGCTCGCCGTGCTAATCAGGCTTGCGCGGACGGCCGCGTCGAGGGCGTCCGTCTTGGGCGGGGGGACTCCTCCCTCATGAATTATCCTTCGATTTCCCTGTCGCCCGCCCCAGGATAGGACCCCCGCTCATGCGCAGATACTGGTTCGCCGCCGCGGCCCTCCTGCTCGCGCCCGTCGCGGCGCGCGCCGCGGACACCTACCCCGTCGACAAATGGCCGGCCGACGTGGACACGATTCCCTGCAACGCCTGGGAGCGCTATCCGGACGGGTCGTGGGCCCTGCGCGGCTACGTCAAGGTCGGCGCCTCGATCATCGAGAACGTCGGCTTCAACAAGAGCGACAGCACGGCGCGCCTGCTCGAGAGGAAATGCGGAAAGAAGTAGCGGCGCGGCGCTGAACGGCCGTTTCCGCCGCCGACGCTTCCCGACCCCGCCACGCCGCTGACGATCGTGTCGATCACCTGCCGCTTGGCCCGCTCGAAGGCGGCCTCGTCGAGCGGCCGGCCGCCGTTCAGCGTCGCCATCTCGTGCGCGGCGTTGGCGTATTGCTGGGTCGTCGCCCAGATCATGTAGAACAGCACGCGCGCGTCGATCGGCTTCAGCTTGCCCGCGGCGATCCAGCGGCGGACCGCCTTTTCCCGCGAGGCGACCCAGTCGGTCAGCGCCGTGTCGAGAAAATCCTGAATGATCGGCGCGCCCCGCATGATCTCGGCCGACCAGATGCGCGAGGCGAGCGGCATGGCGCGGGCAAGGTCCATCTTGGTCCCGATGTAGGCCGACAGCGCCTCGCGCGGGTCGTCGCTGGCGTCGAACGCGGCGGCGGCCGCCAGCCAGGCGGTCAGCACCCGCTCGACCACGGCGCGGTAGAGCGCCTCCTTGGTGGGGAAATAATAGTGCAGGTTCGCCTTCGGCACGCCCGCGCGCCGCGCGATCGCCGCCGTGGTGGCGCCCGCGAAGCCCTGCTCGGCGAAAATCTCCTCGGCCGCTTCGAGCAGCGCCCGCTCGTTCTCGGCGCGACCGGCCGGCCGCGGCTTGCGGGTCCCCGGACTCCCGTCGCGCCCGGCGTCCGCTGCGCCCGCGCCGTCGAGGGGACTGCGATGAGGTTGGTCCATGGCGCCTTTTTGCTGTGCGTTTCGCCCAAGGTTACGTCATTTGACCATTTGGTCAAACTTATACTAGCGTTCGCCGAAGTCGAGGGGAGCGCACGATGTCCGACCTGTCCAATGTTCGCGTCAATGGCGTCCGCCTCTGGGACACGCTGATGGAGATGGGCAAAATCGGCGGCACGCCCAAGGGCGGCTGCAAGCGCCTGACCCTGACCGACGTCGACAAAGAGGGCCGGGAACTGTTCAAACGCTGGTGCGAGGCGGCCGGCTGCACGGTCAAGGTCGACGAGATGGGCAACATGTTCGCCCGCCGGGCCGGCGAGGACGACAGCCTGCCGCCGGTCATTCTCGGCAGCCACCTCGACACCCAGCCGACGGGCGGCAAGTTCGACGGCGTGCTCGGCGTGCTCGGCGCGCTCGAAGTGGTCCGGTCGCTCAACGACCTCGGGATCAGGACGCGCCATCCGATCGAGGTCGCCAACTGGACCAACGAGGAAGGCTCGCGCTACGCTCCGGCGATGGTGTCGTCGGGCGTGTTCGCCGGCGTCTACACCAAGGAATTCGCTCATGCGCGGGTCGACCAGGACGGCAAGACGCTCGGCGAGGAGCTCGCGCGCATCGGCTTCAAGGGAACCGAGCCGGTGGGCGGCCGGCCGGTGCACGCCTATTTCGAGCTGCACATCGAGCAGGGTCCGATCCTCGAGGCCGAGGGCTACGACGTCGGAATCGTGACCCACGGCCAGGGCCAGCGCTGGTACGAAATTCGCTTGACCGGCTTCGAGAGCCACGCCGGCTCGACGCCGATGCCGCGCCGCAAGGACGCTCTGCTCGGCGCGGCGCGGATCGTGGAGCTGGTCAATAAAATCGGCCTGTCGAAGGCTCCGCTCGGCGTCTCCACCGTCGGGATGCTCAACCCCTACCCTGGTTCGCGCAACGTGATCCCCGGCGAAGCGTTCATGACCGTCGATTTTCGCCATCCGCTCGACGAGACGCTGAGCGAGATGGACGCGGCGCTGAAAGCCGGGGTCGAGGAGATCACAAAGGCGATCGGGCTGACCTACGACCTCGAGCAGGTGTTCTATTATGCGCCCGTCCCCTTCGATCCCGCGTGCGTCGAAGCGGTGCGGCGCGGGGCCGACCGCTTCGGCTACAGCCATCGCGACATCGTCTCGGGCGCGGGCCACGACGCCTGCTACATGGCGCGGATCACGCCGACCTCGATGATCTTCACCCCCTGCGTCGACGGCGTCAGCCACAACGAGAGCGAGGACATCAAGCTCGAATGGTCGACGGCCGGCGCCAACGTGTTGATGCATGCGGCGCTCGAAAAGGCCGAGATCGTCGCCTGAATCGCATTCATCGCATCGCGGAGACGCGCAGAAACGAACGGGAGAAACCCATGTCGATCGTCATCAAGGGCGGAACGGTGGTCAACGCGGACCGCAGCTACAAGGCCGACGTCAAGGTCGAAGGCGAGACCATCGTCGAGATCGGCGAGAACCTTTCGGGCGACAGCACGCTCGACGCCGGCGAATGTTACGTGATCCCCGGCGGCGTCGATCCGCACACCCATCTCGACATGCCCTTCATGGGCGCCAATTCCGCCGACAATTTCGAGAGCGGCTCAAAGGCCGGCGTGTCGGGCGGCACGACGATGGTGGTCGACTTCTGCATCCCCAACCGCAACCAGCCGCTGATGGAGGCGCTGGGGGACTGGCATGAGCGCTCGAAGACCGCAGTTGCCGACTATTCGTTCCACATGGCCATCACCTACTGGAACGACCAGGTTCGCGAGGACATGGCCAAGGTGGTCGGCGCGGGCGTGACCACCTTCAAGCATTTCATGGCCTACAAGGGCTCGCTGATGGTCAACGACGAGGAGATGTTCGCCTCGTTCTCGCGCTGCGCCGAACTGGGCGCCCTGCCGCTCGTCCACGCGGAGAACGGCGACCTCGTCGCCGCGCTCCAGCGCCATTACCTTTCCAAGGGGATCACCGGCCCCGAGGGCCACGCGCTGTCGCGTCCGCCGGACGTCGAGGGCGAGGCGACCAACCGCGCCATCATGCTCGCCGATCAGGCCGGCGTGCCGATCTACATCGTCCACACCTCCTGCATCGCGGCGCACGAAGCCATCGCCCGCGCGCGCGCCCTCGGCAAGCGCGTCTACGGCGAGCCGCTGATCCAGCACCTCGTGCTCGACGAGAGCGAATACCACAACAGCGACTGGAAGCACGCCGCGCGCCGGGTCATGTCGCCGCCGTTCCGCGACAAGGTCAACCAGGACGACCTCTGGAACGGCCTGCGCGCCGGTTCCCTCCAGGTGGTCGCGACCGACCATTGCGCCTTCACCACCAAGCAGAAGGAGTTGGGATTCGGCGACTTCACCAAGATCCCCAACGGCACCGGCGGCCTCGAAGACCGCATGCCGGTCTTATGGACCTACGGCGTCGAGACCGGCCGGCTCACCCCCAACGAGTTCGTCGCGGTGACCTCGACCAACAGCGCCAAGATCCTCAACATGTATCCGCGCAAGGGCCTGATCGCGCCCGGCGCCGACGCCGACATCGCGGTGTGGGACCCGAAGGCCAGCAAGACGATCTCCGCCAAGAGCCAAGTCTCGGTGATCGACTACAACGTGTTCGAGGGCGTGAAGGTCACGGGGCTGCCCCGCTACACGCTGTCGCGCGGCGAGGTCGTGTTCCGCGACGGACGGGTGCAGGCGGAGATCGGCCGCGGCCGGTTCATAGGGCGAGAGCCGTTCCCCGCGGACGCGCGCGCGCTCAAACGGTTCAAGGAATTCACCGCGCCGCGCGCCGTGGCGCGCTAGAGGCCCGCGGATGACGGAGACGGCGTCGATGTTCAGACCGGCCGCCGACGGATTCGGTTCGCCGCGGTCCCCGGAGCCGGCGATCGAGGTCAGCGACGTGTCGCTGCGCTTCGAGACCCGCGACGGGCCGGTGCACGCGCTCAGCCACGTCCAGTTGAAGGTGGCGCGCGGCGAGTTCGTCTCCTTCATCGGCCCTTCGGGCTGCGGCAAGACGACCCTTTTGCGCGCGGTCGCCGATCTCGAGACCCCGACGCTGGGCGACATCCGCGTCGAGGGCATGAGCGCCGAGGAGGCGCGCCTCAAGCGCCGCTACGGCTACGTCTTCCAGGCGCCGGCGCTCTATCCGTGGCGGACGGTGGCGCGCAACATCGCGCTGCCGCTCGAGATCATGGGCTTCGCGAAGCCTGAGCGCGAGGCGCGGGTGAAGAAGGGGCTCGAGCTCGTCAACCTCGGCGGCTTCGGCAACAAGTTTCCGTGGCAGTTGTCGGGCGGCATGCAGCAGCGCGCCTCGATCGCCCGCGCCCTCTCCTTCGACCCCGACATCCTGCTCATGGACGAGCCGTTCGGCGCCCTCGACGAGATCGTTCGCGACATGCTCAACCAGCAGCTTCTGCGGCTGTGGGAGGTGACCGGCAAGACGGTGCTGTTCGTCACCCATTCGATCCCCGAGGCGGTGTTCCTCTCCACCCACATCGTCGTCATGTCGCCGCGGCCGGGACGGATCACCGACATCATCGCATGCAACTTTCCCCGCGACCGGCAACTGGAGATCCGCGAGACGCCCGAGTTCCTCGCGATCGCCAACCGCGTCCGCCACGGCCTGCGCGCGGGGCACTCGTATGACGGATAGCCGCGTCCTTCATGAAGCGCGAGCGCCTTTCTCCTTCCCCCCTTGGGGGGGAGGGAAGGGGAGGGGATTCGGCCGGCTCGCGGCCATTGGCCTCGGCGTCCTGACCATCCTTGCCGCCCCTGCGGCCGTCATGGCGTTCCCCTGGCCGAGTTCCGCGCGCCCGAGCCCCGAGTGCGTGAAGCGGGTCGACAACGCCGCGCTGCAGGCGATGAGCCGGACGAATCCGCTCGGGCAGATGCAGATCTACGGCGATCCCGCCGTCTTCAATCCGCATCTCCTGCGCGTTACGGTCAACGTCTTCGGGGCGCGGACCGAGATCTATGCGGTCGACCTCACGATCGACGACGATTGCAACGTCCTTTCGGCGAGCACGCGGCTCGAATCGAACGAATGGCCCTACCGGTGAAATCCGTCTTCCCCATAGCGCCCCCCTGCCTAACGGCGGTTTCGGCTGTTCCCGGCGTCGCGTTCGGCGACGGCGAAGCGCTCTCCACGATCCCGCGACCGCCGTCGAACGGACCGCCATGAAATCCCTCCTCCCCATCACGACCGTCGTCCTGGCGGTGCTCGCGATCTGGTACGTCGCCGCGGCGACGCTCAACGCGGACTTGCAGCGGGACGCCTACGCCAACGCCGGCCGGACCGACTATTCGACTGCGGAGTTGATCGTCGATTCGCTCAACATGGAGCGGCCGAAGCTGCCCGGACCGCATCAGGTCGCAAGCGAGATGGTCAAGTCCATCGTCGTCATTTCGCCGACCTCGAAGCGCAGCCTCGTTTACCACGGCCTCATCACCCTCGAGGAGACGCTGATCGGCTTCGCCATCGGCGCGGCGCTCGGCATCGGGCTCGCCGTGGTGATCGTGTCGGTGCGCTGGCTCGACCGTTCGCTCACCCCCTGGCTCATCGCCTCGCAGACCGTGCCGATCATCGCGCTCGCGCCGATGATCGTCGTCATTCTCAACCAGTTCGACATCACCGGCGTCGCCCCGAAGGCGGCGATCGCCGCCTATTTGTCGTTCTTCCCGATCACGGTCGGCATGGTGAAGGGCCTTCGCGCGCCCGATCCGCTGCAACTCGACCTGATGCGCACCTATTCGGCCTCGCAGAGCCAGACATTCTTGAAGCTGCGCGCGCCCATGAGCGCGCCCTACTTCTTCGCCAGCATGAAGATCGGCGCCGCGGCTGCGCTGGTCGGCGCGATCGTCGCCGAAGTCACCAAGAGCGAGGACGGGGGCCTCGGCGCCCGCCTGCTCGCGGGCTCCTACTACGGCCAGACGGTGCAAATCTGGGCGGCGCTGTTCGCCGCCGCGGCGCTGTCGGCGGTCCTGGTCGGGATCGTCGGTCTCGTCGGGCGCATCGCCGAGCATCGCATGGGGTTCGTCCGATGATCGACCGGCGACTTGCCGACCTCGTGCCGCCGTTTCTGCTCGGACTCGTGTTTCTGGCCGCGTGGGAGCTCGTCGTCCGAGCAGCGAACGTGCCGGCCATCATCCTGCCCGCGCCCTCGGCGATCGCGGCGCGCTTCGTCGTCTCGGTCCCGACGCTGGCGGCCGACTTCTGGCAGACGATCAAGGGCGTGCTCGCGGGCTACGTTCTGGGCTGCGGCTCGGGGCTCGTGGTCGCGATCCTCGTCGACCGCTCGGACTTCCTGCG
The DNA here is from genome assembly GCA_903932535.1 of uncultured Hyphomicrobiales bacterium. Classification (GTDB taxonomy): domain Bacteria; phylum Pseudomonadota; class Alphaproteobacteria; order Rhizobiales; family Beijerinckiaceae; genus Roseiarcus. The sequence continues at coordinate 1,193 of CAIZGR010000090.1, read as the reverse complement.
CCGTGGGCTCCTGCCGTTCGGTAATCTCGTCTCGGCGCTGCCGATCGTCGGCATTGCGCCGATCATGGTCATGTGGTTCGGGTTCGACTGGCCCTCGAAGGCGGCCGTCGTCGTCGTCATGACCTTCTTTCCGATGCTGGTGAACACGGTCGCCGGGCTCGAAAGCGCGAGTTCCATGGAGCGCGACCTGATGAAGACTTACGCGGCCACCGACTGGCAGACGTTGACCGCGCTGCGCCTGCCCGCGGCGCTGCCGTTCGTCTTCAACGCCTTGAAGGTCAACACGACGCTCGCCATGATCGGCGCCATCGTCGCCGAGTTCTTCGGCACGCCGATCGTCGGCATGGGTTTCCGCATTTCGACCGAGGTCGGCCATCTCGGCATCGACATGGTTTGGGCGACGATTCTGGTCGCAGCCCTCACCGGTTCGGCTTTCTACGGGCTCGTCGCCGCGATCGAGCGGCGCGTGACGTTCTGGCATGCCTCCTTCCGCAGAAGGGAGGCCTGACCTGCGATGGCGTTCAAACGGAGGATCGAATGAAGAAGACGTTGGGAATCGGGTTGGCGGGTCTTGCGGCGATGCTCGGCGCAGGCGTGGCGCAGGCCGCCGACAACAAGGTGACGCTCCAGCTCAAGTGGGTGCCGCAGGCGCAGTTCGCCGGCTATTTCGTCGCCAAGGACAAGGGCTTCTACACGGACGAAGGGCTCGACGTGACGATCAAGCCCGGCGGCCCGGACGTCGCGCCCGAGCAGGTGATCGCGGGCGGCGGCGCCGACGTCATCGTCGACTGGATGCCGGCGGCGCTGGCTGCGCGCGAGAAGGGCGCGAAGCTGGTCAACATTGCGCAACCCTTCAAGCATTCGGGGCTCGAGCTCACCTGCCGCGCCGACACCGGCATCAAGACGCCGGCCGACCTCAAGGGGCGCACGCTCGGCGTCTGGTTCTACGGCAACGAATATCCGTTCCTCAACTGGATGGGCAAACTGAAGTTCAAGACCGACGGCTCGCCAAACGGGGTCAAGGTGGTCAAGCAGGGCTTCAACGTCGACCCGCTCCTCCAGAAGCAGGCCGACTGCATCTCGACCATGACCTACAACGAGTACTGGCAGGTCATCGACGCCGGCTACAAACCCCAGCAGCTCGTCGTATTCAAGTACGAAGACCAGGGCGCCTCGACCCTCGAGGACGGCCT
>CAIZGR010000089.1 GCA_903932535.1 uncultured Hyphomicrobiales bacterium | reverse complement strand
ACCTCGTCGACCTCGCCCGCGGCCTCGAGGTCGCGGGCGGCAGCAAGGTCAAGAACGCCGTCCGGCTGCAGAGCGGCGAGGCCTCGATCGTGTTCGAGACCGAGCACCGCGACGCGAGCGGGGCCGAGCTGCACGTGCCCGGCCTCTTCGTTTTGCGGCTCCCCGCCTTCGTCGACGGCGGGCTCGTCTCGATCGTGGCGCGGCTGCGCTACCGGCTGAAGGACGGCGCGGTGCTCTGGTTCTACGAGCTCTACCAATGGGAGGAAGTCCTGCGCCGCCGCGTCGCGACCGATTTCGCCACGGCCAGCGTCCAGACCGGCCTCGACGCCTTCGAAGGCGCCCCCGAAGTCTGACCCGCGCCGCCCTCGCCCGCCACAGCCCGTCGGGAGACGGGCGTCCTTCCGGACGCCCTTCGGCGGGAGAGGGACAGGCCGCGCAGCGGCCAGGGTGAGGGTCCGCCGACCTTTCCGAGGAGTTCCCATGAAGCCACAGCCCATCCGCCCCGCCGCGATCGGCCGCGCCGCCAACCTCGCGGCGAAGGTCGCCGAGCTCGAAGCCGCCCTCGAAGCCGAGCGCAGGAAGCTCGCCGGCGTGCAGGTCGAGCTCACCGACGCGCTGCGCCGCACGGGCGAAGCCGAGGCCAACGCGAAATACTGGCGCGCCTCGGCCGACGCCGCCCGCGCCTTCGAATTCCGCTACCGCGACACGATCATCGGCATGGGCCACGCCCTCGCCGACCTCAAGCTCGCCGAGGCCGATCTCGAGGCGGACGGCCGATGAAGGTCGCGGCTTCCGTCAAGAGCTTCGCCGCCGCGCTGGCCCCGGTCGCCCGCGTCGCGCCGGGGAAGGCCACGATCCCCATCCTCTCGCACGTGCTGGTCGAAGCCGGCGCCGGGGACGGCCTGTCGCTGGTCGCAAACGACCTCGACCGCGAGGCCGAGGGGTTCGCCGCGGCCCGCGTCGCGCGCCAGGGCGCGGCCTGCTTCCCGGCCGCGACCCTGCTCGACATTTTGAAGAAGCTGCCGGCCGACGCGGAGGTCGCGATCGACCTCGAGCCGGCGGACGGCAATGCGCGCGCCACGCTGCGCTGCGGCCGGGCGCGCTTCCTTCTGCCGACGCTGCCGGCCGAAGATTTCCCGCGCCTCGCGCAGGCCGAGTTCAGCCACCGCTTCGCGCTGGCCGCGAAAGACTTCGCCCGCGCGCTCGCCTCGGTCGCCTGGGCGATTTCGAACGAGGAGACGCGCTACTAAGCGTGAACGTCTTGCCGCGATGATCGAGACCTACGCGAAGGAGCGGAAGCCGGGCGGTGAGCGGATGGTCCTCGCCATCGCCGCAAAGGATGTGCGCAGAGGGCGCCGGCTGACCGAGACGGAGAAGATGGAAAACTTGGAACGCGCGATGAGAGAGGCCGGCGGTGAGCAATAAATGGCACGGGACGAAGCAGCGTGACGACCTGAAGACCTGCCCGTTCTGTGGGACAAAAGCGGTCCAGCAGGTCCGTCTAGCGGACAGCGACACGGAGATGAACTGGCGCGTCGGCTGCGGCAACGCCTTCTGCGCTGTCGAACCGAATACGCCGCCCTACGCCGCGCTCGCGGATGCGGAGGGCGCTTGGCAGGGCCGCGTGGACGAAGGCAGGAGCGCCCGTCGTGGCTGACACCAAGATCGAATGGACTGATTCTGTTTGGAATCCTGTGGTGGGCTGCTCGCTCGTCTCGCCGGGTTGCACGAACTGCTACGCCATGAAGCAGGCCGCCATGGCCGCCTGCGGTCTCGGCGGCAGGAATCTCCCGAAGGCGGCCCCATGATCATCGAGCAGATCATCGCCCGCTGCGAGCACGCGCTGGCGATCGCCCGGCACAAGAAGCACGCGGACATCCACCTCTACCACGTGCTGAAGGACTGTCTCGAGATCTGCGAGGTGTGCCTGCGCGACCGGGCGGAAGAGGCGGCGCTCGACCGGCTGCTGGCCGGCCTTCCGACGCGCCCGGGCAAGAACCGCTGCTACGTCGAGAAGGGCAGCGACATCTATCAAAAAGTGTGCCGCTACATGTTTCACGCCGAGGAGCACCCGGCCAACACCAATCGCTATGCGATCACCCTGCGCGAGGCGGCCGCCCGGCAGATCGGCAGCGCGACCCTCGTCCAGGCGCTGAAGACGGGCGGCGGGATCAACGCGCTCTATCTGCAACGCCCGCTCGAGCGCGACGTCGTCTCGACGAAATGCCTCCGGCTCGACCGGCAGATCACGCACCGGAAGAGCGAGCGCTTCACCCTCGTCCTCAAGCGCCGGCCCGACAATTCCTACGAGGTCTTGGCATGACCAGCCCCGTCCGCCTGCGACTCAGCCGCCACAAGGGCTTCGACCTTCAGGCCTGGTCGCGCGCGGCCAACGGCCTGGAGGCCGTCAACTGCGCCCGGCCGGGGCCCTGGGGGAACCCGTACCGCGTCGGCGAGTCCGTCGACATTCGCCAGGCGCGCCGCTGGGGATGGCGGCTCGCGCATCCCGAATTCGTCTGCCCGGACGCGGAGACCGCCGTCAAGCGGTTCGCGGCGAGCCTCGGCCTCGACGACGCGAGCATCTGCGCCGTGCGAATGCGCCTCGGCGGCCGGAACCTCGCCTGCTGGTGCGAACTCGACGACCCGTGGTGCCACTGCGACCCGATCCTGCGCATCGCCAACGCCGCGCCCCACGGAGCCGCGAAATGACCGCGCTCCTCACCCCGGCCGAGGCCGCCGAGCGACTGCAGATCAGCGAACGCACGCTCATGGCGCACGTCGACGCGCAGGATCTGGCCGCGATCCACGTCGGCCGCGGCCGCCTGCGCCGCCGCCTGCGTTTCGACCCGGCCGACCTTGCGGCGTTCAACGAGCGCCGTAAGGTCGAGGCGGAGGCGTTCACCCGGGGGCCCGCATGTCGGTCTACAAACACGAAGGCACGCCGTTCTGGCACTATGACTTCCAGTATCGGGGTCAGCGATTTCATGGCTCGACGGGAAAGACTGCGCGGGCGGCAGCGCAGCGAGTAGAGGCCGAGGAGCGCCAGAAGGCGATCGCCGGCTTCGCCGTCGCCAGACAGGACGGCCGCCGCAAGGGGCGCCCGATGACGATCGCCGAGGCAGCCGCGCTTTACTGGGAACAGGTCGGCCGCCCTCAGAAGCGACCTGACCAGGTGCTGTGGTCGCTCGACTGGCTCACGAGCTACTTTGGCGACGACGCGGCCATTTCGGACATCGACGGCGCGGCGATCTCGAGGATGGTCGCCAAGCGCCGCGGCGAGCGCGTCGACAACGTCGCGGTCAGGCGCGGCCTGAAACGCGACCGGAAGACCGGCGTCGCGCGTGAGCGCAAGCCGATCAGGGATCTGTCGCCGGCGCGCGTCAACCGCAGCGTGACGGAGCCCTTGCGAAAGCTGCTCTACTTCGCCCGCGACACGCTCGGCCAGCCCATTCAGCCGATCAAGTGGAAGAAGTATCTCTTGAAGGAGCCGGAAGAACGCATCCGCACGATGAAGACCGAACAGGAGGATCTGATCGTCGCGGCGCTGCCGGAGAAGTATCGCGCGCTGGTCTTCGTCGCCCGGCGCATCGGGCTGCGCGCCTTCGAGCTCCTGAAGGCGAAGTGGAGCGACGTAGACTGGGCGACGCTGACGATCGAGATCGAGGGCAAGGGCGGATCACGCGCGACCGTGCCGCTCCCGACCGACGTTCGCGACGCGCTCTGGGCGCTGCCGCGGCGCGGCGAACGCCTTTTCACCCACGAGGACGGCGGCGCGGTCACCTATTCGGCGGCGGCCAGCGCATGGAAGCGGGCCTGCGCCAAGGCCGGGGTCGCCGAGCTGCACTTCCACGACCTGCGCCACACCGCCGGGACCGATCTCCTGCGCCAGACCGGCAACCTGAAGCTCGTGCAGAAGCTGCTCCGCCACCGAGACATCCGCTCGACGCTGCGCTACGCCCACGCCGACGACGCCGACCTGCGCGAGGCCCTCGAACGAGGCAAACCCGATGAGAAATCCCCGAAGTTCGAAGCCATTCCGGCGCAACCCATTGAGAAAACAGGCCCGTAGCGAAACACCCAAAACTTCCGCGCTACCGGGCTGCGCTATACCCCGAATTGGTCTTAAAGGATTGACTTGACTTCACTTATGCGCCACGCGGACGAAACGCCCGAGAAGCACGTTAGGCGAACAAAACAGACCCTT
>CAIZGR010000088.1 GCA_903932535.1 uncultured Hyphomicrobiales bacterium | reverse complement strand
GCCTGATCGCAGCTCTCGAACGCCGTTGGGACGCGATCGTCGCCGAAGGGCTGGCCTTCCACGAGGCGCAGCCGCCGCCGGCGGCGCGGGGCCGCGGCAAACGCCGCGGTCGCGCGCCACGCCGCACCGGACATAATCTGCTAGGCTCAGTCCGACAGGCTGCTAGCGGCGCGGCTGCGCAGCGGATACACTGACCCCATGACGGAACCGCGGCGAATCCTGATCGTGGACGACGACGCCGACCTGCGCAACGCGCTGGTCGAGCAACTCGCCCTCCATCCGGAGTTTCAGGTTGCGACGGTCGAAACCGCGGCGGCGGCGCTCGAGACGGTGCCGGAATCGAGCCCCGACGTCGTGATCATGGACGTGGGCCTCCCCGACCTCGACGGCCGCGAGGCGGTCAAGCAGTTGCGCCTCGGCGGCTATCGCCGGCCGATCATCATGCTGACGGCGCACGATTCGGACGCCGACGCCGTGCAGGGACTGGACTCGGGGGCGAACGACTACGTCGGGAAGCCTTTCCGTTTCGTCGTGCTGCTCGCCCGCATCCGGGCTCAGCTTCGCCAATACGAGGCCAGCGAGGACGCCGAATTCCAGGTCGGCCCCTATACCTTCCGGCCGACGTCGAAAAATCTGGTCGATGCGAAGGGCGTCAAGCTCCGTCTGACCGAGAAGGAAGCCGCGATCCTGCGCTTCCTCCACCGGGCCGACCAGCAGCCGGTGCCGCGCGAGGCCCTGCTCAAGCACGTCTGGGGCTATAATCCCAGCGTCACCACGCACACGCTCGAAACCCACATCTACCGCCTCAGGCAGAAGATCGAGGACAATCCCGCCGAGGCGCAGCTCCTGGTCACCGAGGCCGGCGGCTACAAGCTCGTGGCCGCCGCGGCGCTCGGAGGACGCTCCGGGTGACGCTCGACGGCGAGGTCGCCCGGCTGGCGCGCGTCCGGCCCTTCAGCGTGATGCCGCGCGAGGCGGTGCAACTCGTCGCGTTCTCCAGCGTCAAGCAGCGGCTCGAGGCGGGCGACGCCCTCTTCAGCGCCGGCGACGCCGCCGACGCCGGCTATTTCGTCCAGTCCGGCGCGATCCTGCTCCTGGACAGACATTCTCCCCCCGGCGCAGGCCGCCGGGTGACGACCGGGGCGCTGATCGGCGAGAGCGCGCTTTATGCGGCGGTCGTCCGTCGCGTCGACGCCCGGGCCGACGTCGACACGGTGCTCACGCGCATTCCGCGCGAGACGTTTCGCCGGGTGCTCGCCGAGTTCCCCGAGGCGGCCGGCAAGCTGCGCGCCGTGCTCGCCGCGCGCACCCGCAGCCTGGTCGACAGCCTCGACGCGGCGCGCGCTCGGTCGATCGACGGACGCGCGCCGCGGCCGAGGGCTACGCCATGAGAACGATCGACACGAACGCCGCCGGGCGCCTGCGCGCGCCGACCCTCGAGGACATGGAGGCGCTCGCCGACGCCGCCTTCGCCCGCCTGCCGCCGACCTTCCGCCGCCTTTGCGAAGGCTTGGTGATCCAGGTCGTCGACTTCCCCGACGACGACACCCTGGATGAAATGGAGGCGGAGAGCGAGTTCGACCTGCTCGGCCTCTTCCGCGGGCAGGGTCTCGCGCATCGCGGGGCGCTCGACGAGACCGGCCAACTGCCCAACATGATCTGGCTCTACCGCCGGCCGCTGCTCGACTATTGGTGCGACGGCGAGGACACCCTCGACGCCGTGGTGACGCATGTGCTGGTGCACGAGATCGGCCACCATTTCGGCCTCTCGGACGCGGACATGGAGGCGATCGAACGGCAGGCGCAAGACTGATTCGGCGCTCTCGGGCGCGGCATGTCCCCGGAGAGTCCCGGAAAATAACGAGTTTCGGCGCCTTCACAAGGGCGTCACGCTGGCTGTAGAGTAATAGGACGGTCGGGTGCGGTCCGGCTTCGTTTGCCACGGAGGAACGGAGCGTCTACGTGACTGTTCTTGTTCATGCGCTGTCGCCCGGCGAGTGCCCGGCTATCGTGTTGAATGCGGACTTTCGCCCGCTGAACGACGATCCCCTGTCGATCCGGCGCCGGCAGGATGCGATCAATGCGGTTGTCCTCGACCGCGTCGACATCCTGTCCGAATGCGGCGCGTCGGCCGCAAGCGCCGCTGTCGAGACGCGGGCGCCGCCGGCCTCGCCCCTCGCCGCCGCCGTCGACCTTTCCTGCGGCGCGCCTCGAAGCTCGGACAATGCGTTCGCCATGAGCGGAGGCGACGCGTGACCGAACATCCAGTGGCCAACCTCAGGACTCTCGTTCTCAACGCCGACATGCAACCGCTTTCCTGGGCTCCGCTCTCGGTTTGGTGCTGGCAGGATGCGTTCGTCGCGGTTATGCAGGAGCGCGTGGTGCAGGTGAAAACCTACGACGACGTTGTGGTTCGGTCGGCATCGCAGTCTTTCGAGGTTCCCTCCGTCGTTGCGCTGAAAAGCTACCGGAAGCGGAAAGTCGCGGCGTTTACCCGATTCCACCTCTTTTTGAGAGACGAGTTCAGCTGCCAGTATTGCGGAGTGAAACTCGGCCCGAAGGAATTGACGTTCGATCACGTCATTCCTCGCAGCAAAAATGGACACGCGGAGTGGACGAACATTGTCGCATGCTGCCCCGCCGACAACTTGCGAAAAGGCAATCTTACCCCGAAACAAGCGGGAATGAAGCTGCTTCGCGCCCCCTTCGAGCCGACTCCCAGGGAGCTCGACGAGGCGGCGCGGCGTCTGCAATGCGCACAGGATTTACACCAGTCTTGGATGGATTTTCTCTATTGGGACAGCGAGCTCGAGAGATAGCGCTCCCGCTGCGTCGAGAAGGTTGGTAGCCCGCGACGACAGGCTCGGCCTCGCGGAGACCTGCGCCAAACTCGAAATCTCTCTCTTTTCACCTCGTCGCCCGCCTCGAAATCCCCGGGCCCAGCGTCCCGCCCCTCGCAACCCTGATCGACCCCATTCCAGTTCGACACCCCGCCCGGGAATTTGCCGGTTGCCTCGATACGACATTTCACCGTTGGAGGCGCGCCCGGCCCCATGATAGAAGCCAAGTCCATGACCGCAGCCGTCTCCGCCGCCGAGGATAGCGCGCCCGTGCGCCTCTCAGGGGCGACCCGTTCCGAACTCGGCCGCGCCTTGGCCGAACTCGGCGTCGCCGAGGGCGAGCGCAAGATGCGCGTGTCGCAGCTCTGGCACTGGATCTACCACCGGGGGGCGCGCGAGTTTTCGGCGATGCGCAACATCGCACGGCCGCTGCTCGCGAGCCTCGCCGAACGGCACGACCTCGGGCGCCCGGAAGTGGTCGCAGAGCAGGTGTCGGCCGACGGCACGCGCAAATGGCTGCTGCGCATGCCGCCCGCCCAGCCCCATGACAAGGGCGCCGAGATCGAGTGCGTCTACATCCCCGAATCCGACCGGGGCACGCTGTGCGTCTCGAGCCAAGTCGGCTGCACGCTCAACTGCACGTTCTGCCACACCGGCACCATGCCGCTGGTGCGCAACCTGACGGCGGCCGAGATCGTCGGGCAGGTGCTGGTGGCGCGCGACCGGCTCGGCGATTTCCCGGGCGGGACAGCGCCGACGGACGGCCTCGTGCCCTCGGGCGAGGGCGTGCGCGCCGTCTCCAACATCGTCTTCATGGGCATGGGCGAGCCCCTGTACAATTTCGCCGCCGTGCGCGACGCGGTCGCGATCCTGACCGACGGCGACGGGCTTTCCCTTTCCCGGCGGCGCATCACGGTCTCGACCTCGGGCGTGGTCCCCGAGATGAGCCGGCTCGGTGCCGAATGCGGAACGATGCTGGCGGTGTCGCTGCACGCCACCAACAACGCGCTGCGCGAAACCCTCGTGCCGCTCAACCGCAAATATCCGATCGAGCGCGTGCTCCAGGCCTGCCGCGCCTATCCCGGCGCGTCCAACGCCCGGCGGATCACCTTCGAATACGTGATGCTGAAAGGCGTCAACGATTCGCCGGCCGAGGCGCGGGCGCTCGTGCGGCTGCTCGAGGGCGTTCCGGCCAAGATCAACCTCATTCCCTTCAACCCCTGGCCGGGAAGCCCCTACGTCTGCTCGGACTGGGAGACGATCGAACGGTTCTCCGAGATCGTGTTCGCCGCCGGCTATGCGAGCCCGGTCAGGACGCCGCGTGGGCGCGACATTCTCGCCGCCTGCGGCCAGCTCAAGAGCGAAAGCGAGAAGCTGAGCGCTCGCGCGCGGTTGATGCTCGAAGAGAGTCTGGTCGTTGGACAAGAGTGACGCGCGCGCGAATCCGCCGCCGGCCGCGCCGGAGACGGAAGGCGAGGCCGAAGGCGCCCGTCTGGACGTCTGGCGGGTGACGAAAGACAGCCTCGGCGGCGTCTTCCGCATGCCGAGGCTAGGGCGGCGCGGCATTGTCGCCGCGATCGGGGTGGTCGCGCTGGCGTGGCTGTCGACGGCGCTCTATCGCGTCCAGCCCGACGAGAAGGGCGTGGTGCTGCGCTTCGGCCAATGGGTGGCGACGACGGAACCGGGCTTGCACGCGCGCCTCCCCTGGCCGATCGAGACCGTGTTGCTGCCCAAAGTGACCCAGGTCAACCAGAGGCAGATCGGCGTCGGACCGTCCGCCGGAGGGGGCGACGCGCAGTCGAACCGCGGCGGGCAGATGCTGACCGGCGACGAGAACATCGTCGAGGCCGACGCCGCCGTGTTCTGGAAGATCAGAGACCCGGGCCGGTACCTGTTCAAGGTCGACAATCCGGAACTCGCGGTGCGGACCGCCGCCGAGGGCGCTTTGCGCGACGTCATCAGCCGCACCCCAATCCAGGCCGCGATGTCCACGAGCCGCCAGCAGATCGCCGACGAGACGCGCTATCTCTTGCAGCGGCTGCTCGACGCCGAGCAGGCCGGCGTGGAGATCACCCAGGTCCAGTTGCAGCGGGTCGAGCCGCCGCTGGCGGTGATCGACGCCTTCAACGACGTCCAGCGCGCCCGCGCCGACCAGGAGCGCGCCCGCAACGAGGCCGAGGCCTACGCCAACGACATCCTCCCGCGCGCCCGGGGCGAAGCGGGGCGCATCCGGCAGGAGGCGGAGGCCTACAAGGTGCAGGTCGTCAACCTCGCGCACGGCGACGCCGACGCCTTCCTGCCCCTGCTCCGAAGCTACGAGCGCGCCAAGGACGTGACGGCGTGGCGGCTCTATCTCGACAGCGTCGACGAGGTCTTGAAGAAGGCCTCGAAAGTCATCGTCGACACATCCGGAAAGGGCGTGGCGAGCGTCGTGCCGTACCTTCCGGTCAGCGAGTTCAAGACTCCGCCGGCGGCCCCTGCGGCGGTCGCAGCGCCAGGGGGGACGAAGTGAAAAGTCGCTGGCTCGCCGCGGCCGCCGCCGTCGCGCTGGCGCTCGATCTCGCAGTTTCGTCGATCTACGTCATCAGCGAGGGCGAGCAGGCCCTCGTCGTCCGGCTCGGCGCGCCCGTCGCGGTCGTCGAGACTCCGGGCCTGAAATTCAAGGTCCCCTTCATCGACACTGTCTACGTGACGTCGACCCGCTCGCTGCTGCTCGAGCCGCAGGTCGAGCAGGCGATCATGGGCGACCAGAAGCGGCTCGAGGTGCAGCCCTACGCGCGCTACCGGATCGTCGATCCGCTCCGCTTCTATCAGGCCCTGCGCACGCCCGAGGCGGCCAACGTGCAACTCAACCTGCTCGTCAGCTCCGCGGCGCGGCGCGCGCTCGGGCAGGCGCCGCTGCGCGCCCTGCTCACCGGCGAGCGCGGACGGATCGTCGACGCGATCAGGACGGAAGTCGCCGCCAAGGCCGCGCCTCTCGGCGTTTCGGTCGACGAGGTGCGGCTGCGGCGCGCCGACCTGCCGTTCGAGACCAGCCAGGCGATCTACGACCGGATGAAGTCCGAGCGGCAGCGGGAGGCCAAGGAGCTGCGCGCGCAAGGGTACGAATGGGCGCAGCAGATCCAATCGAAGGCGGACCACGACCGCACCGTCATCCTGTCCGAGGCGCAGCGCGCGTCCGCCGTCGCGCGCGGCGAGGGCGACGCGGAAGCCAACAGCGCGCTCGCGGACGCCTTCTCGCAGAATCCGCAGTTCTACGCGATGGTTCGCGCGCTCCAGACCTACAAGGGCGCGCTCGCCAATTCCGGTCCGACCATGATCGTCAGTCCCGACGCGGATTTCCTGCGTCTCCTGAAATCGGGTCCGGCGGCCGGATCGGCGGAGGGCGCGAAACCTTGACGCCGCGCGCGACCGGCGGCTCGGGCGAGCCCGAGCCGAGGGGCGGCGTCCGATGACCGGCGCGGCCGCCTCGCTCTTCCTGCTCATGCAGATCTTCTTCGTCGACCTGCTGCTCGGCGCCGACAACGCCGTCGTCATCGCGCTCGCCTGCAGCCGGCTTCGGCCCGAGGACACCCGCCGCGCCGTCGTGCTCGGCGCCGGGGGCGCGATCGCGCTCAGACTCGTGATGATCCTCTTCGCCAACGCCCTCCTCGCCGTTCCGCTGGTGAAGCTCGTGGGCGCCTGGATGCTGATCGTCATCGCCCTCAACGTCCGCGCGCAATCCGGCGCCGGCGACGAGGCGCCGGGACGCGCGGCGGGCGCGAGCGACTTCATGTCCGCCGCCGCGGTCATCATGCTCGCCGACGCGGCGATGAGCCTCGACAACGTCGTGGCGCTCGCGGCGATCGCGGGCGGCAACCTCTGGCTGCTCGCGATCGGCGTCGTCGCCAGCATTCCCATTCTCGTCTACGGGGCGTTCCTCATCAGCAGGATTCTCCATTTGGCTCCAGAGATCTTCGCGATCGGAGCGGGGTTCCTCGGCTGGATCGCCGGCGGCATGGCGGCGACCGACCCGCTCGTGTCGGGCTGGATCGACGCCAACGCGCCGGCGCTCGGCGTGATCGCGCCTGCCCTGGGGGCGCTGTTCGTCCTCGCCGCCGGAAAAGGGGCGGCGGAGTCGGCGCGGCCCATCCCGACCCCGGCCGCTCGCGCTCGACCGCAGCTCGCCGTTTCCGCCGATCCCGCCAAAGCCGGTCCCGTTCCGCCGCGGGCCGCGCCGGCGCCTGTCGCCGCGCGCGTCGAACCGCGCCCGCCGGCGCCTCCGGAGGAAGCCATGCCCGGCTTCGCTCCGGACGACTCTCCGGCAGCGTCCGGCTCCGGCTGGACCGAGGAGCGGCTCGTCGTCGCCGGGTTTGTCGTGTTCGCCTTTCTGGCCGGCCTGATCATCTTCGTCGCCTCCTTCCTCGACAGCCTGAGCTGATGTCGCGGACGCCGATTACAACGCGATTGATCTTGACTTTTGCGCGCAGGACGGCAAGCGGATGTCGAACATGAAGCCGGATCACCCTTTCGAATCGCGCGCTCCCCGACGCAGCGAACGTCTGAGGCAGCGCGCGGCCTGGATGTATTTCGTCGAGGAGATGACGCAGAGCGCGATCGCCGACGCGCTCGGCGTCGGACGCGTGACGGTCGTGCGCATGCTGGCCGAGGCGCGGGCGCTGGGCGAAGTGCGCATCGCGCTTTCGCGCGGCCATGCCGAGCTCGGCGGCCTCGAGGCCTCGCTCTGCGCTGCTTACGATTTCGAGGAAGCGCTGGTCGCGCCGATTTCGTCTCGCGACGCGGACGCGACCGCGCCGATCGGCGCGGTCCTCGGCG
>CAIZGR010000087.1 GCA_903932535.1 uncultured Hyphomicrobiales bacterium | reverse complement strand
TTGGCGACCAGAATTCCCGCTCCAGCACTCGTCATACGGGAACCGCCGCAGCGAAGCGCCAACCTCAGGTTGCATCTTGGCCCTCAAAAAAATGAGGGGATAGCTGAGGCCAGCCGGATTTTTCTACTTCCAGAATTATAAGGTCGAAATCTTTCTGACGAGGAAAATTTTAGGGGTTATACTAGGTCCCGAAAAGCATGACTCGTGGACTGCCGTGGTGAATTCCTCATCGCTCGGCGCTTTGTTGACCACTGCCAACGGAGGCATAGGTCATTCGTTTCGGGACTTGGTATGATTTCTATGGCCGCGCCCATGTGAAAATCCCGGCGCCGATTCGCGTTTCGAGAACAGGAATCGCACAATCCAGAGCTCTTGGGAATCCATCTGTCCAAAATGTGAATCAGCCAATCCGGGGATTGGTATGAGACCGATCACGCCAACAGAAAGAGCGGTTGTTTCCGGATGACTTCAAATCCTTTGAATGACGACGATCGACGTCCGAGAAGGCGGATCGCGCTCGACCGCGCGCTGCGGCGCGCATTCGAGGAGCGCGTCTGATGCCCCCGACGCGATTCTGGTCCGAAATGACCTGGCGCGACTTCGCGCGCGCCGACATGCGCAAGGTCATCGCCGTTCTGCCCGTCGCCGCGGTCGAGCAGCACGGGCCGCACCTGCCGGTCGGGGTCGATTCGGTCATCGCCGAGGGCTACGTCCGGCGCGCGGCCGAGGCCTTGCCGGACGACCTGCCGGTGCTGTTCCTGCCCGTTCAGACGGTCGGCGTCTCGGGCGAGCACGCCGGCTATCCCGGCACGCTGACGCTCTCGGTCGAGACGGCGATCCGCGCCTGGACGGAGATCGGCGACAGCGTCGCAAGGGCCGGCTGCCGCAAGCTCGTGGCGATGAATGCGCATGGCGGCAACAGCGCCGCGATCGAAGCCGTGACGCTCGCGCTGCGCATGCGCTGGCGGATGCTGGCGGTCCACGCGTCGTGGCGGCGGCTCGGCTATCCGGACACCCTGTTCTCGCCCCGCGAGATGACTCATGGCGTTCACGGCGGCGATTCCGAGACTTCCCTCATGCTCGCGTTTCGTCCCGAACAGGTGCGCGGGGGCGAAATCCGCGATTTCCCGAGCGCGGCCGAAACGATCGCGCAGGACTTCGCGCTCCTGCGCGCCAAGCCGCCGCTGGGTTTCGCCTGGGCGGCGAGCGACCTCAACCCCGAAGGCGCGGTCGGGGAAGCCGACAAGGCGACGCCCGAAAAGGGCGAGGCGGCGATCGCCCACGGCGTCGAGCGGTTCGTGGCGCTGATGCGCGACATCGAGGCGTTCGACCTCGAGCGTTTGGCCTGCGGCCCGCTGGAGGGCGCGCCTTGAGCCCGCCCCACTTCGAATTCGAGCGCGAGGCGTTCGCCGCGGGCGCCGGCTGGGTCGCGGGGGTCGACGAGGTCGGGCGCGGCCCGCTCGCCGGACCGGTCGGCGTGGCCGCCGTCATCCTCGACCCGCAGGATTTGCCCGACGGCCTCGACGATTCGAAGGCGCTGCCGGAAGCGCGGCGGGACGCGCTCAGGCCCGTCATCTTCGCCAAGGCGATCAGCGTCTCGGTCGCCTTCGCCAGCGCCGAGGAGATCGACCGGTTCAACATCCGCGGCGCGACGCTGCGCGCCATGGCGCGGGCGGTCGGCGCGCTCCACGTGCGGCCGGACCTCGCGCTGATCGACGGGCGCGACGTTCCGGACGGGCTCGTCTGCCCCGCCCGGCCGATCGTCGGGGGCGACGCGCTGTCGCTGTCGATCGCCGCCGCCTCGATCGTCGCCAAGACGACCCGCGACGCCTTGATGCGCAACCTCGGCCGCGACTACCCCGGCTACGGCTTCGGCGACCATGCCGGCTACCCCACCGCCTTCCACCGCAGCGCGCTCGTGCGCCTCGGCCCCTGCCCCTATCACCGGCGATCCTTCCGGCTCCGCAAGCAGGAGGCGGAGCCGTGACGCCGAACGGTTCGGCCCGCGCCCCGCGCTCTCCGCCCATCCGAGGCAGACGCTCACGAGCGCCGCTTCGGCGCGCCGGCGCCTCGGGCTATGATCGGCGCCGGGCCTCTCCGGAAAGGAATCCCCCATGAGCTGGAATCCCGCCCTCGATCCCGGATGTCCCGACGCCGTCGAGGTCGACGCCATCGCGACGCTGATCGTGCCGCGCGCGCGCGACATCGGCGGCTTCGAGGTGCGCCGCGCCTTGCCCGCCCCGCGCCGGCGCATGGTCGGGCCGTTCGTTTTCTTCGACCAGATGGGACCGGCCGCGTTCGTCGCCGGACAGGGGATCGACGTCCGCCCACACCCGCATGTCGGGCTCGCCACCGTCACCTACCTCTATCGCGGCGAGCTTCTGCACCGTGACAGCCTCGGCTCGAACCAGGTGATCCACCCCGGCGCGGTCAACTGGATGGTGGCTGGAAAGGGCATCACCCATTCCGAGCGCACGAGCCCCGAGACGCGCGCCGCGCCGCACGAGCTTTTCGGCATCCAGACCTGGGTCGCCCTTCCGGAGGCGCATGAGGACGACGCGCCGAGCTTTTCCCACCACGCCCGCCACGACCTGCCGGAACTCGAGGACGCGGGCGCGACCCTGCGCCTGATCCTCGGGAGGGCCTATGGCGAGACCGCCCCGGCGAAAGTCTTTTCCGGCCTCTTCTACGCCGACGTCGCGCTGAAGCCCGGCGCCCGGGCGCCGCTGCCCGACGACCACGAGGACCGCGGCCTCCACGTCGTCGAGGGCGCGATCGCGGTGGCCGGGCAGACCTTCGACGCCGGGCGGATGCTGGTGTTCCGGCCGGGCGACAGGATCACGGTCGCGGGCGGCGAGCATGGCGCGCGGCTGATCCTGCTCGGCGGGGCGACGCTCGGGCCGCGCTACCTCTGGTGGAACTTCGTCGCCTCCAGCCCGGAGCGGATCGAGGCCGCCAAGGAAGAATGGCGCAAGGCCGACTGGGGCCGCGGCCGCTTCGACCTGCCGCCCGACGACCGCGGCGAGTTCATCCCCGCGCCGGAGAGGTGACGCCGCTGGAGCGAGGGGAAATCGGCGCGCGTGGCGCACCCTCATCCGGCCGGCTGTCGCCGGCCACCTTCTCCCCGAGGGAGAAGGGGCCACCATCTCTCCCGTCGAGCCCTTCTCCCCAGGGGAGAAGGTGGACGCGCGGAACGCGCGGCCGGAAGGGCGCGCCGCGCCATGCGATCGAATCTCGTTCCACGCTAAAGCCTCGTCCGCTCCTCCAGCGTCCAGCCCAGCGCCTTCAGGCGCGATCGGGCGAGCGGAGTCGCCGTCCCGGTGATCGCGAGGGTCTTTGCGCCCCGCCCCGCCGCCGTCATGCCTTCGAGGACGCGCGCGGTCTCGGGCGTCCAGGCCAGCGCGTCGATCGGATAGACGCCCACGAGGCCATTCGCCGTCTTCGCGACCGGAAAGCGCAGATCGTCCGGATCGGCGAAGCCGGCGATCGGGCCGTAGCGGCGCCGCCACGCCGCCGTCAGCTCGATCCGGCGGCGGATGAAATAGGCCGTCGCGCGGCTGTCGGCGCCCGCCGCCGTCGAAACGAGGGCCGGCAGATCGCCCGCGCCGGCGAGGCTTTCGAGCGCAGACACGATCGCCGTGTCGTCCACCGGCGTGAAATATCGATTGGCGAACAGCCGGTCGGCGGTCGCGCGGTCGACGCCGAGCCGGGCGAGCCTTTCGCGGTCGATGTCCATGAGCTGCGCCGACGAATAGTCCTTGACCATGGCGCCGAGCGAGCTCGCGGTGTTGGCGTTCGACGCGACGAGGCCCGCGACCCCCGGCGTCAGCATGAAGGCGCCCGCGACCGCAAGGCTGCCGGCTGCGCCGGCGCCGGCGACGGCGTCGAGCCTCGCGGCGAGCGGGCTGAAGTCGGTGTACGGGTCGATCCCGAGCGCCGACGCGATCTCGCGCTTCTGCCGCGCTTGGCCGGTGACGCTCGCGAACGGGTCGTCGCGCGATTTACCGAAATTGTTGAGGCCGGACGTCACGCCGCCGAAGAACTGGCCGACGCCGCCGATCGTATTCCGAGTGGTACCGACCGGATTCGTGATCAGCGCGCCGGCGAGCAAGACCGGGCTCAGCCCGGTCTTGACCGCCTGTTGGCCGAATTGCGACGCGACGTTGATCTCGTCGAGCTTTTTCAGCGCGGCCAGTTCCTCGAGCCGCGCGGCCATCAACTGATCGCCCGTGACCTCGAAATCGCCCTGGCCCGTCCGCACCGTGTAGTGGCGGAGGAAGCCGTCGGACGTGACAGGGCTCGAGACCCGGTAGCTGGCGCCCTTCCAGGCCGGCCCGAGCGCCGCGGCGGGGCTATAGCTCGGCGGGGGCTCGAATTGGCCTGCGGTCGCTGCGGTCGCGGCGACGAGGGCGAGCGCACCCGCCAGCCTCGAGAGCTTTCGTCCGCGCCTGCTTCCAACCTGATTCGCTGTCATCCCACGAAAGTGGCCGATCCGGCGCAAGCGCGCAATCGCGCCTTGCGGTCCATGTCGAGGCGCGCCGCGGCCGGCGACCACAGCCTCGGCGTCGCGCCGGCGCCGCCTTCTGGATCAAATCCTGATCGATACCGGTTTGCGCGACGTTCGATCGCTTCGAGGGCGCGGAGCCAGCCACAAAGCGCCGCCTCAGCAACGTAGCCCTGACGATAGGGAGCGTTCGGCTTCCCCGCGATCTGGGTTCATGGAAGCGACGCCGACGTCCGTCGTCTCGTTTGACGAACGCCTCGAGCCCTGCGCCGGCGCGAGCGTTTGAGCAGGCTGCGGCTCTTGCATCCCGCCGCGCGCGCAGCGGCCTCGCGAAACAGGCTTCCGACGCCTCTACCAGCAAATCTGCGGAGGCCTGCTCATGAGGCTTCGACCGCCAGCCTCACCGGCGTTGCAGGCCCAGTCGTTTGGAACAAGCAAATCAGACTAAATGTCAATAATAGAGGCAGACACATTGAGAACGCTCCTTGTTTCTCGTTCGCCGCCCCAAATGTCTCATCGCATTCGTCACCATGACAAACTCTCAGGCGCATGACAATTCGTCAAATTGACGCACTGAAAGTTGACGATGTCTTGCATTACCCGCCAAGGAAATCCACGGACCTCGGTTCGACGAAAGCGCTGAACGAACGACTTCCGGCTGAAAAGAAATTTGCCGTTTTCTCCCGCGCCCTTTGCTTTGCGGCCGCCGGGGCCGGACTCCGCGCCATGCGGCCCGGAACGAACCCCGACGGCGCTCGTCTCTCGGCGTCTCCGTCGGCGACCGCCACGGTCGCGTCGTCGGTGCCTTTCAGAGACGGCTCATATCTGCGCGCGCCTTTGCGCCGACTCTATTTCCTTCTGCATCGGCGCAAACGCGGCGGCAAACACGGCGGTGGTCAATTGCGCAATGCGCTGGCTATCCCTGACGGCGGCTTCAACGCCCTCCCTGACCAGACGCTGCTGGAGCTCGATGAATTCCGTCGGGCTCTTCACCGTCGCGAGCGCCTGCATCGCGGCGGTCAGGTTCTTGGCGTTCCTGATCGCCAGTTCCTGATAGGCCTTTGTCAGCTCCAGGACGGCACGTCTCGACGCGTTTCCGGCCTCGGTAAAGGCGTCGGTGTTGTCTTTCACGATCCTCATTGCCGCTTCGCCGCTCTTGTTGAACGATTCGGCGTTCTCTTCGGTCATCTGCTCAGCCGTTTGTTTAGCTATGACGAACTCCTTCACAGGAGACAACCTTCGAGGCTACGCCGAAAAGGTGACGGCACTAAGCGGAGCTTCTTTCTTCCCGACGCGTCAAGCGTCTGAGCTTGCGCGCATTTCCGCTTTTGGGTGCACAGAAATGTAGCCATGTAAATGCGATATTTCAGTCGATTAGACGTGGCTTTCATGCTATCCGTCGGCCATGTACATCGAAACCGTCCCCAATCGCTCCTCCCCGCCCGCCATCCTGCTGCGCGAGAGCTATCGGGACGGCGGCAGGGTGCGGAAACGGACGCTGCTCAACCTCTCCCATTGG
>CAIZGR010000086.1 GCA_903932535.1 uncultured Hyphomicrobiales bacterium | reverse complement strand
GGTCATGGGCGCACCGCCGGAACCATCGAGCCGTCGCCTTCGCGCGTGAGGGCGAATTTCTGCTTGTACTGGCCCTTGCCGATCGTGTGGCTCACGCTCTTCACGTAATAGAGCCCGTCATGGGTGAAGCCGGCCCCGCGCAGCCCCACCAGGCCGCGCGGCTTGAGCACGCCGCCGTAGCGCAGTCCGTCGAGCTCGCCCTGCGCGGTCACGACGCTATCCACGGATTTGTCGGTGATCCCCTGCGCCTTGGCCATGGCCTGCATGACGTCGATGCCGGAGCCCTGATCGAGCAGCGACGTGCGCACGTTGGGCAACTGCATCGGCAGGGCCGGCAGGGGAACAAGCGGCGGCAGGCGCATGCTGGCGAAAGTCATGATCGGAATGTCCATGTCGAGCCGATTGTCGCGGAATGTGTCGTCGACGAGGGTCGCGGCCAGCCCGTTGTAGGAAAAGCTGATCTGCTCGACGTTGGTCTCCGGCCCCATGTTCACCGTCAGCGCCGGCTGCGGAACGCCGAGGCGGCGCGGCGGCCCCCAATAGGCGGTGTTCACGCCGGGGACCGGGCCGGGATCGATGAAGAAGACATGGCCGAAGCGCTCGCCCATGCTCTTCAACTGCTCCAGATCGGTGCCCTGCTGCGTCGGCGTGCGCTCGAATTCCAGCGGCTGATCGATAATCCTCGGCAGAATGACCATGGGGACGAGGCCATATTGCGCGTAGGAGGCGATGATCGACATGGCGATGAGCGGCTCGCTGAGCGCGGTGTAGGATTTGCGCGCCCTCTTCAGATCCATCATCACGCTCACGTCCTCGCCGGTGAGAGTGAGCGTGCCGGACCCTGGCGCGCTGCCCGGCGACAATTGCCGCGTGGTGATGACGCCGTCGATCAGCACCGTCGGCGCCGGGCCGCAGAGAAGGATGAGAATGACGCGGTTGAAGGGCTTGAGCAGCGGATTGAGCAGCAGCGGGTAGTCGAGCATGTCCGCGACGCCGGCGCGGCCCGCGTGCAGCACGATCTGGAAGCCCGAGCGTCCCTCGTCGTTCTGGGTCACGGAAACGCTCTGCACCGCCTCGGCGATGTCGGGCGTCGCCGGCAGCGGCGCCGTCGGCCCGATCAGCAGCGAGAGGTTGACGCCGAGCAGCATGACGGTTCGCTTCCTGTCCGTCAGCCGGCGGTCGGCATGGGCGCGCGCAGGCGCCGGGAGGGATCGGCGGCGGCGGTTTCGACCATTTCCAGCGGATCGAGCGCGTCGTTGCCGTCGCAGAGGCGCCAGAAGGCCAGCGGATCGCCATAGATGCGATTGGCGAGCAGATCGATGCGCTCGCCGGGCGCGACCGCGACCTCGGCGAGGATCTTCAGGTCCCGCGCCTGCGGCGGGAAACGCCGGCGCACAAAGGCGACAGGACGCCCGTCGGGCAGGACCATGGTCGCGGTGTCGAGCGAAGCGTAGCGGCTGGTGTGATCGAACATGGGCGACCCTCGCAAATGTCTCTTTCGTGCGCGCCCCGGGCGCGTCACAGTTTGACGTTGCCCCCCATCACCTGGGACACGTCGTTGACCAGATTGACCACGCTCATCGCCTCCTTGACGATCTGGTGGGCGAGAAAAATGTAATAGCCGGGACTGGTGATCGAGAGATCGTTGTAGCTGAGCACGCGCAGGCCGAGCGAAGCGCGCGCGCGGATCGGATTGAGCGACGTGTCGTGGGCGTCCTCGGTGATCGAGCAATCGGTGACGCGCACCGGCAGGATGCGTTTCGCGCCCCAGATGAACAGGGTCAGCGGCCCGTCCGCCGGCACGATCTCGATCACGCCGGCCGCCAGCAGAATCGTGTTGGCGATCACCGTCGCGCTCTTCGGGTAGGTCAGCATTTCCAGCGCCGACAGTTGCGGATAGACGCCGAGCGCGCCGGCGATTCCGTCGCCGGTTTCGAGCTGGTCGGCGGCGTCGATGTCGATCTCGACCTTGATCGTCTCCTCGGGCGGGCCGGTGAGGCGCTGGGCTTCGGAGCGCGCGCTGTCGGCGCCGGGCGCCCGCGGCTTGAGCGAGCGCGTCATCGTGTCCGGATTATACTGGAACACGATGACGTTCGGGATCGGGATCAGCGGATCGACCGACACCAGCGCGCCCTTGAGCACACGCGGCGAACCTGGAAAAGTGGTCATGCCGCGGCGCTCTCCTGGTGTTCGTGCACTTCGAGAATATCGTAGTTCTGGTCCGTCAATTCCTTGACGGTGGAGTCGATCTTGGTCTTGCGCGCGGCCTTGTGGGTCTGCGCCCAGTCGTTGAGCGACGCGGCCATGGCGGCGGCCTGCGCCGTCTTGGCCGTTTCCTGCCCGGCCAGCGCGCGCGCGTTGGCG
>CAIZGR010000085.1 GCA_903932535.1 uncultured Hyphomicrobiales bacterium | reverse complement strand
GGGCTCTTATCGCCGCCTATCGCGTCCCTGACCACGTGATGGATTACGACCCGTTGAGCGCGGTGACGGAAATCAAGGACGAACAGCCATGACAGACGATCTCCGATTCCAGGATTGGATTGACCGCGCGAAGACCGTCGATATCCGAAGCGCGGCGGAACGGCTCGGCGCCAGATTGAAGAAGGCCGGCGCGGCGGAACTTCAGGGACCGTGCCCGAAGTGCGGCGGGACCGATCGCTTCAGCATCCATACCGGAAAGCACGTCTTCAATTGCCGGGGCGGAGGCGGAGGCGGTGTCGTCGATATGGCCATGCATGTTCTGGACTGCAATTTCGTCGCGGCCTGCGAATTCCTGACCAATGAAGCGCCGCCGGATCGCGCCTCGGAATATCGCGCGCCTGATCCTGAAATCATCAGGGAGCGCAAGGAAGAGCGGCGGGATGAACAGACCGAACGCGCCCGGCAGGAAAGCGGCAAGCTCGCCGAAAACATCCGCAAGGCGACCGACCTATTCAACCGCGCCGCTCCGGTCATCGGGACGCTGGCCGAAGATTATTTGACCGACTGGCGCGGCATCCCGGCCACGGCGTTTGAACACGCCGATCTCCGGTTCATGAACGAATTTCCATACATGGGCGCCGATCCCGAAAACCCCGAAGGCCGCATCGAGTTGGGGCGCTTCCCCTGCATGTTGGCGGCGATGCGTAACCCCGCCGGCCAGATCACGGGGATCAAGCGGACCTATCTCGGCCGCGATGGCCGGAAACTGAAAACGCCAGACGGCGGGTCGGCCAAATTGGGGCTTTACACCATGGCCGGCGGCATCATTCACCTGATGCCGATCGGCGAGACGCTCGCGCTCGGCGAAGGCGTCGAGACGACGCTCGGATGGCTGATGCTGGCGCGCGAAGGCATGTTCGGCCCTGATCTGCGCGAGGCAACCGTCGCCGGCGCCGATAGCCTCAATAATCTGGCGTCGCCTTACCTCGAATTTCCCGGCCAGGTCAGGAGGCTGATCTATCTCGTCGACGGCGACAGCAATCCGGTCATGACGCGCCAGACGATTTTGAAGGGCGCCGAGGCCAACCGCGCGCTTGGTCTCGACGTCTCCTTTTCGTGTGCGCCGACCGATCCTGTCCATTTCAAGACGATGGGACGGGACTGGAACGACGTCTGGCTTGAGTGCGCGAGGGTGGCGGCATGACCTTTGACGACGACGAACCATCCTTCTTCAACCAGTTCGACACCGCGCTGGACATGCTCGTTTCCGGCGCTATCGCGAACGCCGAAGATAAAATCGAGCCGGCGGGCATCGTCAAAGACGTCGTCGCCGCGCTGGTCTGTCACGCCTATTTCCTCGCCGAATCGGTAATGTCCGAACCCGACGCTGTCGCATTGGTCGCGGAGACGCTGCAATCGGCGTCGGAATTCAACGGCAGAAAGGCGCGGCTCGATGCGTGATTCTGTCGCCGCCATAGGCCGCCCGCCCGTCGCCGATCTTCGCCGGTTGCGGGATCGCATCGAAGAATTGGAGGAAGAGGTCCGGCAATTGCGCGACCTGCTGGCGCCGTCTCTTGGATTCCCGCGCGATTTTCGCCTGACGCCGATTGAGGAAAAAATCCTGTCGGCGATCTATGCCCGCGCGCCGGCTGTCGTCGCCCATGAGTGCATCCGCGCCGCCGTCTATCCCGATCCCGATGCCGCGCCGGAAACGAACGTGATCGATGTCCGGGTTTCAAGCATCCGCAAAAAACTCAGGCCCTATGGCGTCGAGATCAAGAACAGGTGGGGCGAAGGGCTCTACCTGGACCGGGCGTCGGCCGCGATTATCGCTGGACTGCTCGAGCGCGGGGCGTCGCCGCCATGAACGCGCATCACGCCAGCCCGGCGCCGATTCCGCCAATCCTGACCTATGAACAGTTCGTGGCGGAAAGCCGCAAATTCTGGGAGCCGCCGCGCGAAAAGCGTCTGGGTCGCATATCGATCGGCGAGATCGCGACGCGGAAGATCGCGGCGCCCGAATATGTCGTCGACGGCTGGATGATCGCGCGGGAGCAATCATTCCTCGCCGGCGAATCGCAATCCGGGAAGTCGTTTCTGGCGCTCCATGCCGGGATGTGCATCGCCACCGGGCGCGATGTTCTGGGCCGGAAAACCAATCCGGGGCTCGTCATCTATCAGGCCGGCGAATCCGGGTTCGGCGTCACCGGGCTCCGCATCCCGGCATGGATCAAGCATCTCGGCGAAGGTCTCGACTTCGCCTCGATCCCTTTCGAGATCATCCCGGCCAAGGTCAATCTTTTCCGCCCCGATGGCAATGCCGACGAATTTCACCAGGTCGTCGCCGCGATCCAGAAGGAATGGGCCGGGCGCGCCGAACTTCGCGCCGTCATCATCGACACCATGTCCAAGGTCATGTCTGGGGCCAACGAGAACGACGGCCGCGACGTCGGCCGCGTGCTCGAAAACGGCGAGCGGATCAGCCGCGACACCGGCGCGCATGTCTGCTTCGTCCATCATTTGCCGAAAAACGGGACCGGGATGCGCGGGCACGGTTCGCTGAAAGGCGACACCGACTCCGTCGTCATGGTCTCGGCGGCGCAGACCGGCATCCGCACGATCCTGTTCGACAAGGTCAAGGACGGCGAGGCCGGCGGCAAACTGTCGTTCGAGCTGAAACAGGTCAAGCTCGGCGAGCGCGAGGATGGCAAATGGATCACGTCCTGCGTCGTGCTTCAGGTCGGCGAGAAAGAGGAACTGCGCAAGGCCGAGGACGCCAAGGGTTACACGCTCTATGGCGAAGAGCCGACCGCCTTCCGCGCCTTTTTGGATGCGCGGACAAAAAGCGGACAATTCGCGGACAAGGATATGGAGGCCGCTGGCGTTCCCGCCGGCACGGTCGCGGTTCATTACTCGCATTGGAAAGAGGCTTATCTGGCGTGTGGACCCTGCGAGGCGGACGGGTCGCAAGTCTCTGACGCCGCAGTACAAAAGCGGCTGCAGCGGCTGAAAAACAAGCTGACGGAGTTCAAGATTATCGGCTGGGCGCGACCATGGCTTTGGCACACCGGACGCGCGGTCAAAGGCTTCCCGGAGACGTTCCCGAAAACGGACAATTCGCGGACAATTGGCGGACAAGCCATGGACAAGGATTGGACCGCCTCCGATTTCGACAGCCTCGGGGAGGCGTTCTGATGGTCTCGGCAGCGCCGCAGCCCGATCTCTTTGCGCCACCCGACACCCGGACCCGCGTCGAGATTTTCCGCACGATCCGCGACGGCAAAACATTTTGGTTCGCGGCGTCGGTCGAGACGACGCCGACCGGGCGCCCGAAGATCGAGGATGGCCGGATAGCATGGGCCTGCGGTCTGGAGGGCCCGTTTCCGTCGTCGGATCAGGCCCGGCGGGCGGTTGAGACCAGGGGGCGGAGATGAGCGCCCTGACGGTTCTCGACCTTTTCAGCGCGGCGGCCGGCGGCTGGTCGCTTGGTCTCCATCGCGCCGGGTTCGAGACCGTCGCGGCCTGCGAATTCGTGCCGTGGCGCCGCGCGCTTTATGCCCAAAACAATCCGGGGGTTTTGATCTATGACGATGTCCGAACACTCACGGCAGATCGAATTGTTTCCGATCTC
>CAIZGR010000084.1 GCA_903932535.1 uncultured Hyphomicrobiales bacterium | reverse complement strand
CGCCGGCGCCAACGCCATCGGCTCCGTCAGCGTCTCGAACTTCCCCGGCACGCAGCCCGTCTCCGCCGCCGCGCTGCCGTTGCCGACGGGCGCGGCGACGGCGGCCAACCAGACCAACGTCCAGGCCGCGGCGGGCGCCAGCGCCGGCGCGGCGCTCGGTGTGCAAGGCGTCGCCGGAGGCGTGCCGCTCAACGTGTCCGGCACCTTCTCTGGCTCGGTCGGCGGCTTCGCGCCAGGGGGCGCCTACGCAACACCGCTCAGCGTCTCGTCGACATCGTCCAACGTGGCGCTGCCAGCGGGGACGACGGTCGTCGTCTACAACGTGGGAACGAACCCCGCTTACGTGAAGCTGGGGACATCCTCGGCGGTCACGGCCACGACCTCGAACGACTTCGTCCCGGCCGGCGGCTGGCTGGCGCTGACCGTGGGCGCCAACACCTATCTGGCGGCGATAACGTCGGGCACGGCGGCCTTCACGACGCTCAACATCAGCGGCGGCGCCGGGCTGCTGACGGGGTCGGGCGGCCAGCTCCCCTTCGCGTTGCTGCCGCCGCAAGGCCAGCCGGCGGTTGCGGTGAATCAACTGCCCTGGCAGCCGATCAACAACAGCGGCCAGACGATGAGCGTCACCACAAGCTCGTCCACCCTGACAAACAACTACCCCGGATATAACCTCGCGATCTACAACACGGGGGCGCAGACCGCCTATTACTGCATGACGTTGTCCTGCACGCCCTCGACTTCGGGCGATTCCGTGCCGGCGGGCGGTTTCGTCACCGTCTCGACCAACGCGACCAACGGCTTCTTCAAGGCCATCACGGCGACCGGAACGACGACGCTCAACATCACGGCCGGCAACGGCTCGATGGGGTCATCGGCCGGCGGCGGCGGGGGCGGCGGCGGCGGGACCGTCACGCAGGGCACGGCGGCGGCGGCCTCGGGCGCGTGGCCGGTCGCGCTGACGCAGGGCGGCTCGCTGTCGAGCGCCAGCAACGGCGTTTTCGTCAATCCCGCCACCGGCGCGACGTTCCCGGTCTCGATCGCCAGCTCGGTCGCCGTGACCGGCACGTTCTGGCAGGCGACGCAGCCGGTCTCGGCGGCGAGCCTTCCGCTGCCCTCGGGCGCGGCGACCTCGGCCAACCAGCCGACCAATGCGGCGATCGGCTCGACCACCTCCGGCCAGACCGGCAACGTGCATATGGGCGCCGTCACCACCGCCGCGCCGACCTATACCACCGGCCAGAGCGACCCGCTGTCGCTGACCACGGCCGGCGCGTTGCGCGTCGACGCCAGCGCGACCACGCAGCCGATCTCGGCGAGCGCGCTGCCGCTGCCGAGCGGCGCGGCGACCGCGGCCAGCCAGACCAACGTTCAAAGCGCGCCGGGCACGTCGCAGACGACCGCGATCACGATCCAGGGCAATGCGAGCGGCGTCCCGGTCCCGGTCTCCGGCTCGATCGCGGTGGCGGCCTACGACTCCGGCGCGATCAGCGTCACGGCGTCGCCGTCCTCCGGCGCGCACGCGGCCGGCGTCTCCGTCGGCGGCCTGTTCCAGATCCCGTTCCTGCGCACCAACGGCAATTCCGGCATCATCTCGAACGTGCGCTCCTGGACCTCGTGGGGCTCGACCGCCTCCTATGTGCTGCGGCTCTGGCAGAAGAACCCGACCTCGACCACCTGCACCGACGGCAGCGCTTTCGTCGGCTCGGCGACCGACGACGCCAACCTGATCTCCATCCCGCAGGTGCTGCAATACACCGCGCCGCTCAACACAACGGGCGACGCGAAGACCTATGCGGGCATCCCGGCGGCCTCGATCGACGTCAAGAACACCGACTCGACGGCGACGCAATACGTCTACGCCTGCCTCGTCACCAACAACTCCGACACGCCCGGCGCGAGCGCTTCGATCCTGCTTTCGCTGTCCGGCCCGCAGAACTGAGGAAGCCGCCATGTCGGGCATCATCACGCGCCGCGGCCTGCTCACCGGCGCCGCGGCGGGCCTCGGCGCGTCGCTCGCCGGCGTCGACCTCGCGGCGGCGCTGTTGCCGCAGCAGCGCGCGTTCCTCACCTCGCAGGCGGTCGACATCATCGACGTGATCGCCGGGCAGTCCAACGAACTCTACGGCGTCCCGTTCACGGCCGGCGTCGATGTCGGCCAGTCGAACTTCTTTCAGATGTTCACCGGCTACGAAGGCACGGCCAACCACGTCAGCAACGGCGGCGCCAACGATCCGCTCGACAATCCCGACACGACCGGCATCATCACGCCGGCGATCGGCAACGCGGTTCACTTCTATCGCGATTATTTCTGCCCGGTCTACGGGCCGCGCCGCGTGCTGTTCGTGCCCTGCGCCTATGGCGGGACGTCGATCATTCAGACCGGCTCGGGGCAATGGGG
>CAIZGR010000083.1 GCA_903932535.1 uncultured Hyphomicrobiales bacterium | reverse complement strand
GCGGCCCCCCCGCCGCTAACGCCTCGGCCCGCCGAGCGCCTTGGCGAGAAACTGGCCGCCGTGACGCAGGCCGCCGGCGTCGATGCCGTGGCCGACGCCGAAGGAGATGTGCCACTGAGCGGGGATGTCGGCGCCGGCGAGCGCGTCGGCCGACATGAACATCGCGTCGATCGGAATGAGCGGGTCCTGGTCGCCATGGATCAGCAGCACCGGCGGCGGCGCCCCGCGCGCGTCGCGCGCGGTCGCCTCCTTTACGCGCTCCTCGCCGACCAGCGTGCCGGAATAACCGACGATCGCCGCGGGCGCGAGCCGCCGGCGCAGGCCGACATGCAGCGCCATCATCGTCCCTTGGCTGAAGCCGACCAGCGCAAGCCTCGATTCGTCGAGCCCGAGGCGCGAAAGCTCGGCGTCGAGGAACGCGTCGATCGCGCCGCGCGCCTTCACCGCGCCCTTCCAACGTTCGTCCGCGCCGGCCGGATCGTCGGGGGGCCGGTTCGACAGGCCGAACCACTGGCGGCCCATCGGGGAGGCGGCGCAGCGGTCGGGCGCGTGCGGCGACACGAAAGCGGCGTTGGGCAGCAGGGCGCGCCACTGATGGCCGATCTCGATCAGATCGTTCCCGTCCGCGCCGTAGCCGTGCAGAAAGACGACGAGCGCGGTCGCCCGCCCGCCGCTCGGCTGTATTCGGGGACCGTCCAGGGCGACGCTCATGATGTCGACTCCAATCTTTTTTGCGAGCGTCGGACTTAGCCCGATCCGTCGGCGAGGGCCATCCCGGAACGCGCCTTCACCGCGCGGTAATAGGCCCACAGCATGCGTGCGGCGACGCCCCGCCACGGCCGCCAGCGCTCGGCGATCCGCTCGAGCCCCGCCGCGTCGGGCCGCGCCTCGAGCGCCAGCGCCAGTTTGGCCGCCTCCTGCAACGCGAGGTCCCCGGCCGGGAAGGCGTCGGGATGGCCGAGGCAGAACAGCAGGAAGATGTCCGCCGTCCACGGGCCGACGCCCTTGACCGCGACGAGGGCGTCATGCGCGTCTCCGGCGTCGAGCGCCGAAAGGCTTTCGAGGTCGAGCCGCCCGGCCGCCGCCGCCTCGGCTGCCGCCCGCAAGGCGCGGATCTTGGGGGTGGACAGGCCGCAGCTTCGCAAGTCCTCGTCGGCCGCCGCGGCGAGGCGCCGAGCGTCGAGCGGCGCGATCCGCGCCTCGAGCCGGCCGAAGATCGCGCGCGCGCTCGCAACCGACACCTGCTGCGACACGATGATCGCCGCCAGTCCCGCGAATCCCGGCTCGCGGCGCCGCAGCGGCGGCGGCCCGCCGACCGCGAGGAGCCGTCCGGCGAGTTCGGGATCGATCAGCCGAAGGGCCTCGACGCCGGCGGCGAGCGCCGTTTCGTCGACGATCGGCGGTCCTGGATGATAGACTCGCCGCGTTCGCGACCGCTTCGTCCGGCTTGCGCGCGGCGCCGCTTCATGCATCCGCTTCTTCCTCATGCGCCCGGCCGTTCCCACACCATCGCCCGTCTTCCGGTTCGCCCCGACGCCCAACGGCGCGCTGCATCTCGGACACGCCTATTCCGCGCTTTGCAATCGGCGCCTCGCCGACGAAACCGGCGGACGGCTGCTGCTGCGCATTGAAGACCTCGACCGGACGCGCTGCAAGCCGGCCTACGAGGCCGCGATTCTCGACGATCTCGCCTGGCTCGGCGTGCATTTCGACGGCGCCCCGCGGCGGCAGAGCGAGCACGGCGACGATTATGCGTCGGCGCTCGGCCGCCTCGAGGCGATGGATCTCGTCTATCCGTGCTTCTGCAGCCGGGCGGAGGCCGCCCGCGCCGCGATCGGCCGCGATCCCGACGGGGCGCCGCTTTACGCGGGCGCTTGCCGCGGCTTGACGATCGCGCAGAGGCGCGTGCGTCTTCAGCGCGGCGACAAGGCGGCGTGGCGGCTGGACATGCGCCGCGCCGTCGGGTTCGCCGCCCGACCGATCGCGTGGCTCGAATACGGCGAAGGGGCGACGGGCGAGCCGCGCGCGGCCGCCCCGGAGGCCTGGGGCGACGTCGTTCTCAGAGGACGGGACCTCGTCGCGAGCTACCATCTCGCCGTGACGGTCGACGACGCCGTTCAGGGCGTCACCGACGTCGTGCGCGGTCGCGATCTTCTCGCAGCGACGGCGGTCCATCGCCTGCTTCAGGAACTGCTCGGCCTGCCGGCGCCGCGCTACCGTCACCACCGCCTGGTGCGCGACCCCGGCGGCGACAAGCTGTCGAAGAGCCGCGGTTCGCCTTCGCTCGCCGGCCTG
This sequence comes from uncultured Hyphomicrobiales bacterium, assembly GCA_903932535.1. GTDB lineage: Bacteria > Pseudomonadota > Alphaproteobacteria > Rhizobiales > Beijerinckiaceae > Roseiarcus. The sequence goes on along the minus strand of CAIZGR010000083.1, from coordinate 2,535 downwards.
AGAGCGCAGGGCGCGACGGCGGAGACGATCCGCCGAGCGCTGGGATTCGCAGGCGAAGGCGACCCGGAAGTCTCCGTCGCCCTCAGTTGATCCTGGCGGCGAGACCCGTCGCAGGCTTCTCGACCGCCTCCGCCGCGGCGGACGGAACCTGCGATCGGAGCTGGTCGATCCGATCGCGTTCGCGCTTGAAGACCGCCAGCATCCTGCCGTCGAACTCGCGCGTTCGGGCGAGCTTGATGGCCATCGGATCGACGAAATTGCCGTTGATGATGATTTCGTAATGCAGGTGCGGACCGGTCGCGAGGCCGGACTGCCCGAGATACCCGATGATCTGGCCCTGGGCGACATGAGCGCCCTCGGCGACGCCGCGGCCGAAATTCGACATGTGATTGTACGTCGTCACGTAGCCGTTGGCGTGCTGGATCTCGACCCGGCGCCCGTAGCCGGATTCCCACCCGGCCTTGATGACGACCCCGTTGCCGGCCGAGAAGATCGGCGTGCCGATCGGCGCGCCCCAGTCGACGCCGGTGTGCATGCGGGTGAAGCCCAGAATCGGATGGAACCGCATGCCGAAGGGCGAAGTGATGTCGCCCTCGGCGATGGGCTTGCGCAGCAGGAACTTGCGGTTCGAGCGGCCGCTTTCATCGTAATAGTCGACGCCGTTGTCGTCGGGCGCCTGGAACCTGTAATACTTGTAGGTCTGATCCCGGACGGTGATCGTGGCGTAGAGCAGCTCGGCGCGCGGATCGATGTCGTCCGGGTCGGAAAAGAAGGCCTCGATCGAGTCGGCCGGGCCGGTGGCGCGCTGGAAGTCGACGTCGTTGGCGAAAACCCGCGCCAGAAGATCGACCAGAGGCCTGGGCAGGCCCTGTTTGAGCGCCGTTTCGTAGAGGCTCTGATAGAGGCTCATGCCCTCGGAATCGACGGCGTCGGGCTGGGGCTTGCGTGTTCCGGCGGCGGCCTTGACCGAAACCGGCGCGTAGGCTCCGGCGTCGTTGATCGCGACCGTCGCCTTGAGCTGATCGTCGGCATAGATGGAGACGCGGGCGATTCTCGGCTTTCCGCCCCGGACGGCGGGCTCCTCCGGAAGGAGAAGGATCTTCTGACCTTCGCCGGCGGGTCCCTCGCCGCGCTTGGCGCGGAACGACGCCGAAATCGCCGCCGCGGCTTCGGGGCTCGCCCCGTTGGCCTTGAGCACGCCCTCGAAAGTCTCGCCGTGGCGGATCTGGACCAGCTTTTCGGTCGGCGAGGCCTCGTCGGCTCCCGCGGCCTTGGCGACGTTCGTGACGTTTTCCGGGATCATGCGCACTTCGATCGAGGCGAAGGGCGCGCTGGAGCTGACGCTGCCGACGGTGGCGTAGGAGAGCGCGGCCGCCAGCGGATCGCCGACGGCTTGGCTGGTGCGCATCAGCATCAGTTGCGGCGGGAGTGACTGTACCGGCGCCCTCGGCGTCTCGGGCGGGGCCTTCAGGGTCTCGACCACCTGCGCCTGCGCTTCGGTCGCCGACAGTTCGCCGGTCGCCCGGGCGGCGTCCTCGGCGGTCAGGTCGGTCGTCCGGAACAGGACTTCGGCGTCGTCCTGAACCGGTCCGGGATCGGGGGCGGCGTCCGCCGTCTCGGCCCGGTTGGCCAGTTTGAGCGGATTGAAGGGCGGGACGGCGTCGGCGAACCCGGTCGGCGTCTGGGTCAGGGTCGTCTGCAGCCGGGTGAAGAGGCGCGCCTTCACCACCTCTTTGTCCCCCACCTTGATCGTCGTGGGAACGCTGTAGGTCTGCTTGTCAGACACGATGTCGACCGGTCGCAACAGGCGGTCGCCTTTGCCTGGGCTGACGCCTTCCTCCTGGGAATCGGTGGGCGCGGCGCCGTTCACGAATTCGGGCGCTTCGGCGAAATTGTACTGGCTGTCGAGATCGAAATAGAGCGCCGCGCCGATCAGCGCGACGCCGCTGAGGCCCGTGAGCGCGGCGCCGGCCAGCCATCGCAGCGACGCCCGGCGACGCTCGGCGCGATCCAGCCGGTCGTCGCCCATCCGGATCGGCGGCTCGACGCCGAGCTCCATGCCGGCGATGGCTCTGTCGCCCCGCGGCGCAAGACGCGGAAAAGCGGCGGTTGCAGTCGTCAAAACGTCTCTTTCCGCTCGTTCCTGTCGTCCGACCCTTCCATGGGAGCGACCCGTGGATGTTAACGCCGTCGCGGGCGCGGCGCAATTCGCGTCGACGCTCGGCGCCCCGCGCGTCCGGCTATCGCGCCGAACCATGGCGAATGCGCGGCGAAGCCTGCTTTCTCGGGGCGATCGGGCTTGGTCACAGAGCTGTGACAAATTTTTCAAAAAAGTGTTTGACAGGGCGAGAGGCGTTCCGTATATCGCGGTCACCGACGAGGACGGCGGCTTGGAGACGGGCTGGCGGGCGTTGGATTGATCGGGGACAACCTGAGCGCACTCCTCCCTACTGAGAGGTGGGGGCGGAGAGCTTTTGGTCGTCTTTGCTTCGCGTCTTTGGCGTGTGAGCGGAGTTTTCGGGTTCGAGCGAGGCT
>CAIZGR010000082.1 GCA_903932535.1 uncultured Hyphomicrobiales bacterium | reverse complement strand
TTGTCGGTCGGCCAGCAGCAGCGCCTGTGCATCGCCCGCACGCTGGCGGCCCGGCCGGAGGTGATCCTGTTCGATGAACCGACCAGCGCGCTCGACCCGATCAGCGGCCAGAAGATCGAAGCTCTCATCGCCGACCTGAAGCGCGATCTCACCATCGTCATCGTGACGCACAACATGGAGCAGGCGCGGCGCTGCGCCGACAAGGTGGCGTTCTTCTACCTTGGCGAGATGATCGAGGCGGGCTCGGCCGGGCAGATGTTCGATGCGCCGCAGCATAGGCGCACGCAGGATTACATCGCGGGAGCCTTCGGCTGATCCGATTCTCGCCGCTCCAGGCCGCGGGCTGGCGAACAGCTGCATGGGGCGAAAGGAGGCGCACGCTCGGCGAGCATCGCGACTCGAGCCGGAACATGTCCCGCCCGCCCGCGCATGGCCCTCCTCGAACACGGAGCTTCACGATGGAACACGCCGCTCGACGCAGATTCCTTGGGATTCTCGCAGGCGCCGGAGTTGTCGCGGCCGCCGGAGGCGGAGCCGCGTTCCTGGCGAATGCCCGTGACGCCGCCTCCTATGACGCCGCGGTCGAATCAACCTGGCGGCACAGCGACCATTTCGACCTCCCCCTGCCGGTCGCCCAGAAGGAGCTCGTCCGCTACGCCACGCTGGCCGCCAACAGTCACAACACGCAGCCCTGGCGATTCCGCATCGCGGACCGTGCGATTTTCGTGGCTCCCGATTTGCGGCGACGCCTGTCGTCCGTCGACCCCGACGATCATCACCTCTTTGCCAGCCTAGGCTGCGCAACCGAAAATCTCGTTCAGGCGGCGGCGGCCTTCGGGCTCCGCGCGAACGCGACTTTCGACCCGACTGCCGGCGGCATGCGGCTCGACCTCGAACAAGCGCCTGCGGCGCGCAGTCCGCTCTTCGACGCGATCCCGCGGCGTCAATCGACACGCAGCCTCTTCGACGGACGGGCCGTGCCTGCCGAACACCTTCGGCTTCTGGAAGCTGCCGCGAGCGGCGATGGCGTGGAACTGCGGCTCTTCACCGAACGCACGTCGATTGAAGACATTCTCGGCTACCTGATCGCCGGCAACAGCGCGCAAATGGACGACGCCGCGTTCATCGCCGAACTGAAATCGTGGCTGCGGTTCAATTCCGCCGAAGCGCTTGCGACAGACGATGGGCTGTTCTCGAAATGCACGGGCGCGCCCACCCTGCCGAGCTGGCTCGGACGCCTGATTTTCAGTCTCGTCGTCACAAAGGACAGCGAGAACAAGACCTATGCAACCCAGCTGCGCGGCTCGGCCGGCGTCGCCGTCTTCATCTCTGAGAAGAACGAGCCGGCGTCATGGAGCGCGGCGGGTCGCTCATGTCAGCGGTTCGCCCTGCAGGCGACGGCGTTGGGCATTCGGCACTGCTTCATCAATCAGCCCGTCGAGGTTCCGGCGGTGCGCGGACAGTTCGCCACTTTCCTCGGAGCCGGGGACCGGCGGCCGGATCTCGTCATGCGATTTGGATACGGGCCGGAACTGCCGAGATCCCTGCGTCGTCCGGTCGATCAGGTGCTGCAAGCCGTCTGAGCGCGGTTTTCGTCCACGCGCGGAGGGACGAGCCATCACCCGGAGCCTCGAAGAGACCTCGAAACCCGCATCGCCGAAGCTCGGCACGATACGGCCGCGACCGGTTCCGCCTCGTCGGGCATGACGTCCTTTGGCCGAGCGTCTGAAGGAGCGGGAGGCCAGTCCAGTTGGGCGAGCCCCCCAGGGTCGCTTCTTCGCGCCGGCGCCAGCTCGTCGGCGTCTGTCGCGGCGCCGCTCTCTTCGAGGGTGGGATAGTCGGTATAGCCGTGAGCGCCGCCGCCGTAGAAGGTCTCCTGGCTCATCAGCGGGTTGAAAGGGGCGCCGAAGTCGCTCCACCAGATCCGGGTTGGCGATGAAGAGCCGTCCAGAAGATCGGATGGTCCGACCGCGCGGGCGCGGGGCGTTCGGTCGAGCGCGCGGACGGGAACTTGCCGCAATCCCGCGCAATCGTCCTTAGACCCCCGCCCGCGCCGCGCTTAGACCCGGCGCATCAGGGCGAAGACGACGCCAATCACCAGGATGACGACCGCCAGCCATACGAAGAGGTGCGCGCCGCTCATGGCGGTCGCAGCGACGCCGCCGAACCCAAGCAGCGCCGCGACGACCGCAATGACGATCAGGATCAGCGCATAATAAACAAGGCTTCCGGGCATGACTTGGTTCTCCTGAGGTTGAATGCGGTGGCGCCACGAAGTGTGAGTGACAACGTGAGCACGCGTCCGCCTGCCGTGCCTTCTGCTCGGCAGGTCATGACCACGTGCGGCGCTGGACTGGGATGCGAAGAGTGGCCGCCGGTCTTTCACGAAATTTCCCGCTCTTTCAAAGAATCGAGAGCGAGACGGGAATCGGCCGAAAAGGATCTCGCTCTAGCCGATGCCTTGAACGATCTGCCCTGTTCCGTCGCAGCGTTCGCAAGTCTTGTCAGTTGGCTTGCCTGTCGCCTTGTCGACCTGCTTGCCACTCCCCTCGCATTCGGGGCAGAGGTCCTGTCCGGTGCCGGGCGTGCCCGGCTGCGGATCATCGCTCGGGGTGTGCTGTCGGAATGGATTTGTGGCTTGCATGACTTGTGCTCCTTCTTGGATTGAAAGTGTCGCCGCCAAAGCGTGAATGCATGCAGCGACGACGGCAGAGACGCCGAAAGCGCCCTTTGGAATTTCAGACATGGTTCAACCTTGGCGTCAGGGATTGGGCGCCACGCCTGAAATGACTTTCTGTCGTCGGCGTCATGCTCAGTCGGTCAGACGCACCGGATGCCGGGCCGGCGCTTCAGGCCGGAGCCATCTCGCCGGCGTCTGCCGCGGCGGCGCTCTGGTCGAGGGTCGGATAATCGGTATAGCCGTGAGCGCCGCCGCCGTAGAACGTCTCCTGGCCCATCAGCGCGTTCAGCGGTGCGTTTTCCCGCAGGCGCTCGACCAGATCGGGGTTGGCGATGAAGGGCCGCCCGAACGACACGAGATCGGCGCGACCGCTCGCGACCGCATCGATCGCCATCTTCCGGTCGTAACCGTTGTTGACCATCCAGACGCCGTCGAAGCAGCGGTGCAGCGCGGGATAGTCGAATGGAATCGTGTATCGGGGTCCGCCCGTCTCGCCCTCCACCACGTGCACGTAGGCCAGGCCGAACGGATTGAGACTCTTCACGACATGATTGAAGAGGGCCTGCGGATTGCTGTCCCGGGAGTCGCCGGCGGTGGAGACCGGCGAGATCCGAACGCCGAGGC
>CAIZGR010000081.1 GCA_903932535.1 uncultured Hyphomicrobiales bacterium | reverse complement strand
CGATCAGCCTTACATCAAGGTGGTCGGCGTGGGCGCATGGACGTCCGGCGTCGTCCAGTGGCAATTGGTCAACACCCCTTCGCAGCATATTATTGTCGATCAGGGCGCGAGTGGTGGGGTGTGGGCTCTGGCCGCGAAGCCGGCGACCTCTGGCGGGTACAGTTCGTCTAACCCCGTCATTCCAAGCGCCGCCGCGCTCGCCGCCACGCAGATCAAGGCGTCGGCGGGGCAGGTTTACGGGATCGACATGTTCAACAACTCTGCCGTGTGGGTGTATTTTCACCTCTATTCCGGCGCCGTCACGTTCGGATCGACGGCGTCGTTTGTGTTTGGCGTCGCGCCCGGCTCCAGCCGGTCTGTGTCCATGGGCGACATCGGCCTCGCCATTGGCGCGGCGATCAATGGCGCCTTCACGGGCGGCCCGGCATCGACCGACAATACGGTGCTGCCGTCCGGCACCTATGCGAATAATGTCGGCGCCACCGTCCTCTATGCCTGATCGGAGATTGACATGTCTCAATATCAACTGACGAAAGAAACGCCTCCCGGCTCCGGCGATTTTGTCGCCCAGGGCGCGCCAATCGAGGCGGCGGACCCGACCGGAGACGCGACACTCGACGCCGACCCCGGAAATATCGTCGCAATCGTCGTCAAAAACCAAACCGAAGGCGGATGCTGGGGCGCCGACAAGGTCGGCTGACTGGCCGCCGCGCCGTCGTCAATTAAGCCGAGGGGGAGGTAGTGTCTCAGTTTGAAATTCCTTCGGCCAACTCGATATCAGCTTTGAGGAAGCGTTGGGTCGGTTTGTCCAAACGGACACGAAGGAAATTGAGGACGGAATAGCGCGACCAAAGCAAGAGAAACCGCCGGAGGATCGAGCCTCCGGCGGAAAATCTTCGGGCCAGTTACCGAGCCGCAATCGCAAGCCCATCGCTGACGGCTAGGCCATCAGCCATTAGCGCGAGCGATAATGCGCGCTGACGTGTTCGAGGCGGCCAAAGCGGATGCGGGTATAAGCGTTTACCCAAACCACGGCACTCTCCCAAAAAGGAGTTGCGGGAGGGAGGCCGACGTGCTATTCTTGAACTCGGACAGCGCAAGAGATCGGGCCAGACCGCCCGGTTGCTTTGCCACCATGAAGGCCGGTACCCGTTGTCGCGGGGCCGGCGCTCGCCGCGCCCTGCAATGACGTGCGCGGCTGCGTCGTGCGCGCCGAGTTCTGCCGGGTCGAGGGGCCGGCGACGTGCCACTTTGAGCGGCTGTTTCCCGAACAGGGCGGCGGCCTCTGCACCATGACGATGATGGGCGCGGCGATTCAATGGCTGGCCGGCGACGAAGCCAGCGGCAAGCCGCCGCATCCGGGCTTCCGGCTCAAGGCGGCGAGCTGCGTGACGCCGGATGAAGCCGACCTCTGACAGGAAACCCCATGTTCAAAACCCTCCCGCTCGCCGGGTTGCTGGCGCTCGTCCTGTGCGCCGCCGCGCCCGCCCGCGCCGGTTCTCTCCTCGATGGGGTGTTCGGCCATGTTCAAGTGGATCGTCGCGCTGCTCTGGCCCAAGGCGCCGCCGCCGCGCGTCCTCGTCGAAGTGATGCTGG
>CAIZGR010000080.1 GCA_903932535.1 uncultured Hyphomicrobiales bacterium | reverse complement strand
CGGAGCCTCGACAGGTCCGATCCCAGCCTCGATCCGCTTTGGGTCGAGGAGGCGAAGGACCGTCTGGCCCCCTATCGGCGCGGCGAGATCGAGGCGCTCGAATTCGACGAGACGTTGGCCGAGCACGCCCGCCGCTCATGAACGTCCGGCTCCTGGCTCCGGCCGCCGCATGGGCTGGGCGCCGGGCGTCAAACCGGCGCCGCCCTACCCGGCTGCCCGCCTCGCCGCCTCGAGCGTGTTCGCCATCAGCATCGCGACCGTCATCCGGCCGACGCCGCCGGGCACCGGCGTGATCGCGCCCGCGACCTCGGCCGCCTCCGCATAGGCGACGTCGCCGACAAGGCGCGTTTTCGGCTTGCCGGCCGCGTCGAGCCCCTCGCCCGGCACGCGGTTGATGCCGACGTCGACGACGATGGCGCCGGGCTTCACCCAGTCGCCCCGCACCATCTCGGGCTGGCCGACGGCGGCGACGAGAACGTCGGCGCGGCGGGCGACGGCGGGCAGGGTCCGGGTGCGCGAATGGGCGATGGTGACCGTGCAGTGGCGCTGGAGCAGCAGTTGCGCCATCGGCTTGCCGACGATGTTGGAGCGGCCGATCACCACCGCCTCCTTGCCGGCGAGGCTCGTCCCCAACGCTGCGCACGCCTTGTCGAGCATGATCATCGCGCCGGCCGGCGTGCAGGGGACGAGCGCGCGCGCCATCTCGCCGATCGACAGGAGCCCGACGTTGATCGGATGAAACCCGTCGACGTCCTTGCGCGGGTCGATCGCCTCCAGCACCCGCGCGGCGTCGATCGCTTTGGGTAGCGGAAGCTGCACCAGAATGCCGTGGATTTTCGGGTCGCGGTTGAGTTTCTCGACGAGCGCCAGCAGGTCCGCTTCGCGGGTCGCATCCGGCAGCGTGTGCTGCTCGGAATGGAAGCCGCAGCTTTTCGCCGCCCTGCCCTTGGAGGCGACGTAGGCTTGGCTCGCCGGGTCCTCCCCCACCAGCACGGTCGCTAGGCCCGGCGTCACGCCGCGCGCTGCGAGCGCTGCGGTCTCCCCGGCAACGCGCGCGATCGTCTCGTCCGCGATCGCCTTGCCGTCCAGAATGGTGGCTGTGCTCATTCAAGTCCTCGGTAAGCTATGGCGTTGCGTCGGCGACCCCTCATCCGTCGCCTTCGGCGACCCCTTCTCCCCGAGGGAGAAGGCGCGCCCCTTCCCCCTCGGGGGGAAGGTGGACGCGCGAAGCGCGGCCGGATGAGGGACGCCGCGCGAATCCCGCTCAGTTTATCTCGCGTTGGCCCTCACGATACCCATACCGCGCTTCGTGGCGCGCGCACCCGCCCGGCTGCAAGACCCGCATCGACGGCTTCTCGAACAGGTCCCCGGCAAACCCCTCCGGGTCGCTGTGGCCCGTCCAGGCCTCGAGGCACAGGAAAGGCGCGCCCGGCCGCGTCCACAGCGCCGCGTGGTCGAACCCGGGGAATTCCATGACGATCGACGCGCCCGAAGCGTCCCGGAAGGCGAGCGAGCGGCTCGCGCAATTCAGGAAACAGACCGCGTCGTCGGCGAAGAGCGCGTCGGAGAGCGGCAGGTCGCGCCCTTCGAGCGGGACGCGCCTCTTGCCCGCCCCGATCAGGCCGCCCGGCGCGATCACCGGGACATCGGCCTTTTCCGGCTTCTGGAACCGCACGAACGCGCCCTCGCGGCCCGCTGCGCCGAGCGGCCAGCGGAAGCCGGGATGCAGCCCGCAGGCGTAGGGCGCGGGCCGGTCGCTCGGATTGGCGACCTCGATCGTCACGCCGAGCGCGTCGCCGCCGAGCCGGTATTCGACCGAAAGCGCAAAGGCGAAGGGGTAGACGGCGCGGGTCCGCGCGTTGTCGCCGAGCGTCAGCCGGACGAAATCGGCGCCCGACGCCTCCACCGCGAAGGTCTCGAACCGGGCGAAGCCGTGCAGGCCGAGGGGGTAGCGCCGGCCGTCGACGCGCGCGCCGTCCCGGGTCCAGCCGACGACCGGATAGAGGATCGGGCTGATCTCGCCCCAGATCGCCGGATCGCCCGGCCACAGCAGATCGCGCCCACCGGCCGTCCAACGGCGAATTTCGGCGCCCGCGAGGGCCACGTCCGCGCGCGCCGTCCCGTGGGCGAGCGCGATCGCCGTCACAGCACGATCCCCGGGATCTCGACGGCGGAGACGAGCGCCTCCTTCAGCCCCGGCGCGCAGGCGATCAGCGGATTGCCCTTGGTCAGCCCTTCGCCGGCGAGGAAGTCGCTGACGTAGCCGCCCGCCTCCTTCACCAGCAGGATGGCCGCGAGGCAGTCCCAGGCGTTGATGTGGTGCTCGACATAGCCGTCGCGCCGGCCGGCCGCGACATAGGCGACGCCGAGCGCGCCCGAGCCGGTGCGGAAGGGCGACGCGCCCCACAGCGCCACGCGCCGCAGGAGGTCGATATATTTCGAGGCGCCGGCGCGCAGGTTCCAGCCCACCTCGACGCTGGAATTGGCGAGCGACGTCGCGTCGGACGTCTTGATCGGCGCCCCGTTGAGAAAGGCGCCGCCGCCGCGCCGCGCCGCGAACAGCTCGTCGCACACCGGATCGTAGATCACCCCGACCTCGATCGCGCCTTCGAGGACGCAGGCGATCGACACGCAGAAATGGGGGATGCCGCGGGCGAAATTCGCGGTGCCGTCGATCGGGTCGACCACCCAGACGGCGCCGCCGTCGGGCGCGGGCCGGCCGGCCGTCTCCTCGCCGATGAAGCCGTCGCGCGGAAAGGCCGCGTGCAGGCGGGCGGCGATCAGCTCCTCGGTCTCGCCGTCGACCTCGGTCAGATAGTCGTGCGGCCCCTTGAAGCCGACCTCGAAGGACGCGTCGGAGAACCTGCGGCGGGCGAGCGCGCCGGCTTCACGCGCCACAGCCTGAGCCGCAAGCCAGCGCAATTGCATCGGATCGGCGTCTCGCATCGAAAAGTCCCTTTCAGAAGTGGCTGTAGGAGCCATGCTTGAACGTGACCGCGCCGCCGTCGGGACCGACGAAGCGCGGCGGCTCATGGCCTTCGACCGCCTCCCCGAAAGCCGTGACGGGCACGCCCGCGGCGGCGGCTTCCGCCTCGAACGCGGGCGCGGAGCCGGGCGGGACGGACGCGATGATCTCGTAGTCGTCGCCGCCGCCGAGGGCGCAAGCAAAGAGATCGGAATTGGCGGCGATCGCCGCCCGCGCGGGCTGCGACAGCGAGAT
>CAIZGR010000079.1 GCA_903932535.1 uncultured Hyphomicrobiales bacterium | reverse complement strand
GCTTCATTTCCTGCGAGGCCAAGTTCCCAGACGATGGGGAGAATTCGCCTCCTCGGTCACAGATAACTTCCGCATAATCCGCCCCGCCAATTTCCGCATTTTGGCGTGAACGGGGTATACCATAAACCTCGAACCCGCCCACGCGGACAATCTGGCGCGCCTGAAAGAATATGGCGTGTTCAACGCCGTGCGCATTCCCTACGGCCTCAGCTACTACTTTTTTCCGATCTGGGCGCTGCCGAGCGGCCAGGCAGCCTATCTGATCCCGGAGTCCGCGCGCAGGCTGTTCGACGCATTCGAAATGCCGCCTTCCACCCCCATTCTCACCGATCCGCTGCTGGTCGGGCTGTTCGGCTTTTTTCTCTGGCGGCTGGTGCGCGGCCGCGCGCACGTCGCCTCGCCGCTCGCGACGACAGCCGTGCTCTTCGGGCTGACTTTGGGCGGCCTCATGCTGCTGTGCGCCCTCGCCATGGATCACCGTTACCGATTGGATTTCTACCCTCTGCTGGAGCTCGGCGCGTTCCTCGGACTGAATGTGGCGCTTCAGGAATATGGCGCGGCCCGGCTCGCCATCACTCGGCGCGTCGCTCTGGCGGCCGTGGTGCTGGTCGGCGTGATTTTTTCGCACGGCGTGATGGTGCTTTACAAGATTACCCCGCCCGGCTCGGCCTGGCTCGAGTTCCCCAATGGCGTCGCGCCCGGTTATCGCGCCGTTCTGCAGGGCGAGATAAGGAAACTGCGCTCGGGGGAAGGCGCCCATTTGTGATGTCTATTGCGGACGCCGGCCCTGGGGAGCGCGGCGGCGCGGTCATAGACCGCGCCGGCAGCGACGCCCTCGCGGGCGCCGCATCTAATGCGGATCTCGGGCTTCCGGCCGCCGCTTTCCGGGCGCGGCTTCGCCGATCGTGACAGCGGCGCGGGACAAGTCGCTTGCTCTGGCTATGAGGCCGGATTATGTCTTGGAGATAAGGGGCAAAGCAAGCAAAACGCGCGCGCCTTGGCATGGCGGCCCGCGGAACCAGCGGGGTCCGCGGGAAGCGGCTGACGTACGGCGCCTGCGGGTCGGGTCGGACGAAAGCGCCGCCGGCCATCGCCATGCCTGCGACCGCCCCGCGTGTCGACCTGTCGGGCGGTTGAGAATATGGACCAGCAAGCAGCAGCCGGGATCTCGAAATCCGATCCTCGTCCCGGGACGGCTGGCGGCCTGTCGCCGGTCCTCGGCGTCGGCTTGTTCGTCCTCCTGGCGGCGATCGTCGCTGGCTACTATGCGCTGCTCCTGACCAGCGGCCATTTCGACCTGTTCCATCCGGTGCCGCGCGGCATGGTGTTCAACAGCATGATGGAACACATGCTGCAGGGCCGTTTCGACGTCGATCCGGACGCCGTGGGATACGAAGCGTTCCTGCGCGACGGGCGGACCTACGCCTATTGGGGCGTGTTTTGCGCGCTGCTCCGCCTGCCGCTGATGTTCGCGCCGGGCTGGCGGACCGTGGACGTGACCGTCCTGTCGTCGCTGATCGCGATCCTGCTCGCCGTCTGGTTCAAGTTGCGAGCGCTGTATTTCCTGCTGCAACGGGCGCCGGACGGCGCAGGCACGCGGTTCCTCGGCATCCTGGTGGGGCTCGCGATCCTGTTCTCCGGGGCGCAGATCAGCTTCATGCGGCTGTCGCTGTATCAGGAGGTCTGCTTCTGGGGCGCCGCCTTCGGGGCGGGCTTCATGCTGGCCGCGCTGCGGGGATTGCTCGAGGATCGCTTTCCGCTGTCGCGGCTGTGCTGGATGGCGCTTCTGGCGGGACTCGCGCTCAACACGCGCGTGACCTGCGGAATCAACCTCTACGGCGCGCTCGGGCTGCTCGTGGCGGCGCTGGCCTTTCGGTCGCAGCCGTCGTCTGCCCGCCTCCGTCTGATCGCTCCGCTGGCTGTGCTCGGCCTGTTCGCGGTGCTGACCGGCGTCGTGAATTACGGACGCTGGGGCAACCCCTTTACCTTCGCCAATTACTATATCTACGCGCTGAACCTCGAGCCCGCCCACGCGGACAACTTGGCGCGCATGGACAAGTACGGCCTGTTCAGCCTCGAGCGCATTCCCTACGGTCTCATCTACTACTTTTTTCCGATCTGGGCGCTGCCATCCGCCCAGGCGCCTTACCAGCTACTGGAGCCGCTGAAGAGGCTGTTCGACTTTTACGAGCTGCCGCCGTCCCACTTCGCCCTGACCGACCCGCTGCTGGTCGGGCTGTTCGGCTGGTTTCTCTGGCGGCTCGTGCGCGGTCGCGCCCATGTCGCGTCCCCGCTCGCGACGACAGCGGTGCTGATCGGGCTGACGATCGGCTGCATCATGCTCCTGAGCCCCCCAGCGATGTGCTACCGCTACCGAATGGATTTCTACCCGCTGCTGGAGCTCGGCGCGTTCCTTGGGCTGAACGTGGCGCTTCAGGAATATGGCGCGACCCGGCTCGGGCTCGGGCGGCGGATCGCCCTGGCGTCGGTCGTGGCGTTCGGCGTGATCTTTTCGCATGGAATCATGGCGGTTTACAAGGTTACCCCGGGCGGCGCGGGCTGGGTCGTGTTCCCCCAAGGCGCCGTCCCCGGTTATCGCGCCCTCCTGCGGGGAGAGACGCCGTCGCAGCGGAGTCTTTGAGAGTCCGTCCGGAAAAAATTTAAGGATGAGCCTCTTTCAAAATTGGCGAGGCAGCGGAATTTTCGGGGGACTCCGGGAGTTGAGTTCGGGTCGGGCGGGGACGGGGGCGTATTTGAACAGCCTGATGAGTTGATCGGCGGTGAGGGCGCGAGGATGCCGAACATGAGATGGCATTTGACTTTGACGGCGCCGCGGATCCTGACGAAACGGCCGCCGAACGCGTCTTTCAGTCGGCTGTTGTTCCGTTCGACCATGGTTCGGAAGGCGTAGATGACGTCGTCGCAATCGGACATGTTGATGAAGCCGCAGCGTTCGACTTCGGCGGCCCGTTGTTGGGCGAGGGCGTGATCGGCGCGATAATTGGGATCGATCACGGCGGCGTGGCCGAGCGTTTGGCTGTGTTGGCGGACGGCGTTGGCGTCGCAGGCGGCGTCCATGACTTCGTAGAGCTAGTCGATGCGCGCTCCGGTCATGGTCATGAGCGGGATGGCGGCCGGGGAGTCGTGCAGGGAGGCCGAGGCGAGGAGGAAGGAGACGGGGATCTGCCCGTTGGCCACGTCGAAATGAGCCTTGTATCCGGTCCAGCTTTCCTTGAAACCTTTGCTGTTTTCTTGGTTCCGGCGTCGCATCGGGCCGGCAGGCCGGCGCACATTTGCGCGAGGGTCCGGCCGGGCTGACGCTCCAATCGGCTCGGGGCGAGGGAGGGGGCGGGTTCGTTCTTGCGCGGCCGTCCAGGCTTGCGCTGCGTGGCGGGCGGCGGCGGGGGTCGTCGTCCTTCGGGGCCGGCTTCTCTCCGGCCTCCCCCCGGACTGCGATCCGGGGGGAGGTGGCGTCGCGCGCCCCGACGCCGGCGATGCGGCCTTCGAGGCTGCGCTCGACGGCGCCTGATCGATGCGGTCGATCAACCCTTCCTCGGCGAATTCCTGGAAGGCCCAGGAAAACGTGGGCTCGGAGGGAACCTCGGCGCGCCTTTCCCATCCGCAGATGCGCCGCACGGAGGCATCGACGGCGAGGCGTTCGATGAGCGCCCGCGTGGTGGGGAGGCCTAGGACGGCCTCTGCGACGAAGGCGCGCCGATCTTCCCGCGTCCGCCGGCCTCGGCGCGCACGTAGGCCTCCAGCCCGATCGCATCGAGCACGGGGATCAATTGCTCGAGCTTGGCGGTGAGCGGATCGACCTCTTCGCGCAGGAAGGGGAACAACCAAGGCTGGATAGCGCTCCAGCGCGCTTTCATCGCGGCGGTCGGATCCAGTTCGGCCATGACGCGCACGCGAATCGCTTCCAATGAGATCGATAATGAAATGCATGAAAAACTCAAGCCGAAACCAACGTGACTAAGACAATGTCTACGCGAATTATCGTATTCTATCCCGTAGCGCTGGACTTTTTGAAAGAGCCTCAAAGTTGAATGAATTCCGCTGCTGTACAAGAATCCATTCATCGTCCGGCCGGCGCTCGATAAATCCCCATCGATATAAAGGCCGACGACCTCGCCCAGAACGTTAATGCCGTTCACCTGTGTCATTGTCGCGCCGGGGAAACACAAAGGAGTGTAGCCAAGCTTACCTCCTGCCTCTGTCGAAATACGTAATCCGATGGCGGCAAGCTCGGTAATTACATATGTTTGATTTTATTTATGCGCGATGTTACCGACAAAATCTGGAGCAGAAAGCATGCATCGAGAGAACGCGTTCCCAGTCTTCGCACTCATTTTTATTGTTCATATTCAAATTGCCCCGTTCCGATCATCATCAGTCGGCAACCTTCCGGGCCAGATTGGCGAAACACTGTCAGCATGATTGCCAGATGTTTGTCCGCCAGTTCATCTGCGACCCCGAGTCGCAGCCGTAGGCTATCCGACACCTCCGCCGACTCCGATACGAGAGGCCGTTTCGGTCGATTTGACGCGTTCGCCATGCCGTCGGCCAATGCCCGCTTCGTGCGCAGTGCGGACGTCCGCGACAGGGCGAGTGAACGCCCCCCTGTCGCCTCGCTTGCGTTGCGCCGACGCGCGCTTTCGAGCCCGTTCCGGTCGTACCCGAACCGATCGCCCGCGCCTCGCGCGCTTTCGCCGTCCCGACGCGCCCGGCCCGCTTCGGCGCCGCGCTGGACTTGCTCTATAACGCGGCATGCGCCCCTCCCTGCTCGACCCCCTGTTCGCCGCCGCCGCGACGCTTCCGGGGATCGGACCCAAGAACGCAAAGCTGTTCGACCGCCTGCTCGACCGGCCGCAGGGCGCGCGGGTGGTCGACGTGCTGTTCCACCTGCCCCACGCCACGCTCGACCGGCGGACCCGGCCGAAGATCCGCGACGCCGTTCCGGATACGATCGTCACGATTCATGCGAAAGTCACCGAGCACCGGGCGCCGCAGAGCCAGCGCGCGCGCGCGCCCTTCAAGGTTCTGGTCGAGGACGACACCGGCGACGTGGAGCTGGTGTTCTTTCTGGCCAACCCCGAATGGGTGCGCGCGCGGCTGCCGATCGGCGCGACGCGCTGGATTTCCGGCAGGCTCGAGCTCTACGACGGCGTCCGGCAGATCGTGCACCCCGACAAGGTCATGGACGACGAGGAGATCGCCCGCCTGCCCCCGGTCGAGCCGGTCTACGCGCTTACCGAAGGCCTCTACCAGCGCACCGTCGCGCGGGCGGCGGAAGGCGCGTTGAAGCGCTTGCCGCGCCTGCCCGAGTGGATTGCGGCGGAGACGATCGAAAAGCTGAACTTCCCGGCCTTCGCCGGGGCGCTCGCCTCGATGCACCGTCCGGCCGCTCCCGAGGATGTCGATCCCGCAGGCCCCGCCGCGACCCGCCTCGCCTACGACGAGCTGCTGTCGAACCAGCTCGCGCTGCTGCTCATGCGCGCGCGGATGCGCGAGACCGCCGGCCGGGCGCATGAGGCGGAAGGTGTTCTCGGCCGTCGCCTCGAAACGGCGCTGCCGTTCGCGCTGACCGGCGCTCAAGCCAAGGCGCTGGAAGAGATCCGCGCCGATCTGAGGTCCGAGAAACGCATGATCCGCCTGCTTCAAGGCGACGTCGGGTCGGGAAAGACGGTCGTCGCCCTCCTCGCCATGGCCGACGTGGTCGAAGCGGGGCGGCAGGCCGCCATGATGGCGCCGACCGAGGTGCTGGCGCGGCAGCATTTCGAACGCATGACTTCGCTCGCCGCCGAGGCCGGCCTGCGCATGGCCTTGATGACCGGCCGCGACAAGACGTCCGAGCGGCGCGAAACCCTGTCGGCGCTGGCGGCCGGGGCGCTCGACATCGTCGTGGGCACCCATGCGCTCTTCCAGGACGCCGTCGTTTTCGCCGATCTCGGCCTCGCGGTCGTGGACGAGCAGCACCGGTTCGGCGTCCGGCAGCGGCTCGCGCTCGCCGGCAAGGGCGCCGCGACCGATCTCCTGGTGATGACGGCCACCCCGATCCCGCGCTCGCTGGTGCTCGCCTATTTCGGCGACATGGACGTTTCCGCGCTGCGCGAGAAGCCGCCCGGCCGGCAGCCGATCGACACCCGCGCCATGCCGATCGAAAGAATCGGCGAGATCGTCGCCGCGCTCTCCCGGGCGCTCGGGCACGGGGCGCGCGCCTACTGGATATGCCCGCTCGTCGAGGAGAGCGAGACGCTCGACGTGGCCGCCGCCGAAGACCGCGCCGAGGCGTTGCGATTGATCTTCGGCGACGCGGTCGGGCTCGTGCACGGCCGCATGGCCGGCCCCGACAAGGACGCCGCCATGGAGCGCTTTCAGAGCGGCGAGACCCGAATTCTCGTGTCGACCACGGTCGTCGAGGTCGGCGTCGACGTGCCCGAGGCGACGATCATGATCGTCGAGCACGCCGAGCGGTTCGGCCTCGCGCAATTGCACCAGCTGCGCGGCCGGGTCGGCCGCGGCGCCGGGCGATCGAGCTGCCTCCTGCTCTACAAGGGACCGCTCGGCGACACCGCCAAGGCGCGCATAGAGACGCTGCGGGAGACCGAGGACGGTTTCCGCATCGCCGAGGAGGACCTTCGCCTGCGGGGCGAAGGCGACGTGCTCGGCGCCCGGCAGGCCGGCGCGCCGGGCTTTCGCTTCGCGCGTCTCGACGTCCACGCCGGCCTGCTCGCGCGGGCGCGCCGCGACGCCGAGGCGGCGATCGCGCGCAGTCCGCGTCTGGCGGCCGACGACGACCAGAACCTGAGGCTCCTCCTCTACCTCTTCGAACGCGACGAGGCGGCCAAGCTCGTCGAGGCGGGTT
Organism: uncultured Hyphomicrobiales bacterium; assembly: GCA_903932535.1. Taxonomy (GTDB): domain Bacteria; phylum Pseudomonadota; class Alphaproteobacteria; order Rhizobiales; family Beijerinckiaceae; genus Roseiarcus. Next base: position 1,370 of record CAIZGR010000079.1, on the reverse strand, counting down.
GAGCGGTCGCTCCGCAATTGTGAGTTGCGCGGTTCCGGCGCCGACCGTACCCTTCCCGCGTCGCGGCGATCACGGGACGTACGACGCCATGGGCATGAACCTTTGAGTCGCGGCGTGCGTTATTGGGGACGAGCGATCGACGTCTTCGGCCGGGCAAGCCGGAGGTTTTGAGGCAGGGGTGGCGCCGTTCTCGAGATGGGCGTCCCATGGCGAATGCGAAGCGTGTCGGCGACATCGATTTCTGGCGCGGAGCGGTGCTGGTCGCGATCCTCGTCGACCACATTCCGGGCAATCTGCTCGAATCGATAACGCCGCGGAACTTTGGCCTTTCCGACAGTTCGGAGGCCTTCGTGTTCATTTCCGGTCTTTCGGTGGGCATGGTCTATGCGCCGCGGGCGCGCGACCGCGGCTTTTGGGCGGTCGCGCGCGGATGCCTGCAACGGGCTCTGAAGCTCTACTGCGTGCATATCGGCCTGACGCTGGCCGCGCTCGTCATTTACGCGTGCGCGTTCTGGATGAGCGGCGTCGACGATCTGATCGAGGCGCACGGCCGGTCCTACGTGTTCGACTCGCCCGCGGCCGGGTTCGCCGGCCTCGCCGTCCTCACGCACCAGATCGGCTATTTCAATATCCTGCCGCTCTACATCGTCCTGATGCTCTGGGCGCCGCTCGCGCTGGCGCTGGCGATGCGCGACGTTCGGCTCGCGCTGGCGACGTCCGTCGCCGTCTACGCGGCCTCGCGGGTTTTCGGGCTGCATCCGCCGAGCTGGCCCGAGCCGGGCGCCTGGTTCTTCAATCCTTTCGCGTGGCAGCTCGTCTTCACCATCGGGCTCGTCTCGGCCATCGTCTGGCGAAAAGGGGCGCCGCGCGCCACGCCGGGCGCTGTCGTCTCGAGCTTGATCGTGACCGCGGCCGCCGCGCTCGTCGCGACCGGCGCCGGCGGCGCCGCGCCGGGCCTTCGGGAGGCGGCGTTCTCCAGCCTCGACGTGGGAAAGCAGGATCTGGGCCTCGCCCGGCTCGTCCATTTCGCCGCGCTCGCCTACCTCGCCGCGGTCGCGCCGCAAATCGCACCGCAGATGAAGCGCGTCGTCGGCGGCGCCGCCGGTCGCGCCGTCCAGCGCCTCGGCCGCAACGGGCTTGCGACTTTCGCCGCCGGCTGCGTCATCAGCGCGATCGGACAGGCGGCGCTCGGCGCGGCGCAGCCTCATTCTTCCGCAGGGATTGAGCAACTGGCCGGATTCGCGTACACGCTCGCTGGTATTGCCTGCCTGTTTGCTCTTGCCCGCTGGATCGAGTGCAGAAACCCGCCCGTCCCACCCGCTGTCGCACCTTTCGCCGCCGTCTGAGGCCTCTCGTTGCGATCCTCGGCG
>CAIZGR010000078.1 GCA_903932535.1 uncultured Hyphomicrobiales bacterium | reverse complement strand
GTGATCGAGGAGTTGCAGCGCGAGATCGCTGCGCTGAAGCTGGACCGGGACGCGAAGATGGACGCGGCGCGCGGCCTACGCGACATGGCCCGTGAGAAGGCGCCGACGAAGGGCGAAGTGCTGGCGAATGCGCTGGCGCGCTGCGATTCGATCACGACGGCTTATGGGAGGTGACGATGGGTCTGCTTCTGTTTCTGACGATCGTCGGCGGCCTCGGGCTCGTGTGGCGATTCGCGGCGGCGCACGCGCGACCGGCGCCGGTGTGGAACCCGTTCGTCCAGGCGCTCGACAATGCCTACGAGGCGCTGGAGAAGAAGCATCCGTCGAAGCGCAAGCAGCGGGCGTTCTGAGCGCGCCGAACAATAGCGCTTGACGCTTTTACCAAAAAGGTCTAAACCTTTCTGACACGATCAGAAAGGAACACCGCCATGCGCTACGGCTACGCTCGAGTCTCCACCGAGGACCAGAGCCTTGAAATCCAGTTGGCCGAGCTGCGCGCCGCAGGATGTCAAGACATCCGCTCCGAGAAGATGAGCGGCGGCTCCATCGACAAGCGCGAGGCTTTCACGAAACTCCTCCAAGAACTGAAGGCCGGCGACGAACTGTGGGTGGTCCGCATCGACCGGTTCGCGCGTTCGCTGCGCGACCTGGCCGTGACGGTCGAGGATCTGGTGAAGCGCGGCGTGGCGCTGAAGGCGACGCAACAGCCGATCGACACCACCTCCGCGTCGGGCAAGGCTTTCCTTGGAATGTTGGGCGTGTTCGCCGAGTTTGAGCGCAACATCACCGCCGAGCGCCGAACGGCCGGGATCAAGGCGGCCCAGGCGGCGGGCAAATACACCAAGTGCGGGCGTCCGAAGAAGGAAGTGAACACGGCGGCGGTGCTGAGCCGCGCGGCGATCGTCGGGTCGGAGATGGCTGGCGCTGAGTTTGGTTTGTCGCGCAGCGCCGTTTATCGGATGGTCGCGGCGGCGAAAGCCGCTTGACACGCCATCCGATCCTATGACATGAATTGTGCGTGCGTTCCTCCCGAACCCACGACTCGACGAGACTGGCCGGGCCTTTCAACCCCTGAAGGTCCGGCAATTTTTCAGGAGACGCTCGCATGGCCGACGAGGATTTGTTTGCTTCTGACGCTGCGCCTGTTCCTCCTGTTCCTGTCGTCGATACTGTGGGCGCGACAGCGGCGCCGGTTGCGCCGGCGGCTTCGCAGGGGTTTCTGGCGGCGAAGATCGCCGAGTTCGAGGCGCTCGTGAACGCGCATTTCCCGCACAATCTGGCGGGCGGAACCGAAGCGCATCAGCCGATTCGCGAGTTTCTGCTGGGCGTGAAGGCGATGTTCTCGTGAGGCTCAAGCTCCGAGAACCCAATTCGTTGCTGCCGGTGACGGTCAAGCATCGCGTTCCCGGTCGCAAAATTCGAGGCGTCGTGAAGCCCGGCGTCCCGAAAGAAGTGACGATTGACTATCAGCCGACCTACGATTTGTCGCGTCACCCCGGCGCCGCGCTGCGGGCGATTCGCGCTCGCAAGACGAACTTCCTTGGCGAAGCGCAACGGTGATATGACAAGACGCTCGCCGGGCGTCTCCGGCAGTTCAAACTGGAGAACCCCGATGATGAAGCCGAAGTCCAAGATGATGAAGGCCAAGCAGCCCAGCGATTCCAAGGCTCGTGGCCCCGGCAAAGAGGTCAAGAAGGCCATGACGAAGAACAATGTCAAGGGTCTCATGAAGGCCGACAAGGGCAAGTAATCCGTCTGCGGCCTGTCCACCCCTCCAGGTCTTAGACGAGTAGGCGGGAGCCTTGGTTGGCCCTGCGGCTCCCGCCGCCATTCTCAGGAGATTTTCATGGCGACGACCCGTCGAAACTTTCTTGCTTGGCTAGGCATTGGCGCTGTTACCGGCCCGGCGGCGGTCGAAGCGCTTGGCGCGCAGTCGCTTAAAGTCGAAGCTGTTCAGGACGGCGTGATTACGGCGGTCAATGTCCTTTCTGCCGGTAGTGGGTACACGGCAACGTCGACGATCACGTTTTCGGGTGGCGGGCGCTTGGTCGTCGCAGGACATTACGGCGCTCAACTTGCGGCGGTCACACGCGGCGCTTCTAACTCTTCTCGGTCGGATTTGTCCGATCTTGGCGAGCCTTATCTGTCGGAGGCAAAGCGGCAGATAGCGGCGCGCAAACACGGCCCGGCGTTGGATTTCTGAATGCCCCGCGTCTACACCCGCAAGAAGGACGCGCTGACGTCGAAGCTGACGGTGCCGCTGTCCGAAGATTTGCTGCGGCGGCTGCGCGCGCACGCGGAGAAGCTGGAGCAGACGCCGACCGCCGCCGCGCGGGAGATGATTGAGAAGGCTTTGCCGGAGGCGGTCAAATGAGCAACGTTTTCTTTGAAGAGTTCCCGAAGATCGCTCGGCTGAACCGCGATTGCGTGATCTCTGAGAAAATTGACGGCACCAACGGCCAGATCATTATCACCGAAGAGGGTGAGGTGGTGGCGGCGTCCCGGTCGCGTCTGATCTCGACGCGCGACGATAATTTTGGTTTTGCGGCTTGGGTGTCGGAGAACCGTGACGATCTTCGCAAGCTCGGTCCTGGCCGACATTTCGGCGAATGGTGGGGCGCCGGCATTCAGCGACGATACGGTCTGACCGGGCCGGATAAGCGTTTCTCGCTGTTTAACGCAGAGCGATGGTCCGATGATGCTGTTCGCCCCGCGTGCTGCGGCGTCGTGCCGGTGCTTTACCAAGGGCTGTTTCACAGCATCGAGGTCGAGCGCGTTTTGGACGATCTACGTCGGCACGGTAGCCGCGCGGCGCCGGGGTTCATGAAGCCGGAAGGCGTCATTATTTGGCACACGGCGGCGCGTGTCGGGTTCAAAGTGACGCTTGAACGAGACGAGGCGCCTAAAGGCTTTCCGGGGTGAGCATTCACGATCCGAACTTCGTCTCGACGCGGTTCGCCTCCGCCAGCGCCGGCTATCTGACGACCTACGCCGCCGAGTTGATCCTGATGCGCGCGGCGCTGCCCATGCCGACGACGACGCGAGAATGGGCGATCTACACGGCGATTGAATATGGGATCAGACATCCGGTTGAGTGGAATGCGCGGCTAAATAGGAGGAATACGTGACCAATCTCGGCATAAAGATCGTCGGCGAGGAACTGGAGGTCGGCTTCACCGTCTCCTCGCGCGAAGAGTTCGACGCCGCCGTGGCGCGGCTCCAGACGGTTGCGGCGACGATCTGGATAAAGTGGCACGAGCCGGAACCCGATCCGCAGTTTGCGCCGGAGAAGGTGCTTGACCATCCTGTGTTTAGGACCGACGCAGCTGGTTCAAATTACGCGCAGGAGCGCAAGGCCGCTGCGTCGTGGCGTGAGGATCAGGGGCTACGCTGATGAGAGGCCACGAAGTTTTCAGCAACGAAGATAGTGTCGGCGTCACTTCTCAAGACGACGCGATAAATGTCGAGTTGTTGGCTTTTCAACTTACGGGCGACACTCTTAATGTGAGAGTGGATTTGCGACGAAATCGGTCGGATGGTCTCATCTATCTGACGGCCGCCGAAGCTATGAAAATCGCCAAGGAATTGCGGCGTCTCGCCATTGCGGCGTTTGAGGCAAGCTGATGGCCCCGCTAAAGTCTTCCAAGTGGCTCAAGGCGTTCGAGGCGTTCGCGACCGATCTGCGGATCAAGTCGAAGGAGCAAATCTCGACCGACGAGCACGGCGTTCCGCTGAACATCTGGGTCAGCCAGCGGCGCTTTCTGGAGGAGGTCGGCGGCGGCCTCGACAACGGCGTCCATTCGTTCAATTGTCTGAAATCCCGGCAGCTTGGCGTCACGACGCTGTCCGTCGCGCTGGTCGACGTGTTCTGGCCGGCGATGCACCCTGGCATCATCGGCTGTCTCGTCACCGACACCGAGAAGAACCGCGAACTTAACCGCGCGATGATCGAGGGCTACATCAATTCGTTCCCTGACGGCTACTTCGGCGGTAAGTTCTCTATCGTCAAGAACAACCCAAAGATGATGCTGTTCAGCAACGGCTCTCGGTTGGATTTCCTCGTCGCCGGCACGCGCAACAAGAGCACGGCATGGGGCGAAGGCCAGGGCTACGCTTTCATGCACGCCTGCCTTGCGGAAGGCACCCCGGTCATCACCAAGCACGGGCGCGTGAAGCGAATTGAGCAGATGGTCGTGGGCGACAAAGTGCTGACGCACACCGGCGCCGAAGCGACGGTGGTCGACGTCTGCGGTCAGCCGAACACGAAGGGTCCGATGCTGCGCATTTGGCCGTGGCTCGGCGCTCCGACCTACTGCACCAGCGAACACACGATTCCGACGCAGCGTGGTCTCGTTGAAGCGAAAGACGTGCGCAAAAACGATCTCCTCATGATGCCGGTAAGAAAAATCCGGCCGATGTTCGACAAGGATTTTCTTGATCCAACCGCCGCAGTCGCGCACTCAAACACGAAGCGCGCAGGGTGGGTCAGGGTCGAAAGTGCCGGGTCCGGTAAGGAAGTCGAACTCAACGAAGATTTCGGCTTTGCGATGGGTTACTATCTCGCAGAAGGGCACATTATCCTTGGTCCGACAAGGCGGCCAACAGGCATCACTTTCGCGCGTCATCGCGACGAAGTCGCCTACACTGATCGCGCCGTCGCCGCGTTGCGGAAATTTATCGCTGGCGCTTGCAGGACGTCACACAGCGCTAACAGTCTCACCACAACGGTCACTGTTTACAGCGCCGCGCTGGCTTCGTGGATGGACGCCAATTTTGGCCGGGTCGAAAACAAGCATATCCCCGATGACGTGTTCGATTTTGGCGTTCCGTTTTGTCGCGGTTTGTTGGCTGGACTGCTTTGCGGAGACGGCAGCAAGAAAGTGGTCACGGTCGGGTCTCGCGACCGTCCAGCTTCCGGCAAGATGACGGCGAATGGAAAGAAACTTGGGCGCCCAAAGGTCGGATTGAAAGATCCTGAGAAGCGTTACCCGATCAATCAAGTCGTGCTGCCCAGTATCCATTCCAGCATCGCCGTGCAGGCGCGTGATCTTGCTGCGTCGCTCGGCTACGGCTGGGGGTCAATTCGATACGAGGCCGCCGCAGAGAAGCACGGGCGCATGTGCAAAGAGCAATGGCGCGTCACGTGGAACGGGCAGGCTGCTTTTCATCTTCGCGGCCTGATGGGTCTGCCGCAGATACCGATGCGCGACAACAGGTCGGAGAAATATGAGATCAGCGGTGGTCAAGTTTACATAAAAATCCGCAGCATCGACACCGGCTTTGAAGAGGCGATGATGTGGGACTTGTCGGTTGATCACGATGACCATACATTCAGGACGCCCAGCATCGGCGTCGGCAACACGGAGCTTGCCTCCTACGGCTCTGTCGACGGTTTCAAGTCGCTCGAAGAAGGTCTCGCCCAAAACAACCCGCATCGCCTCTTCGTGCGCGAATCGACGGCGAAGGGCTACAATCATTGGCGCAATCGCTGGGTGGCGGGCAAGAACAGCCTCACCGAACGCAGCTTTTTCATTGGCTGGTGGAGCGGCGACAACAACCGCATCGCGCGCAAAGACCCGCGCTTCAACCAGTTCGGCTTGCACCCGCCGACGCGCGAGGAGAAGGAAAAGATCGAACTGGTGCGCGCGCAATACGGCTGGAAGATCACGCCCGAGCAGTTGGCGTGGCACCGCTGGAAGCGCACCGACGCCGGCGCCGAGCAGGGCTTGCTCGACCAGAATCAGCCGTGGGACGAGGTCGAAGCCTTCGTCATGTCTGGCTACTCCTTCTTCCAGGTGCGTGTCGTCGACGGCGATTTGAAGAAGCTGCTGGAGAACCCGCCGGTCTTCAAGGGCTATCGCTATCAGGTCGACGGCGATTTCTATTCGTTCAAAATGATCCCGATGGACCCGGAGGTGGACGATGTCGACGACGTTGAACTCAAGGTTTGGGAAGAGCCTGTGGACGGGGCCAAATATGCGATTGGTTTTGACCCCGCTTACGGGCGAAACGAGCATAAGGATGGAAGCGCCATTGTCGTGCTACGGTGCTTTGCTGATCGAGTTGTTCAAGTGGCGGAATATCGGTCCTCAGACGTGGAGGCTCGACATGCCGCTTGGGTGGCCTTCCACATCTGCGCCGCCTACCGAGACTGCATGATAAATGTCGAACTTCAGGGGCCGGGTCGTCTGGTCATGGCGGAGTTCGATCACCTTCGGCAGTTCCT
>CAIZGR010000077.1 GCA_903932535.1 uncultured Hyphomicrobiales bacterium | reverse complement strand
TGCGCGACCTACCAGACCGCCGACACGCTGCGCTGGCTGACCCACACCGCCTACCGCACCAAGGAGCTGTCGAAGACCTTCGACGACGCCGGCTTCGGGACCGGCGAGCGCGCGAGTTGGGAGAACGATCCGGCGTGGCAGGGCTTCCGAGAACTCATGGAGAAGGCCCTCGTCGCCTACGACTGGGCGGAAGCCTTCGTCGCGCTGAACCTCGTCGCGCGGCCGGCGGTGGAGGAGGCGGCCTTGCGCAGCCTCGGCGCCGCCGCCCGCCACAACGGCGACACGCTGCTCGGGCTCCTGACCGACGCCCAGCTCGTCGACGCCGACCGGCATCGCCGCTGGACGGGGGCGCTCGTCAAGATGGCGCTCGAGGTCGAAGGCGACAAGGCGGTCCTCGACGGCTGGGTGGCCAAATGGGCGCCCCTCGGCGACGCGGCCATCGACGCCTATTGCGCGCAGCTTCCCGACGCGCCCGGCGCCGCCGAGAAGGCCAAGGAAGCCGCCGCCGCCTTCCGCAAGGGCCTGGGGCTGTAACCGGAGGGTGCGAGTCTCGCGCACCTGGGGCGGCGTCTCGCCGGCCCTGGGCGCCCGAGACGGACGCGCTCCGTTTCGCGCCAGCAGGGACCAAGAGACGCCATGACCCACCGCATCCAGCTCGAATCGGGCGAGTCCTTCGCCTTCGCCAGCGACGAGGACACTCTGCTGCGCGCCGCCTTGCGCGCGGGCCTCGGCTTCCCGAACGATTGCGGGGTCGGGGGCTGCGGCAATTGCCGATTCGAGCTGATCTCGGGCGCGATGGAGACGCTGTGGGCCGAGGCGCCGGGCCTGTCGGAACGCGAACGGAAGAGGGGCCGGCGGCTCGCCTGCCAGTCGAAGCCCGCGTCCGACTGCGTGGTGAAGGCGCGGCTCGCCGACGAATATCGTCCGGAGATTCCGGCTCGGCGCCTCGCCGCGCGTCTCGACGCGATGCGCGAGATCGCTCCCGGCATGGGCGAGTTCGTGTTCCGGACGGAGGCGCCGGCGCGCTTTCTGGCCGGTCAGTTCGCGGTCCTGCATCCGCCGGGCGTCGAAGGCGCGCGGGCGTATTCGATGTCGAACCTCCCGAACGAGGACGGCGTCTGGCGCTTCGTCGTCCGTCGGACCCCCGGCGGCAAAGGCAGCAACGCGATGTTCGATTCGCTGCGCGTCGGCGACGCCCTCACGATCGACGCGCCTTACGGCCGCGCATTCTGGCGCAACGACAACGCCCGCGACGTCGTCTGCGTCGCAGGCGGCTCAGGGATCGGCCCGATCACGTCGATCGTCCAGGCCGCGCTGCGCGACGGCGGGCCGCGACGCATTCACGTCTTCGAGGGCGCCCGGACGGCGGCGGACCTCTGCTTCCGGAAACTGGTTCCCGAGGAGGCGGCGCAGCTCAGCTATGCGCCGTCGCTTTCGGCGGAGGTCGAGGGCGGCGCCTGGGCGGGCGCACGCGGTTTCATCCACGCGCATGTCGAGGCGCACGCCTTTCCGGTCGAAACGACCGAATTCTATTTCGCCGGCCCGCCGCCGATGGTCGAGGCGATGAACGACCTGCTCGTCCTGCGCTGGCGGGCGCCGTTCGGGCAGATTCACACCGACAAGTTTTTCTGAGCAGCCGGCGGCGCGCTGCGGCAGCAGCAATTCTAAATGCTTCCCCGTCGGCATGCTCAGGCGCGAATGCGTTTTTCGATTTCGGGGGGCGGTTTGGATTGGATGAGGGTGATCATGAGGGTCTTCCAGTCGGGGAAGACGAGATAGGCGGTTATGGTTCGGATATGTTCGAAGAAGCGGGC
>CAIZGR010000076.1 GCA_903932535.1 uncultured Hyphomicrobiales bacterium | reverse complement strand
GTCGTATTTCGTGTCGATCGCGCCGACGGAGCCGTTCTTGCGGAATTTCTTGACGCCTTCGCTGCGCTGAATTTCGAGATCCGCGCAAAATTGCGGGCCCATGTCGCGCCGGTATTTCTCGGCGCGCTCTTCGCGGGTCATTCCGCCGATGTCAGAAGCCGGCCCATCGCCCTCGTATTGCCGCTGGATTTGCGGCTTTCCGTTCACGGGTTCGCGGTCTTCGGTCTTCGCCATCAGCCCCTCCAGCGCCGCGGCTCACATCCCACAACAAACCTTACCCGTCAAGTTATTTTATTGGCTTGTGGCGGATTAAATGCCGCAGGCGATGGATTTTTGCCGCGCGATAAATAATAGGAATTGCAATCGCAGTCAGGCAGGGATATGCGGAAAATGCAAGCCACCTGTTGAGGATTTCCAGCCATGAGCGAAGTGACGATCGGCTCGATTTGGCGCGAGAGCGACAGGCGGTTCGAGCGGTATGTTAAGGTCGTCGCCATTGTGGGCGACAAGGCCAAGATCGAAACCGTGGACCAGCGCGGAGCGCCGCTGCAGATGACGTTCGTCACTACCAAGGCGAAGCTGTCGCGGTTCGGTAAGGCGTACAAGCGCGTGGCCGCGGCGAAATAATCCCAGCCCCGGATCCCGCGCATGGACTTCGACCCCGAGCCCGTCGATCTCCGCCTGAACAAGGCCACGCGCGCGGCTGCGGTCGCCTCGGATCTATTCGGCCTCGCTCAAAAGGCGAGGGCCAAAAAGGTCGCCGATAAATATTTTCCGAAAGACGACGCCCAGAATATTACCGGCATCCTGGTCGACGACGTCGAATATCCCGACATCGAAGCGGTGCTGGTCACCTTCCAAGCCTTCGCCGGCGAGCACGTCCATATGCGAAATTTAATCCGCGCCGTGGCTGCGTCCGTCGGGCTCGAGTTGCCGCCATGGAATCCATCGGTTCGATGGAGAGATACGATCAGCGAGAAGTGGAGACGGTTATAGGCGCTGAGACCGCAGTGCCTACTCAAGCTCTGCTACGCGGGCGTGTAGGGCGGCGCGCTCCTCGAGCGCCCCAGGCGCCGTGACATGCAGGTCCACCGCCGACGGGTCGTGGCACACTTGGCACACAACCTTCGCCGCAGGGTTCGCCGCTAGCACGCGCTGCCCAGACGGGAATATCCCGACAACCTGCCCGCACCCAGAGCACACGCGCGAATTGTCCTGCTCAGGGTGACGAAACACCATGTCCGCAAGGCGCATCGCGATCAGAATTACCTCGGCCATTACACATCTCCCTAAAGTTCGCACCTGCGGCTAACCCCACGGGAGCGCACGATGAGGGTTAGACATCATTTGCGCCTCCCTCTCCTCAGAGACGCCGATCAAAAGAATCGACTCGGGCCCAAGGTGGTATGGCCCAACAAGACCGAGAGACCGCAAAATAATCCCCAACTGCGCTATCGTCTCAATTGGCTGCTCTAATTTTCCGCTGGGCAACGTCGAAAGCACCACCACTCGCTCCATGTCAGTTCTCCTCGCTCACAATTCGTCGTCAAACCACGACACCTCGCCTCGCTTCAGCCGCCGATACCATGTCGGCCGGCTGATCCCCATCGCAACCCACGGCTTCCTCGCCTCAACCGTCGAAGCCTCTTTGCCAGCCTTCGGCCGCCCCCGCCGCGACTTCGGCTGTAGCGCCTTCAACCGCTCCGCCTCAATCCGCGCAGCTTCCGCCGCCGCTCGCTCGTCGTCGCCAGGGTTCCACCGCCGCCCCGTCTCAATGCAGGTATGGCTCAAATGGTCCCGGTGGCTGACCTTGCAGTAAGGGCACGTTCGCCACTTCCCCAGCATCGATGTCCAGTCAGATGATACAATTTCCAGACACCCCATGATACAAATACGGGAAGGCGTCAATAGGGATGATACAAATACCAAACAAAGCCTATTTCGCGTGAGATAATTTCAAAACGGCCTGAGACATTTTCCCAAGAATCGTTTTCAAAATTTGGAGAAAGTCTGCGGGGAGGCTCAGCGAGAGAGTGCGCGAGGCCCGTTCGTGGGGGGTGGGGGCGCCGAAACTCCCCCCTCCGTCGCGAGGGGGTGGGG
>CAIZGR010000075.1 GCA_903932535.1 uncultured Hyphomicrobiales bacterium | reverse complement strand
GCCAGAAGAGATCTTCAAGCTCATACTAGCTGACAAGGATGTTGTAGGCGGTCTTTATCCAAAGAAGGCATTGCCGATCAACTACGTAGTCAATAAGGTACAGGGTGCTAAGAAGCAGGGCAACTGAGGATCGTCTTCATGAAGGAGCTTCGCGGCTTTCCAAAAGGCGATTCCGCTCGAAATCAGGCGGAGTCCCTGAGTATCAGGCAGGCTCTTCTTTGCCGCTCCGGGATGCTCACTATCGTCCATTAACGCTTCTTTCTGTACTGCGCCGTAAGTCGCGTTCTTATTGATCGCGACCGTCAACTACCTCCGGTAGCCGTCATTGCGGCGTCTCTCAAAACCCCGCCGATTTCAGCCAAAAGCCGCTGATCATAATTCTTGAATTATGCTTAAGCGGCAACGTCGGCAAACGGGTCGATCTGGCTCGTTCGGCGAGCCTTGGCCCAACGCCCGCTTCGTGCGCACTCCCGCCGTTCCCCGCACGCCGAGCGAACCCGCACAAGTGGCGCCCTGCTTCCGTAGCGGCAAACCGGGCTGAACAACGTGCACCTGCCGCTCCGGCTCCCCCCTTGGGCCCCTTCCCGACTTTGCCAGGGCAAGCCCTGTAGGCGCCTCGAAGAGGTCTGCGAAAACGCCGATGCATTCCAGATCTTTCGCTCATTCGAGACCGGCTTCGTCGGGTTGATCCGTCGCGAGGTCGTCGCGGCCGAGATACGAGACGGCGAGCTCGCGAAAGATGTAGTCGAGGATCGAGGTCGCGTGATCGATTCTCTCGTTGCCTTCGACGAGGCCCGCGGGTTCGAAGCGGGTGCCCCTGAAGGCGTCCACGAACTTCTCGAGCGGCACGCCGTGCTGCAGGCCGAGCGAGATCGCGATTGCGAAGTTGTTCATGAGCGACCGGAAGGTCGCGCCCTCCTTGTGCATGTCGATGAAGATCTCGCCGAGGCGGCCGTCGGCGTAGTCTCCGGTTCTGAGGTAGATTTTCTGACCCCCGACGCGCGCCTTCTGCGTGTATCCGCCGCGCCGATTGGGGAGGCGTTCTCGATGGGGAAGTCCGGCGTCGCGAGCGGCGGCGACCCCCTGCCCTTCCCTTTGTGGACTCTCGTCTGCGCCGGGGTCGTGCGGAGGGATCGACGCGAACTCCTCGAGTTCCAGCGTGGCAAAATGCTCTGTAGCGATATCGTGGTCCATGATCATGGTCTGGTCTCTCGCATGGCTTCAACCGCTTCACGGTGGGCCCTGCAGGCCCATCGCCCTTCCCGGTTGTGAAGAAGGCGGACGCCGAAGCCGAACGGCGCCGGCTCCCCGCAAACGGCGCAGGCTCGCTGGCCGTCTGAACGGACGATCGGCGTCGCCGGCGCCGCCGGCGTTGCGGGCTCATCGGAAGAAGAACGATCGAACAGCGATCGCATCGCCGCCCCCTGCCCTGTTTCAACCGCGGCGACGGAGGCGCCCGGCGATGTGTCGCAGGCCCGCTTTGGCTTGCGGGGAGAGGTGTTTGGGGTCGAGGCGGGAGAGGAACACCCGCGAGCCTTCGGGGATGGCGTCCAGGAACGGCGACGGTTCGGCCGGCCCGCGGCGATAGAGCGCCCAGGAGATGCGAACCCGACGCATGCCGCGCGTCAGGGCGACGTAGGCGAGCCGGCGCTCTTCGTCGATCTCGCCGTAGCTCGAGGGAAGGATGCCGGCCTCGAAGGCGGGCAGAAAGACGTGCGGGAACTCGAGCCCCTTGGCCTTGTGCAGGGTCATGAGGCTGACTGCGTCCTCGTCCCCTTCCCTTTCGCGGTTCGTCGCGAGGGCCGCGTGGTCGACGAACTCCCGGGCGCTGTGGAAGCCGCCGACGATGTCGAGAAGCTCCCCGAGGTTTTCGAGCTTCGGCTCCATGTTCTCGGCCCTGCTCTCCCGCAGCATGGCGCGATAGCCCGTCCGATCGAGCAACAGGG
>CAIZGR010000074.1 GCA_903932535.1 uncultured Hyphomicrobiales bacterium | reverse complement strand
TTGTGGCGCGGATCGGGGCCGAAGGTCATCAGCGTGCCCTCGACGCCGGGGCCGCCGATCTGGGCGAACTCGTTGTCGGTGATGCCGTCGCCGGAGATCATGACGGTGGTCATGCCCTGGTCGCGCATCTGGCGCAGGATCAGCCCGCCCTCGGTGTGGAGGCCGCCCCACATCAGATAATCGGCGCCCGATTGCTTGATCTTGGAGACGACCGCCGAATAGTCCTTCTCGCCGGTGTTGACGCCTTCGTAGAGGACTTCCTTGACGCCGAACTTGTGCATGTTGTCGAGCGCGGCGTCGGCGAGGCCCTTGCCGTAGGTCGTCTTGTCGTGGACGATGGCGATCTTCTTGCCCTTGAGCTTGTCGCGGGCGAGTTCCGCCCACACCAGACCCTGCTGGTCGTCGCGGCCGCAGGTGCGGAAGGCGTCCCACAGCTTGCGGTCGGTCAGCTTGGGGTTGGTGGCCGACGGGGTGATGAACAGGATGTTGTTTTCCGCATAGACGTCGGAAGCCGGAATGGTCACGCCCGAGTTGAAGTGGCCGATGACGTACTTGACGCCGTCGCCGACGAACTTGTTGGCGACCGACACGCCCTGCTTGGGGTCCGACACGTCGTCGCCCTGCTCGAGCACGAGCTTCTCGCCGAGGATGCCGCCCTGCTTGTTGATGTCCTCGACGGCCTGCTGCGCGCCGTTGACGAGCTGCGCGCCGAACGCGGCGTTCGGACCGGTGATCGGCCCCGCGACGCCGATCTTGATGTCGGCGCTGGCGGCGCCGGAAAACGCCAGGGCGGCGGCAAGCGCGACGCCCGACAGCCAGTACTTCTGCATGCGATCATACTCCCATGAGTTCGGGGCGCCCGGCCCTCCCAGAGCCGCCCCGGCGAACCGAAGCCCGCCTCGGGCGGCGATACTTTCCTGTTTCCGCGAAAGAGTCACCCCAAAAATCGCGAGGCGGTTCCGGGGTCTTCAAGCTTTGCCCTTGGCGCGCCAGTTGAGGCCGGCGCGTTCGTAGGCCCAGGAATACTGGGTCGCCATCTGCGCGGCCCGCATCGACCGATACCCGAGCGCCGCGACCATCAGGTCCCATACGTAGGCGACGAGAAAGAACTGCAGCGAGAGCAGCGGCTCTCCGTAGAGCGCGTAGTGGAGAAAGCGCACCCCCGCGGTGAGGAAGAGCATGTAGAGCGCGATCATCGCCATCGGCCGCCACGTCTGCGCGAGCGCGCGTCCTGCCGCCCAAGCGCCCGCGCCGCCGAGCACGAGCGTCAGGAGCACGAAGGTCAGCAGACCGTAGGGGGTGTCAGACCAGAGAACGCCGGCCATCAGTGGCCTCCCTCGAGGTAGGCCGCGCGCACCTCCGGCCGGGCGAGAAGCTCGGCCCCGCTGCCGGTCATGGTGATCAGGCCGTTGACCATCACATAGCCGCGATGGGCGAGCTTCAAGGCGTGAAAGGCGTTCTGCTCGACCAGGAACACGGTCAGGCCTTCGCGCTTGTTGAGGTCGCCGATGACCTCGAAGATCTGCTTGACCACCAGCGGCGCAAGGCCGAGCGAGGGCTCGTCGAGCAGCAGCAGGCGCGGCCGGCTCATCAGCGCGCGGGCGATCGCCAGCATCTGCTGCTCGCCGCCCGAGAGCGTTCCGCCGCGCTGGGGCGCGCGCTCCCTGAGGCGGGGAAAGAGCGTGAAGACGCGGTCGAGGTCCTCGTCGAAATGGGCGAACTTGTTGATCGAGGCGCCCATCTGCAGGTTCTCGAACACCGTCATGCGCGGAAAGATGCGACGGCCTTCCGGCGACTGGGCGATCGACAGCCGGGCGATCATGTGGGTCGGCAGCCCGGTGATGTCCTTGCCGTCGAAGGTGATCTTGCCGCGCTTGGCGCGCGGCGCGCCGAAGATGGTCATCATCGTCGTCGATTTGCCGGCGCCGTTCGCCCCGATCAGCGTCACGATCTCGCCAGCCCTGACGTCGATGTCGACGCCCTTGAGCGCCTGGATCTTGCCATAAAACGTCTCGACGCCGCGCAGTTGCAGGAGCGGCGCGGCGCCCGCGTTCGCTCCGGTCATTGCTCGAGCTCCTTCTCGATGGTTTCCACTTCTTCCTCGTCGGCAACGCCGAGATAGGCGGCGATGACCTTGGGGTCCGCGCGCACCTCGGCCGGCGTGCCGTCGGCGATCTTCACCCCGTAGTCGAGCACGACGACGTGATCGGAAATCTGCATCACCACCGACATGTCGTGCTCGATCAGCAGCACGGAGGTTTTGTGGTCGGCGCGGATCGAGCGCAGGAGCGCGCTCAGATCCGCCGATTCGCGGGGATTGAGCCCCGCCGCCGGCTCGTCGAGACAGAGCAGCACCGGTTCGGTGCACATGGCGCGCGCGATCTCGAGCCGGCGCTGGGCGCCGTAGGGAAGCTCGCCGGCCGGATCGTCGGCCCGGTCGATCAAGCCGATCTTGTCGAGCCAGTATTTGGCGTGCTCGATGGCCTGCGCTTCGCGGCGGCGGTAGCTCGGCGCGCCGATCAGGCCGAGCACGGTCATGCCGCTCGCCCGCATCAGCGGATTGTGGTGCGCCACGAGCAGGTTTTCCAGCGCCGTCATGCCCTGGAACAGGCGGATGTTCTGAAAGGTGCGCGCGACGCGCGCCTTGCTCGAGATCTCGAAGTCCGGCATCCGCTCGAGCAGGAACAGCGCGCCGTTCGGCGTCGTCCCGTGGCGGCCGCTCGCGTTGGTGACGGCTTCGACGTCGTCGCGCGTCACGACGCCGTCGCGGGCGAGCGCGAGCCGCCCCTCGGTCGGCTTGTAGAAGCCGGTCACGCAGTTGAACACCGTGGTCTTGCCGGCGCCGTTCGGCCCGATCAACGCGGTGATGTCGCCGCGCCCGACCGTGAACGAGAAGGCGTTGACCGCGACGAGGCCGCCGAACCGCATGGTGAGGTTCTCGACGGCGAGCAGCGGGCTGGTAATCCAGTTCATCAGCCGTGCCCTTCCTTGACGAGATCGCCGGACACGGATTTGCGCTCCTTGAGGAAGATCGAGGGCGAACGGGTCGAGACGAGGCCGCGCGGCTTCCAGATCATCATCGCGACCATCGCGGCGCCGAAGAGCAGCATCCGGTACTGGGTCGGGTCGAAATCCTCGCCGAAAATCTGCTTCATCCAGTCGAGCTCGCGCATCAGCTCCGGCGCGCCGATCATGACCGCCGCCGCGATCGCGACGCCGAGTTGCGAGCCCATGCCGCCGAGCACGACGATGGCGAGAATCGTCGCCGATTCCATGAAGGTGAAGCTCTCCGGGCTCACGAACCCCTGGCGCACCGAGAAGAACGAGCCGGCGAAGCCGGCGAACATCGCGCCCAGCGCAAAGGCGGTGAGCTTGGTGGTGGTGGTGTTGATGCCCAGCGAACGGCAGGCGATCTCGTCCTCGCGCAGAGCTTCCCAGGCGCGCCCGATCGGCAGGCGACGGAGCCTCAGCGTGACGAAGTTGGTGAGGAGCGCAAGCGCGAGAATCAGATAGAACAGAAAGATAGTGCGGTAGATCGGCGTAAAGGGCAGATGGAAGATCGCCGCGAAGCCGTCGTCCTCGTCGTTGAACGGGATGCCGAAGAAGGTGACGTGCGGGATGCCCGAAATTCCCGCATAGCCGTTGGTGAAG
This sequence comes from uncultured Hyphomicrobiales bacterium, assembly GCA_903932535.1. GTDB lineage: Bacteria > Pseudomonadota > Alphaproteobacteria > Rhizobiales > Beijerinckiaceae > Roseiarcus. The sequence goes on along the minus strand of CAIZGR010000074.1, from coordinate 678 downwards.
TCGACCCAGTTGATGAGGACGAGGCGGATGATCTCGCCGAAGGCCAGCGTCACGATCGCGAGATAGTCGCCCCGCAGTCTCAGCACCGGAAAGCCGAGGATGACCCCCCACATCGCGGCGAGCAAGCCGGCGAGCGGCAGGCAGATCCAGAACGAAAGGCCCAGGGTGGTCGAGAGCAGCGCATAAGAATAGGCGCCGACGGCGTAGAAAGCGACATAGCCGAGGTCGAGCAGGCCCGCGAGCCCGACCACGATGTTGAGGCCCCAGCCCAGCATGACGTAAATCATGATCTGGACGCCGTAGTTGTTGATCCATTTCAGGGAGCCGTTCGGCCCCAGAAGCCCCAGCATGATCAGCGGAAAGAGCACCACCGCGCCGAGCGCGAACGGTCCGAACCACTGCGAGAATCGGGCGCGCGCCCGCGACGGCGGGGCGACCCCCTCCCCTTCGGCCGCCGATTCGGCGAGCGCGCCGCCCATGCCGCCGGCTGCGACCGCGCCGATCCGATCGAACCAGACGCGCCAGTCCGGCGGCGACATCTGGCGGAGGAAGAAGAAGAGGAAGACCACCGCGGACACGCCGAGCGACAGCGGCCAGCGGCTGGTCAGGATCAGCTCGTTGTTGATGTTGGATTCGGCGTGGTAGCTGATGATCGGAAAGCAGAGGCCGAAGGCGACC
>CAIZGR010000073.1 GCA_903932535.1 uncultured Hyphomicrobiales bacterium | reverse complement strand
GCACCGCGACCGCCGGGGACGCCGTGAAGGTGCCGTAACCGACACTATTACCATTATACCCTGTACCTGTATAAAGAAAGAAGTCCGTACCGCCCTGGTACGGGGCGGCGATCGAGAACGCCACACCGCTGTTGAGCGGGTACTCGTTGTCATTTCCATAGTAACTGTTGACCGGCAGCAGGGCGGTGATCGCTTCTCCGCCGAACGTCCCTGTGAATGACGTGATTACGCCGCCCGACTCGTCGAACGCGCCGCTGCCGGTCGTCGAGTCGCCATCGCTAGGAGACCAGTTCCAGCTATAGGTTTCGGCGCGCGCGGCGCCGGCCACGAAGCCGAACCCGGCGACGGCCAGCGTCGCGCCAATGCCTGCGATGGACTTGCTCATGTCGTGTCTCCGATGCGGGTTTCTGTGGCCGGGGCAGGTCCCCCCCTTCGGCCTTGTGGGCGGAATAGCGTTAACATCGTGGCGACGTTGCGTAAAGCGGCCGCCGACGCCTTGATCGGCCCTCCTGCCGCGTGTCAGGAAGCCGGTCCGTCGACCGGCCCGAGCCTCTCGAAAAGATCGGCCGCGCGCGGCCGGCCCGCGTCGAACTCCCCGCTGAGCTTCGCGACGACCACGGCGGCCACGCTGGCGCCGATGACGTTGCAGGTGGCGATGCCGACGGACAGGAAGCGGTGCGCGCCGAACAGGATCGGTAGTCCTTCCGCCGGCAGCGCGCCGCTCGCCGAAACCGTCGCGGCGAGCATCACGAGGGCGCCGCCGGACACCGTCGCGACGCCCTTGGTGGTCAGCATCATGACGCCGAGAACGCCGATCTGCTGGCCGATGTCGAGCGGCGCGCCATAGGCGTTGGCCAGAAAGACAACCGCCATAGACATGTAAAGACAGGTCCCGCCCTGATTGAAGGCGTAGCCGGCCGGCAGCACGAGGCCGACGCTCTCGTTCGAGGCGCCCAGGCGCGGCAGCTTCTCCAGCAGCCGCGGCAGCACGCTGCTGGACGAGGCGGTGCCGAGGACGATGGCGATGTCCTCCCGGATGTCGCGCATGAGCCGGAACAGGTTGAGCCCGCAGGCCGCGCAGACCCCCCCGAGCACGACGACGACGAACAGCGCGACGACGGCGTAGAACGCCAGCACGAGGTGCAGCACCGACCAGATCACGGTCGAGCCGCTGGCGCCGACCGCGTAGGCGACCGTGCCGAAGGCGCCGACCGGCGCGAGCGCCATGACGACATGAATGAGCTCGAACAGCACGCCGCAGACGCGGTTCAGCCCGCGCTCCACCGGCGCCCGCCTGTCGGGGCCGAGCCGCAGGATCGCAGCCCCGCAGAGGATTCCGATCACCAGCACCTGCAAAAGGTCGCCGTTGGCGAAAGCGCCGATGAAGCTGTCCGGGAAGACGTTCAGGACGAAGTCCTGCGCGGACGGCGCCGGCGGCCTCGCCGCGTGCGCGGCCGCGACCGCGGCGCCCATGCCGCGCCCGACGCCGAGCAGGTTCGCCGCAGCCAGCCCGAGGACCAGGGCGAGGGTCGAAAGAACCCCGAAGTAAAGCAGCGCTATCACGCCGACCCGGCCGACGCGCCGGAAGTCGCCGGCCGAGACGATGCCGGTGGCGATGCACAGAAACACGAGCGGCGCGGTCGCCGTCTTGACCAGCCGCAGGAAAATATCGCCGAGAATCTTGAACTGCACGGCGACGGAGGGAAAGAGGAGCCCGAGGACCGCGCCGAGCGCCATTGCGACGACGATCTGAAAGCCCACGCCCTTCCAAATGGGCCTGTCGGGGGCGGCCGAGGCGCTGCTGTTGGACATGATAGCTCTTCCGTGATTGGGCGCCGTCCCGGCGCGAGCGCGCCGGCCGGGCGGACGAACTGCTGGTGCATGCGCTCGGCGCGCGCGAGCATCGCGATCGCCTCCGACCACATCCAGTAGCGGGGGAAAGGGTTCTCCATCGGCTCCTCTGCGGCTTCGGGGCGGCGTGGACGGGCCGGAAAGTATCGCAAGTTCGGCGCGGGGTCATCCCCGCGACGAAATCCCAACCGCAGCGCCGCGCCGGTCAAAACGCCTTCGGCAGCCCGGCGTCTTTCAGAATGCCGTTCGCGGTGTGGCGAGACTTGATGTGAACGGGGACGACGAGCCGTTTGCCGTCGCGGGTCGTCCAGATCTCGTGATCGCCTTCGCCGCGCCGCAGGTCGGGGCGCACCCCTCCGTCGGAATGAGGCGTACGGGCTTGCCGAAGTCGTTCACGCCGCCGCGCGGGCGCGCACCGACACATGCGCGACGATCTCGATGTGAATGTCTTCGGCCCCGCGATCTTCGCCGAGAACGAGGTCGGCCGTCGCAGCGGCGACGTTTTGACGGAAGGCCTCGAAGGTTTCGCCTTCGACATGGAGCCCGTCGATATCGGAGTGCTCGACCCACCAGACGCCCGCTTCGTCGTCGAACGCGGCTTTCACGACAGCGATCTGCATCGGCGGCTCCCACGAGTGAGCGCGCAGACTATCACGACGGCGCAGCGGGCGCTTGCCGTCTCTCGCGCCTCCGGATCGGGCGGTCATTCTCCGTTCCGCCACCTCTCCACCAGCAGCCAGACCGCCTCCACGACGATCACGGCGAGGATCACCGCGATCGGACCGCAGGCCTGCGGCGGCAGGGCGGAAAGGCGGGCGGCGATGACGGCTTCCAGCGGCAGGCTGAGGCCGTGGGCGGCGAGGGCGCGGGCGAGGGCGGCGAGGGTGACGAGAAGCACGACCGTTGCTCCAAAATCGAGAGAACGGTCGCTATTCATATGGGCCGGGACACGGATTGGAACCAATGTGTTCCGGCGCGTTCCAACAGTCCGAACCGCCAAGGCCTTGGAGGAGGCCGCGGATTCCAACGAGACCCGTCTCTTGGCGTCGATCCGTCGGGCCGTGTCGGCATCCGTTGGAAAATGGCGGGTGCGTGAGGTAGGTTCTCCTGTTAACTTGGGCTCCGAAACCTCGCGCCGAGCCGCGCCGACCGGACAGCAAACATGCCGGAAAATTACGTGCACGAGTTGAGGGAGAAAATTCGGGACCACAACGCTACAGCCGCATGGCTTGCGCGCCAGACCGGTATCGACCGGAAAATCATCAACGAGTGGATTCGGGAGGACAGGCCCACCCAATATCCGAAGGTGCCGGCGGACAAGGAGGCCAAGCTGGCGGCGGCCCTCGGCGGCAATTTAGCGTGGGAGGAATGGCGCGATCGCCGACCGCACCTCACGCCGACGTCACCCGATCGAAAGGATAAAGCGGCGGCGTTTCTCGCCAGAAAGCAGGCGGAGCAGCAAGAGAGCGCAGACGCGGGTGCGGTCGATGGAGACGACCGGCCATACGTCGTCGTAAGAGACGTGGAGACGTTGGCCGGAGGGCGGCAATACATAGCCGCGGCTCTCGATCAATCCCGGTGGGAGGGACGACGCGACAGAATCAATCACCCTGCTTTGCAAGAGAACGACGATATCATCCTTGATGTCATCGTCAACGTTCGGCCGACCGATGACGACGAAAGTGATGACTGTGAGCTTGGGGTTACTCAGGTCCATGTCTCTCTGACCGTCGCGGACGGCTGTCGGGGCAGATTCGCCGCGAACTTTCCGGCTGACAAGGCGGGGGGCACGCCGTGGACAGAAGCCGCGCTTCTCTACAGGGATGGGACGCCGGATTCGGTCAACGCCGTTTTCTGGACCAGGGAGCGCAAACTTCTACGCCTGAACGGGCTGCACGCGCCTCCCGTGGAAATGGGGGAATTCCGCGGCTCCGGGATCGGCGACAGATTTCAGGTGAGCGTTCGCGTCCCGGCAGAACGGTTTGTGAGCCAACTGCGCGATGACGCAGCAGTCTCGGACGCGCGCCCGAACGCCCGCTTGAATCGGCAGAAACTTCGCGCGCTCCTCAAGAAATGGAACCTGCGGATTCCATGCGAAGCCGTCGACATCGAAGTGTTCAGGAAGACCTACCAGGTCAAGGACAGCTAAGCGTCATGAACACGGTCTTCAACCCGCGTCTGTCGTACGACGAGTATCTGGAGCGTCTCCAGAGGATCGACATCGAGAAGTCGGATGCAATCAGCAGATTGGTTGCGGTCGCCGGTCTCGATCCGAGTCGAGACCTTCGCTTTGGCGACCTCGAGGATTGTCGCTTCGACGACGACGACGTTCGGGGCTACGACTTTACGGGCTGCTATCTCGGCCGCTCGACCTTCAAGAACGCCCGCATCGCCGGCGCGGTGTTCGACCTCGCCGACGTCTCTACCGCCGCGCTGCGCGAGGCGGCCGATTTCGACGCGTGGCTGAAGGGCGACCTGACGCGGCCGGCGGGCGCACGGCGCAAGGTCGCCCCCACGCGTCTGCGCGATCTTGCGCGGTTTCGCGAGGCGCCGTGGGCGCCGGAGATGGTGGTGATTCCGTCCGGGGCGTTCGACATGGGGTCGGACAAGGACGACGGCGAGGCCTTTGAGTTCGAGAAGCCGAAGCGTCGGATGCGGATTGCGCGGCGGTTCGGGCTCGGCCGGTATCCGGTGACGTTCGAGGAGTACGATCTGTTCTGCGACGCGACCAAGCGCGAGCGGCCGAAAGACGCGGGTTGGGGCCGGGAGCGGCGGCCGGTCATCAATGTGAGTTGGGATGACGCGAACGCCTATGCGGACTGGCTGAACGCGCGGCTCGGGGTGGAGGCGTACGGACTGCCGAGCGAGGCGCAATGGGAATGGGCCTGCCGGGCGGGCACGACGACGCGCTGGTGGTGGGGCGACGCCTGGGACGCTGCGCGCGCCAACGGCGCGAGTTCGTTCGAGGGCGGGCGCACGTCGCCTGTCGGCTCGTATGCGCCGAACGATTTCGGTCTGCACGACACGACGGGCAATGTTTGGGAATGGTGCGCGGACGCATGGACGGGCAAGCTGGCCGATTTGCCCGAGGATGGGCGTCCCTTCGGTCGCCCTCTTGATCGGAAGCAGAATAAACAAAAAAATAACGGTGATTCGCCCAGGCGCGCCCAGCGCGGCGGCTCTTGGAACTACGTTCCCGGGAACCTGCGTTCGGCGATCCGCTACTGGGACGTCCCCGGCAGGGTCGTCGATGTCGGCTTCCGTCTCTCCAGGACGCTTTAAATCCTATTTCTTTATGTCTTTAATATCTGGGGTCCGGGGCGAAGCCCCGGCGCGATTTTGTTATGCACATGAAATCGCTGAAAAATACAGTGACTTGCCTTCTTCACGCTGTCGACGATCTCGATAGAAAGCGATGGAAATCAAGGCGAGCGTCACCGCATCCCTGTCACCGCGCTCGCCGAGCGCGGCCGGACGCGGGCAACGACCTACGGCATGCACACATCTTCTGGCCGGCGGAACTTCGAGCGACGACCAGCGTCCCCGCCCCCACCCGGGCCGCGCTTGCGCGCGCCCGGGCGCAGGCTCTTGTGGGGGCGGGACAGGGTGGGGGGTCGCGCCGACCTTCCAGTTTGGCGGCTGCAAAGCGGCTAATCGTCGAAGTTCGGCGCGACCCCCCTCCTCGGTCCTCCCCCACAAGGGGGGAGGAGGCGCGGCGCCGGCTGTGTTCATGCGGGGTCGCGATGTGTGCATGACGTAGGTCAACGACCGCGTCACCAGCACCGCCCCGGTCGCGGCGGCTTGTGGTCGCAGCCCAGCGGGGCTATTGGCGAAGCGGAATTTCCGACGCGAGCGAGGCGGGACGTTGAGCGGACACGAGCCGAAGGTCGACGAGGCGCTCGCCATCGCGCATGGGCTGAAGGCCGGCGAATACGCCCGGTTCGTCGCCCTGATCGGCCGCACGCCGACCTTCACCGAGCTGGGCATCGTCTCGGCGATGTGGAACGAGCACTGCTCGTACAAGTCCTCCCGCCTGCACCTCAAGGGCCTGCCGACCAAGGCGCCGTGGGTGATCCAGGGGCCGGGCGAGAACGCCGGCGTGATCGACATCGGCGACGGCGACGTCTGCGTCTTCAAGATGGAGTCGCACAACCACCCCTCCTACATCGAGCCCTACCAGGGCGCGGCGACGGGGGTCGGCGGCATCCTGCGCGACGTGTTCACCATGGGCGCGCGCCCCGTCGCCTGCCTCAACCTGCTGCGCTTCGGCTCGCCCGGCCATCCCAAGACCCGGCATCTGGTGGCGGGCGTCGTGGCGGGCGTCGGCGGCTACGGCAATTCCTTCGGGGTGCCGACGGTCGGCGGCGCGGTCGGCTTCGACAGCCGCTACGACGGCAACATCCTGGTCAACGCCATGGCGGTGGGCGTCGCGCGGGCGGACGGGCTGTTCTACTCGGCTGCGACCGGGGTCGGCAATCCGATCGTCTACCTGGGCTCCAAGACCGGCCGCGACGGCATCCACGGCGCGAGCATGGCCTCGGCCGCCTTCGAGGCCGACGCCGAGGAGAAGCGGCCGACCGTGCAGGTGGGGGACCCGTTCGCCGAGAAGCTGCTGCTGGAGGCCTGCCTCGAGCTGATGGCCTCGGGCGCGGTGGTGGCGATCCAGGACATGGGCGCGGCGGGCCTCACCTCCTCGGCGGTCGAGATGGGGGCCAAGGGCAACCTCGGGGTCGACCTCGACCTCGACGCCGTGCCCTGCCGCGAGACGGCCATGACCGCCTACGAGATGCTGTTGTCCGAGAGCCAGGAGCGGATGCTGATGGTGCTGAAGCCCGAGAAGCGGGCCGAAGCCGAGACCATCTTCCGCAAATGGGGGCTCGACTTCGCCGTCATCGGCCGGACCACCGACACGAAGCGCTTCGTCATCCGGCATGAAGGGCAGGTCAAGGACGACCTGCCGATCAAGGAGCTCGGCGACGAGGCGCCCCTCTACGACCGGCCGTGGACGCCGACCGCGCCTTCGCCCGTCGTCGATTCCGCCGCCATCGTCCCGCCGATGCCGGCCGGCGCGGCGCTGCTGAAGCTGCTCGGCTCGCCCAATCTCGGCTCGAAGCGCTGGGTCTACGAGCAGTACGACTCGCTCATCCTGGGCAACACCGCGCAGGGGCCGGGCGGGGGCGCGGCCGTCATCCGCCTCGGCGACGGGCCGAAGGGGCTCGCGCTCACCACCGACTGCACCGAGCGCTATTGCGAGGCCGATCCGCGCGAGGGGGCGAAGCAGGCGGTGGCGGAGGCGTGGCGCAACCTCGTCGCCGTCGGGGCGAAGCCGCTCGCGCTCACCGACAATCTCAACTTCGGCAACCCGGAGAAGCCGCACGCGATGGGCCAGCTCGTCGGCTGCATCGCCGGCATCGCCGACGCGGCGCGCGCGCTCGACTTCCCGATCGTGTCGGGCAACGTGTCGCTCTACAACGAGACGATGGGGGTCGGCATCCCGCCGACGCCGGCCATCGGCGGGGTCGGACTCGTCGGCGACGTGACGAAGACCGCCTCGCCCTCGTTCAAGGCCGCGGGCCACGACATCCTGCTGATCGGCGGGGCGCCCGGCTGGCTCGGCCGCTCCGCCTGGCTCGCCGTGGTCGCGGGCCGCGACGAGGGCGCGCCGCCGCCGGTCGATCTCGGCGCCGAAAGGCGGAACGGGGAGTTCGTCCGGGAGCTGATCGCCTCCGGCCGCGTCGCCGGCGTGCAGGACCTCAGCGACGGCGGGCTCGGCGTGGCGCTCGCCGAGATGGCGATGGCGGGCGGGATC
>CAIZGR010000072.1 GCA_903932535.1 uncultured Hyphomicrobiales bacterium | reverse complement strand
GCCGCCGCCGCGCCGGCGGCAGGGCGAGGATCTCCCCTTCGTTCCAGCCGTAGGCGCGAGCGATGCAGTGGATGTCGCGCATCAGCGCCGCCGCCGAGGTCTCCAGCCGGCGCCACAGAAATTCGACGATGTCGAAGCCGGCGCTCCATCGCGCGCCGCAGGCCGGGCAGGCCAGATCGAGCGTGATGTTCGCCAGCGGATCGCGCTCGGCGACGATTTCGGCGAGTTTTTCGGCGGCTTCCGCCTCCTCCTCGCCGCGCAGCGGGCCGCCGGAAACCAAGCAGCGGCGCAGCAGCGCCGATTGCGCCTCGGCGGCTTCGTCCGCGCTCAGGAGACGGCCCAGCGCGGCGAGGTCGCCGGCGGTCGGCGTCCGCATCGCGACGATGCGGCCGTTGACGGCGAATTCCGCCGGCTGGGAGGCCGGGGAGGCCGGAGCCTGCGCGACGAATTCTTCGAGCGGCGCGTCGAGCTCCAGCTTCTCGACGCATCGCGGGCAATCGGCGACGGCTTCCGCGCGCGGTCCGTAGCGGCGAATGAAATGTTCGGTGAGCGCGGCGTCGCGGGCGCCCACCGGCAGGTCGCGCGCGGCCTCGCGGGAAAGGTCGGGACGGGCGAACAGCAGCAGCATGAGGCCGCGCTCGCCGGGCGAGACCGCTCGGCCCGCGTCGCAGACATCGAGAAGACGCGCGTCTGACGGCGCCGACGCTCCCTCGCCCGTCATGGCTCCGGCCTCCCACCCGCGGTTCACGCGTCAAATCGCGAACGGCCCGATCAGGCCGGCTCGACGAAGCTCGGCTCGGAGGGTTCGGGAACGCTGGTGTCGCGCTCCCAGCCCTCGTTCTCGATCTTGATATGCTGCAGCAGGACGGCGTTGGCGTTGGCGTCGAGATCGCCCGCCGGCTGGAATTCCGAAACCCAGGCGCGATAGACCTTGTAGGCCAAGGCGAGCTGGCCGGCCTCGTTATAGACCTCGATGATAATGTCCTTGCGGAAATCCTTCAGCGAGACCTCCTTGCCGAGGCCCGCGCCGAAGTTCCACACCTTGTTGGACCATTGCTCGAAATCCTTGTCGTGCGTGACGCCGCGTTCGAGGGTGATGGCCTCGTATTCGGATCGGCCGGGCGATTTGCGCGAGCTCGACGGGTCGCCGCCCTCGCGATGCTTGATCACCTCGGTGGTTCGCTTGAGCGCGGAAACCTTGCTCACGCCGGCGACATACTTGCCGTCCCATTTCACGCGGAACTTGAAATTCTTGTAAGGATCGAAGCGTTGCGCATTGACGCTGAACGAGGCCATGGCGTCCTCCCTCCCTCATTTTTTTCAGGCCGCCAGCTGGCCGGCGATTTGTTGCACGCTGATGATGATGAATTCCGCCGGCTTGAGCGGGGCGAACCCGACGACGACATTGACGACGCCCAGGTTGATGTCGGCCTGCGTGGTGCTTTCGCCGTCGCATTTGACGAAATAGGCTTCGCGCGGGCTCGCGCCCTGGAAGGCGCCCTGACGGAACAGGGTCTGCATGAACGAGGTGACGTTGAGGCGGATCTGCGCCCAGAGCGGCTCGTCGTTGGGCTCGAACACCGCCCATTGCAGCCCGCGGTACAGGCTCTCCTCGATATAGAGCGCGGTGCGGCGAACCGGGAGATATTTGTAGTCGTCGGCGAGCTGGTCCGCCCCGCGCAGGGTGCGCGCGCCCCAGACCACCGTTCCCGCCACCGGGAAGGCGCGTATGGCGTTGATCCCGAGCGGATTGAGCTCGCCGTTCTCCGCGTCGGTCAGCGGAACGGTCAGCGACTGCGCGCCGGCCACGCTGGCCTGGACGCCAGCGGCGGCCTTCCACACGCCGCGCGCCGCGTCGGTCGCCGCGATCAGCCCCGCGACCGCGCCGCTGGGCGCGAAATCGTTGATCTGATTGTCGCGCAGCGGATCGGCCTTGCGCAGCCGGGGGAAGAACAGCGCCGCATTGCGGCTGCGCGCGCCGATCCAGTCGGTGGCCGTATCCGTGAATTGGGTCTTGGCCGTATCCTTGCTCGTCCAGCTGCTCGGCGGATCGACCAGCAGAATAGCGCGGCGCCGCTCGCAATAGGCGGCGGCGGCGGCGACCAGCGACGTCTCCACGTCGTTGGAGGCCGTATAGGGCGGGATGACGAGCAGATTGAACAAATCCGCCTTCTCCAGCGCGAAGAGCCCCTTCTTGTTGGCCTGCCCGTTGGCCGGCAGGAAATTGGCGGCCGCCGTCAGCGCCAGGCCGTCGGAGGCGGCGACGGCGGCGTTGGCGGCGTCGAGCGCGGCCTGGGCCTTGGCCACATCGGCGGGAACGGCGGGATTCTCCGCCTTGGCCGCGGCGAGCGCGGCCTGGGCGGCGGTCACGGCGTCGTCGCCGGCCGCTATGGCGGGCAGGGCCGCCGGCGGCCAGCCGCCGTTCCATTGCATGAGGCTCGATTGGGCGGCGAGCACCTTGTCCACCCGGCGCGGACTGTCCTTCACGCTCAGATTGCGGTGCAGCTCCCGATTGAGGATCTGCCCCTGGGCGTCGACCTCGCGAACGGACAGATTGAACAGGTCGGCGGCGGTCAGTCCGTACCCGGCGGCGACGTCGGCCGAGACATTGGTGTCGATCGACGCGCGGAGATTGGCGCCCCAGGCGCCCTTGCTGGCGGCGGCAAAGGTGAAATTGCCGACGGTCACGGCCGCGTTCGCCGGCTTGGCGCCGGCGCTCGAATCCGCATTGAAGACGCGCACGACGATGGCTTGGCCGCCGCCGTTGAGGAAGAAGTCGCGCACGGCGTAGCCGAGATTGCCGCCGGTCCACAGGCCGCCGAAGATTCGCTCGAAATCGCCGTAGCTGTTCAGCGTGACCGGCGTGTCCTCGGGGCCGCGCGCCGCCCGTCCGACGAAGGCGGTGATGGACGTCGCGACGCCGGTGACCGCGTGGACGCCGCTGGGAATTTCCTGAACATAAACGCCGGGATAGGTGGGAGCGACAGGCATCGTGTTCCTCCTTGGGTCGGTGCGTGGCGCCATTGCTTTGGCGCTTCTCGGGCTTGATGGTGTGTCGCCCCGTTCAGGCGTCGTTTCGGCGCGCGGTCAAATCCGCGCCGGCTTTCCTTCGTTCGTCGCGCGGGCGCTCGAGATCGTCAGGCGCAATGGAAGGCGTCGATCGGCGCCAGACCCGCAATCTTGCGCCGAGGCGAGCGACTTGCGCTCGGCTCACCAGATTCGGCTGCCGGCGATCCGTCCGCAGCTTCGCGTAAATGATCTTTTACCTTTGAGGCGAAGCTAGCGCGAACCGGGCCGCGCCGCAATCGCTTTCCCAGGCCGTTGCGTCAGTGGGGACTCCGAGGGCTGGAGAGAAGAGCCGCCGCGGTCCACAGTGTCCAGATCGTGCTCGCCGATCCTGCCGTCCCGGCGCGCGACTCCGAGTTGACGGCGTACACCGTGAGCCGCCCTTCGCCATCCTCGCCCGCCCGGCCCCCATCCCACAAAAGGCCTTCGATCTCCCGGGATTCCCGATCGCCCGCAGCCGGCCTCGGCTTGGGAACCGATCATCATGAACGAAATCAAGTCCTTATACTCGAAGAAAGAAGTTCCGATTAAGGCTTGGCGCGGCGCGCGATTTGATTCACAATTCGCTCGTTCGAATGTCGGAGATTTCGGTGGCGAAGGGCGTTGCGGCAGAGGCGATCGCGTTGGAACCGGCCGAGGCGCTGCCCGAGCCGGCGAAGTCCTCGCCGTTGTCGGCCTCTCCGGACCGCTTCATCAATCGCGAGCTGTCTTGGCTCGAATTCAACCGGCGCGTGCTGGAAGAGGCGGCGAACCCGAACCATCCGCTGCTCGAGCGGTTGCGGTTCCTGTCGATTTCCGCCAACAACCTCGATGAATTCTTCATGGTCCGGGTGGCCGGCTTGGTCGGGCAGGTGCTTTCCGACATCGTCGAGATTTCGGAGGACGGCCTGACGCCGGCCGAGCAGCTCGAGCGCATCGGCGAGCGGGTCGCGACCCTGGTGGCGTCGCAGCAGGATCGATGGCGGACGTTGCGCAAGGAGCTGGCCGCGGCCGGCGTCGTCATCCTCGACGTCGCGGACCTCACCCGAAAGGAGCGCGACTGGCTGCAGGAGCATTTTCTGAGCCATGTCTTTCCGATTCTGACGCCGCTCGCCATCGACCCGGCCCATCCGTTCCCGTTCATCCCCAATCTCGGGTTCACGCTGGCGCTCGAGCTGCTCAATCCCCAGGACGGGCGGACGTTGAGCTCGCTCGTGCGCATTCCGAGCAGCGTCGAGCGGTTCGTGCGCCTGCCGGACGCGCCCCTCGGCGTCACCGCGCGCTACGTCTCGCTCGACCGGATGATCGTCGCCTTCATCGGGCTCCTGTTTCCCGGATTCGAGGTGCTCGGGGAAGGGGCGTTCCGCGTCATCCGCGACAGCGACATCGAGGTCGAGGAGGAGGCGGAGGACCTCGTCCGCCTCTACGAGAGCGCGCTCAAGCGCAGGCGGCGCGGCTCGGTCATAAGGCTCGAGATCGAGGCCAGCATGCCGGAGTCGCTGCGCGCCTTCGTCGCCGGCGACGTCGACGTCGTGCCGTCGGGAATCGTCCTCGTCGAGGGCATGCTCGCGCTCAACGAGCTGTCGCAACTGGTCGCGATCGACCGGCCCGAGCTGAAGTTTCCGCCCTACAACCCGAGGTTTCCCGAGCGGGTGAAGGAGCATGGCGGGGACTGCTTCGCCGCCATCCGCCAGAAGGACATGGTGGTCCATCACCCCTACGAATCGTTCGACGTCGTGGTTCAGTTCCTGAATCAGGCGGCGCACGACCCGAACGTCGTCGCGATCAAGCAGACGCTCTATCGCACCTCGGCCGACAGCCCGATCGTGCGGGCGCTGGTCGAGGCGGCCGAGCTGGGCAAGTCGGTGACGGCGCTCGTCGAGCTGAAGGCGCGATTCGACGAGGAGGCCAACATCCGCTGGGCGCGCGATCTCGAGCGCGCAGGCGCGCAGGTCGTCTACGGCTTCATCGAGCTCAAGACTCACGCCAAGCTGTCGATGGTGGTGCGCCGCGAGGGCGGGACGCTGGTCAACTACTGTCACCTGGGGACTGGCAACTATCACCCGGTGACGGCGAAAATCTACACCGATATTTCGCTGTTCACGGCGGAGCCGGCGATCGGCCGCGACGTCGCCCGGATCTTCAACTTCATCACCGGCTACGCCGAGCCGGACGGGCTCGAGCAGATGGCGATCTCGCCGATTACGCTGAAGACGACGCTCCTGCGCTGCATCGCCGACGAGGTCGGCCATGCCGCGAGCGGCAAGCAGGCCACGATCTGGCTCAAATGCAACGCGCTGGTCGATCCGGAGATCATCGACGCGCTCTATGGCGCCAGCCTAGCCGGGGTTCAGATCGACATCGTGGCGCGCGGCATCTGCTGCCTCAGGCCCGGAGTCCCGGGTTTGTCCGAGAACATTCGGGTGAAGTCGATCGTCGGCCGGTTCCTGGAGCATGCCCGGATCTACGCTTTCGGCTGCGGCCATGGCCTGCCGCATCCGAAAGCGAAAGTGTTCATCTCTTCGGCCGACCTCATGCAGCGCAACCTAGACCGGCGCGTCGAAGCGCTCGTTCCCCTGCTCAACCCGACCGTGCACGAGCAGGTGCTCGACCAGATCATGGAAGCCAATCTGAGAGACAACGAGCAGAGCTTCCGCATCCTGCCCGATGGAACGAGCGTCCGGATCGTCCGCGGCGAGGGCGAGGAGCCGTTCAACGCCCACAAGTTCTTTCAGACGAATCCGAGCCTTTCCGGGCGCGGACAGGCGCTGAACGAACTCCCGGTGGCGCCGCGCGGGCGCGCCTGATAAACGACGCCCGTTCAAGCGGCAGTACGCCGCCGGGGTCGTCGATGTCGGACAGTGTAGCGCAGGGCCGGCTTCCCGGGACGCCGGTCGCGATCGTGGACATCGGCTCCAACTCGGTCCGGCTCGTCGCCTACGAATCGCATTCGCGCGCGCCGACCCCGACCTTCAACGAAAAGGCCCTCTGCGGTCTCGGACGGGGCGTCGCCACCACCGGGCTCCTGCCGGAGGACGCGGTCGCGAAGGCCCTCGCCGCGTTGCAGCGGTTCCGGGTTCTGTGCGACACCATGCGGATCGGCGACGTCCGCGGCCTTGCGACGGCGGCCGTGCGCGACGCGGCGAACGGCCCGAAATTCCTCGCCTTGGCCCAGCGCGCCATCGGCTGCGAGATCACCCTGCTCAGCGGCGCGCAGGAGGCGCGTCTGGCGGCGCTCGGCGTCGCGAGCGCCATTCACGGCGCCGACGGCGTCGTGGGCGACCTCGGCGGCGGCTCGCTCGAATTGACCGACGTCCGGGACGGGACCGCAAATGCTGGCCTCACGCTGCCGCTCGGCGGCCTGTCGCTGATGGATCTGTCCGAACGGTCGCCGAAGAAGGCGGCGAAGATCGTCCGGGAAACGCTCGCGGGCGTGAAGACGTTGCAGGGTCTCGCCGGGCGCACTTTCTACGCGGTCGGGGGCACTTGGCGCGCGCTCGCGCGGCTCCACATGCGCCAGCGCCAGTACCCTATGAACGTAATGCACAATTATGTGATTCCGACCGCCGACGCGGTCGAATTCGCGCGGCTCGTGGAACGGATCGAGGTCGACGCCCTGTTGGCGATCGAATCCGTCTCCGCCGCGCGCCGCCCGCTGCTCGCCTACGGCGCGGCGGTGCTGGAGGAGATCATAAGGGTCGCCCCGCCGAAGGAGATCGTCGTCTCGGCGCTCGGGGTGCGCGAAGGCCTGCTCTATTCCCAGCTTCCTCCGGAGATCCAGGCGAAGGACCCGCTCATCGTCTCGGCCCGCGAGTTCAACCGCCTGCGCTCGCGGGCGCCGGAGCATGGCGAGGACCTGTTCGACTGGACGACGCGGCTCCTGGCGTCCTCGCATCTGGAGGAGGACGACGAGGACCGGCGCCTGCGTCACGCCGCCTGCCTGCTCTCCGACATCTCCTGGCGCGCGCATCCCGATTATCGCGGAACCCAGGCCTACGACCTCGTCGCCAATTCGGCCTTCATCGGGGTCGACCATCCGGCGCGCGCGTTTTTGGCGCTCGCCGCCGCCTATCGCCATCTCTCGAACGAAGATTTCGTCACGCCCCAGTCGCGTTCCCTGGTCAGCGCGCGCCAGCTCGACCGGGCGCGCATTCTCGGCGCCGCCATGCGGGTGGCCTACAACATCTCGGCCGCCATGCCGGGCGTGCTGCCACGAGCGCCGATGGTGTGCGAGAAGGGGCATGTCGTGCTCGAGCTTCCCGCCGACCTCGCCCCGCTCAGCAGCGAACGCCTGCAATCGCGCATGCGCCAGTTCGCCCGGCTGATCGGGGGCGTCCCGGAGATCAGGGCTTCGATATAAGCGTAATATAGATGTCAAAAAAAGCGTGAACAGGCCCGCCGAGGATACGAACGGCCCATTTGCAAATGCCCGCCGATCGGACCATATTGTTTATGTCTTGTCCGACGCCATCCGGACAGGGCGGATGTAGACCCCCACCGGCGGTCCTTGAAACCGCCAAGGCGAGGAGAAGTCGGATATGGCGGCTGTCCAGGAGACGGTCGATCGCGTTCGCTCGATCGACGTCGATGCTTATAAATACGGATTCGTCAGCGCGATCGAATCCGACATGGCCCCCAAGGGGCTCAACGAAGATATCGTCCGGTTCATCTCGGCCAAGAAGGAAGAGCCCGAGTGGCTGCTCGCTTGGCGGCTCGAGGCCTATCGACGCTGGCTGACGATCGACGAGCCGAAGTGGGCGCGCGTCGACTATCCCCCGATCGACTTTCAGGACCTCTACTATTTCGCCGCCCCCAAGACCGCGGCCGGGCCGAAGTCGCTCGACGAGGTCGACCCCGAGCTTCTGCGCACCTATGAGAAGCTCGGCATTCCGCTGGTCGAGCAGGAGATCCTCGCCGGGGTCGAGCGGCCGAGAGTCGCCGTCGACGCGGTGTTTGATTCGGTCTCTGTCGCCACGACCTTCAAGGCCGAGCTCGGCAAGGCCGGCGTCATCTTCTGCTCGTTTTCCGAGGCGGTTCACAATCATCCGGACCTCGTCCGGCGCTATCTCGGCACGGTCGTGCCGGCGACGGACAACTTCTACGCCACCCTCAATTCCGCGGTGTTCTCCGACGGCTCGTTCGTCTACGTGCCGCCGGGCGTGCGCTGCCCGATGGAGCTTTCGACCTATTTCCGCATCAACGAGAAGAACACCGGCCAGTTCGAGCGTACGCTGATCATCGCCGACAAGGGTTCCTACGTCAGCTATCTCGAAGGCTGCACCGCGCCGAAGCGCGACGAGAACCAGCTTCACGCGGCGGTGGTCGAGCTCGTCACGCTTGACGACGCCGAGATCAAGTACTCGACCGTGCAGAACTGGTACCCCGGCGACGCCGAGGGGCGCGGCGGCATCTACAATTTCGTCACCAAGCGCGGCGACTGCCGCGGCGCGCGCTCGAAGATCTCGTGGACCCAGGTCGAGACCGGCTCGGCGATCACCTGGAAGTACCCGTCCTGCATCCTGCGCGGCGAAGCCTCGCGCGGCGAGTTCTACTCGATCGCCATCTCGAACGGCCGCCAGCAGGTCGACAGCGGCACCAAAATGATCCACCTCGGCCGCAACACGACGAGCCGAATCATCTCCAAGGGCGTGTCGGCCGGAAAGTCGCAGAACACCTATCGCGGCCAGGTGTCGGCACACCGCCTCGCGACCGGCGCGCGCAACTTCACCAACTGCGATTCGCTGCTGATCGGTTCCGAATGCGGCGCGCATACCGTGCCCTACATCGAGGCGAAGAACGCCTCGGCGGTCATCGAGCACGAGGCGACGACGTCCAAGGTTTCGGAGGACCAGCTTTTCTATTGCCAGCAGAGAGGACTGTCGCCCGAGGAAGCGACCGCGCTGATCGTCAACGGATTCGTCCGCGACGTCCTGCAGCAGTTGCCGATGGAGTTTGCGGTCGAGGCGCAGAAGCTGATCGCCATCAGCCTCGAGGGAAGCGTCGGATGACGCCCGGCCCCCTCCGTCCCGCTCCGACAGCCATCCAGAAATAAGGCGCGCCCTTCGATGCTCGAAATCAAGAACCTCCACGTTTCCGTCCACGGCAAAGCCATCCTCGACGGGCTGAGCCTCAAGGTGAATCCCGGCGAGGTCGCCGCGATCATGGGGCCGAACGGCTCCGGCAAGTCGACGCTCTCCTATGTCATCGCCGGCAAGCCGGGCTATGAAGTGACGGCGGGCGAAGTGCTGCTCGACGGCGAGAACCTTTTGGAGCTGCAAGCCGACGAGCGCGCCCGGAAAGGCATTTTCCTCGCGTTCCAGTATCCGATCGAAATCCCCGGCGTGGCCACGATGACGTTCCTCAAGGCGTCGCTCAACGCCCAGCGCCGCGGCCGCGGCGAGGCCGATTTGACCACTCCCGAGTTCATGCGCCGCGTCCGCGAGGCGTCGCAGCGGCTCAAGGTCGACCAGGAGATGCTGCGCCGGCCGCTCAACGTCGGCTTCTCCGGCGGCGAGAAGAAGCGGATCGAGATCCTGCAGATGACGCTGCTCGAGCCGCGCTACGGCGTGCTGGACGAGACCGATTCGGGGCTCGACATCGACGCCCTTCGGATCGTGTCGGAAGGCGTCAACGCGCTCCGCAACGCCAACCGCGGCTTCCTCGTCATCACGCACTATCAGCGGCTTCTCGACCACATCAAGCCGGACGTCGTGCATGTGATGGCCAAGGGCCGCATCGTCGCGAGCGGCGGACCCGAGCTTGCGCTGGAGCTGGAGAAGAACGGCTACCGCGATTACCCGGCTCAGGCCGCGTGAGGCGCCCATGACCGCTCACGTTCCCCCCCGATCGACGGCGGAAACCACCCTCGTCAGACAGTTCGAGGCGCTGAAGGCCCATGCGGACCCCCCGCGTCGCGCGGCCTTCGAGCGGTTCGCCGCGCAGGGCCTGCCGACCCGGCGGGTGGAATCCTGGCACTACACCGATTTGCGCGCGGCGCTCGCGGACGCCGCTCCGCTCGCGCCGTCGCCCGCTCGCGCGACGATCGAGGCTGCGCGCGCGTTGCTCGCCGGCCACGAAAAGTCCGGCGCCGCTCGGCTCGTCTCGGTGAACGGCAAATTCGCGCCGGACCTGAGCGACGCCCTGCCGGCCGGCGCCGCGATTGCGAGCCGGGAACGACGCGACTCGGGCGCTGAGGACGCGATGGCGTCGCTGGTCGAGGCGATGGCGCCGGACAGCCTGACTGTGGACATTGTGGCCGGAGCGGAACTCGCCGGTCCGATCGAGATCGTTCACCTCGCGGTCGGCGAGGGCGCCTATGCGCTCTATTCCTGGATCGAGATCGCGCTCGGCGCCGGCGCTTCCGCAACGATCTTCGAGACTTTTCTCGGGGCCGGTTCGGGCGTGCAGAGGCAGGCCGCGACGAGGCTGAGGCTCGGAAGGAGCGCGAAGCTGAAGCATGCCGCTTCGATCGGCGACGCCCCGGAGCTTCACCTGGAAAGCCAGCTCGTCGAGCTGGAGGCGGAAGCGGAATTGAACGCCTTCGGCCTCGTCTCGGGCGGCGCGCTGACGCGCCGGCAGATTTTCGCGAAGCTCGGCGGGGAGGGGGCGAAGATCGCGCTCAGCGGACTGACGCTCCTCGACGGAACGCGCCGGGCCGACACGACCCTTCAGGTCGTCCACGCCGCGCCGCGCGGGGTGAGCCGGGAGTTCTACCGGGCGATCGTCGCCGACGATGCGGCCGGCGTCTTCCAGGGCAAGGTGGTCGTCGCGCCCGGCGCGCAGAAGACCGACGGCGCGATGAAGTCGCAGGCCGTGCTGCTGTCGCCGCAGGCGCAGATGAACGCCAAACCCGAGCTCGAAATCTTCGCCGACGACGTGGTCTGCGGTCACGGCGCGACCGTCGCCTCGATCGATCCGGAGCAGATCTTCTATCTCCAGGCGCGCGGGATTCCGAAAGAGGAGGCGGAAGCGATGCTGCTCGAAGCCTTCGGCGCCGAGGCGATCAACCGCGTCGAGGACGAAGCGCTGGCGGAAGGGCTTCGGGCGCGGCTCGCAGTCTGGCTCGCCGGCAGAAGCCGGACGGCGGCCAAGGAGGCGCGCGCGTGAACGACATGGTCCGCCAGCCCCTCGAACCGTACGACGTCGCCAAGATCCGCGAGGATTTCCCGATCCTCGCCGAACGCCCCTACGGCAAGCCGCTCGTCTATCTCGACAACGCCGCTTCGGCCCAGAAGCCCAAGGCCGTGCTCGACCGGCTGACCTACGCCTACGAGCACGAATACGCCAACGTCCATCGCGGCCTTCACTATCTCGCCAACGCCGCGACCGAGGCCTACGAGGCGGCGCGCGAGACCGTGCGGCGGTTCCTCAACGCCGCCTCGACCGACGAGATCATCTTCACCCGGTCCGCGACCGAGGCGATCAATTGCGCCGCCGCCAGCTTCGGCAGGAAGCACATCGGCGCCGGCGACGAGATCGTGCTCAGCGTGATGGAGCACCACTCCAACATCGTCCCCTGGCACTTCCACCGCGAGCGCAAGGGCGCCGTCTTGAGCTGGATCGACGTCGGTGACGACGGGTCGTTCTCGCTCGACGCCTTCGACAAGGCGCTGAGCGACCGCACGAAGATCGTGGCGATCACCCAGATGTCGAATGTGGTCGGCACGGCTCCGCCGATCAAGGAGATTGTCCGGCGCGCCCATGCGCGCGGGATCAAGGTGCTGGTCGACGGCTCGCAGGGCGCGGTCCATATGGACGTCGACGTCCGCGACCTAGACGCGGACTTCTATGTCGTGACCGGCCATAAGCTCTATGGGCCGACCGGCATCGGGGTGCTCTACGGCAAACGCGAGCTGCTCGAATCTCTGCCGCCGTTCCTCGGCGGCGGCGAGATGATCGAGGAGGTGACGCGCGACACGGTCACCTACAATACGCCGCCGCATCGGTTCGAAGCCGGCACGCCGCCGATCGTGCAGGCGATCGGGCTCGGCGCCGCCCTCGATTACATGGAGGGAATCGGCCGGGCCCGGATACGCGCGCACGAGGAGGCGCTGAGCGCCTACGCCCACGAGCGGCTTTCGCGGATCAACACGCTGACGATCATCGGCACGGCGCCGGGCAAGGGTCCGATCCTGTCGTTCACGATGCAGGGCGCGCACGCGCACGACATCGCGACGCTGATCGACCGGTCGGGCGTCGCGGTCCGCGCCGGCACGCATTGCGCGATGCCGCTTTTGCAGCGGTTCGGCGTGACCTCGACTTGCCGCGCCTCGTTCGCGCTCTACAATACCTTCGCCGAAATCGACGCGCTCGCGGACGCGTTGGATCGCGCTCATAAACTCTTCATCTAGGGAGAAATGCGGGATGAGTGAGGCGTCCATCGCCGCTCCGCAACGTGAGGCGGCTCTGAAGTCACCCTCGCAGATGACGGCGGAAGAACTGCAGGCGCTGACCGAATCGATCGTGGCGGCGCTGAAGACGGTGTACGACCCGGAGATTCCGGCCGACATTTACGAGCTCGGCCTGATCTACAACGTCGACATCGACGAGAGCCGTTTTGTCGCCATCGACATGACGCTGACGGCGCCGGCCTGTCCCGTCGCCGGCGAAATGCCGGTTTGGGTGGAAAACGCGGTCGGGGTCGTGCCGGGCGTGGCGGGCGTCAGGGTCAACATGGTGTTCGAGCCGCCGTGGGATCAGAGCCGCATGTCGGACGAGGCGCGCGTCGCGCTCGACATGTGGTGATCGGAGGGGAGCGAACGGCGCGTATCCGGCCTCCCGGCAGGCGCGCCGTTCCTTTGGTGTTTCGAACATCTGCATGATTTGTTAACCGTAGCTCAAGAGCCGCTCCGCACGACGTCGTCCTGAGTTCGTCGAAAGACGCTCCAGCCAGCGCAAACGCCGGGTTGGCGCCTTTAGTTTATTTCGTTCCCGACAGGAAAGCTATCCCTATAATTGTTGCGTTCCAGTATTACGAAGGTCGTCGATCCGCCTGTTCTCGGTGGTCTTGCGGGTCGAATTTGAGTTCGATGACGTCTCCCCGTTCCGGCCAATAGGACGCATCAGGCGAATTCGTCGCCTTGGGCATGACCTGTTCCAACCTCGATATGCCGATTCTCGTCAGTGATCGCTTCGATCAATGCTTTTACATCGTAAACCGGGTGAGCATCTATCGGCTCGACGACCAGACATCCGCTTTCTACAGAGAGTTGCGCGCTCGTTCCATCGACGGTCCGAGGCTCTCGAGCCAGATGAGGAAGGATTCTCACTGCGAGGCTGTGCCCCCACATCCGGATGCGGGCGATGGCGTTCATCGTGTCCTCCCGAAACGGGTGCATGTTCAGTTTCTACGGAAAAGATATATCGGTGGACACCGGTATCAAGCCCTCGAGGGCCGTAGGCTTATCGAGCCGAAGGCTCGCCTGCCGATTCTCTCAACGTCATCGTTGCCAATTGTCCGTGGTGCAACGAATTCTCCGGGCTGCGCTTTTCGCCGCCGATCCCCTTCCACCGGCGATTGACCGCGTGCGCCAGGGCGGCGTTCATCGCGGCTGGCGAGGGATTCGCGGCTTGCGCGCAGGCGCGGCGTCCGTCAGCATGCGACTTTGGCTCGGGCGGTCGGACAGAGGGACGGGGGTGAACGCAGCGCTCATCAATGACCCGCGCGTACGGGGCTTCGTCTACCAGGGGCTGCTGGTCGCCGTCCTCGGCGCGCTCATTGTCGGCGGCGCATACAACGCCTACGTCAACATGGCCGCCCGCGGCATTCCGATGGGCTTCGGCTTCTGGGACGAGGTCGCGGGCTTCGACATCAACCTGCATCTGATCCCGTATTCGGATCTCTCGACCTACGGGCAGGCCTTCTGGGTCGGCCTCGCCAACACGCTGCTGGTGGCGGCCATCGGCATTCCGCTGACGACGCTCCTCGGCTTCGCCGTCGGAATCGCGCGGCTGTCGCCGAACTGGCTCCTGTCGCGCAGCGCGCTGCTTTACACCAACGTGCTGCGCAACACGCCGCTCCTGCTGCAATTGCTGTTCTGGTATAACGCGGTTCTCAAGACGCTGCCGGGACCGCGTCAGTCGATCGCGCTCGGGGACTGGATTTTTCTCAACAATCGCGGGCTCTTCCTGCCGGCGCCGGTCTTTCGGGCGGGCGCGCCGGGGTTCGCCGCCGCCCTGGCCACGGCCGTCGTCGCGGCGCTTCTCTATCGCCGCTGGGCGCGCCGGCGGCAGGAACGGACCGGCCGGCCGGCGCCCGTCGGATGGGTCGCGGCGGGCTTCGTGCTCGGCCTGCCGGCGATCGCGATCCTCTTCGCCGGCCTGCCGTTCACCCTCGAGGCCGCGAGACTCTCGGGCTTCAACCTCAGGGGCGGAATTCCGGTCATCCCGGAAATGGCCGCGCTCGTGTTCGGCCTCGTGACCTTCACCGCCGCGTTCATCGCCGAGATCGTTCGCGCCGGCGTCCAGGCGGTGGCGCACGGGCAGGTCGAGGCGGCCGCGGCGCTCGGCCTGCATCGCGGCCTCGCGAACCGGCTCGTCGTCGTTCCGCAGGCGATGCGGCTCATCGTGCCGCCGCTGACCTCGCAATATCTCAACCTCGTCAAGAACTCCTCGCTCGCGGTGTTCGTCGGCTATCCTGACCTCGTCCAGATCTTCGCCGGCACCGTGCTGAACCAGACGCAGGCGGCGGTGCAGGTGATGGCGATCACGATGGCGGTCTATCTCGCGATCTCGATCGCGGTGGCGGTCGTGCTGAACCTCTACAACGCACGCTACGCTTTGAAGGAGCGTTGAGTGACCGACGCGGTCGTTTTTGTCCGGGAGCGGTCCGAGCCGCTCGATCCGCCGCCGACCTTGTCCGGCGGCGCGCTCGCCTGGGGGCGGGCGAACCTCTTTTCGTCGTTCGGCTCGACGCTGACGACCTTCGCCTTCGTGGCGCTCGCGTTGTGGCTCGTCCCGCCGCTCGTCCGGTGGGCGACGGTGGACGCGGTCTGGAGCGCGCCGGACGGCGCGCTCTGCCGCCAGCATCAGGACGGCGCCTGCTGGGCGTTCGTCGCCGCCAAGCTCGACTATCTCCGCTTCGGCTCTTATCCGATCGCGGAGCGCTGGCGGGTCGACGCGGTCGAGGCCCTTGGCGCGGCGCTGATCGGCTGGCTTCTCTGGCCTTCGGCGCCGAAGCGCGCGTTGGGCGCGGTGCTGTTCTTCGTCGTCTATCCGGTCGCGGGCTTCATCCTGCTGCGCGGAGCGCCGGTGCTCGGGCTGCCGGTCGTCGACACCCTGCTCTGGGGCGGCATCCTGGTCTCGCTCCTGACCGCGCTGGTCGGAATCGTCTTTGCGCTGCCATTCGGCGTCCTGCTCGCGCTCGGCCGGCGTTCGGAACTGCCGGTCGTGCGGCTCGCGAGCGTCCTATTCATCGAGTTTTTCCGCGGCGTGCCGTTCATCACCATCCTCTTCATGGCGAACACGATGCTGCCGCTGTTCGTCCCCGAGGCCTGGACGCCGGACCGGCTGCTCCGGCCCCTCATCGGCATGGCCCTGTTTTCCGCCGCCTATATGGCCGAGGAAGTCCGCGGCGGCCTCCAGCTTCTCAACCGCGGCCAGTACGAAGGCGCGATGGCGCTTGGGCTGAACTACCCGCGCATGATGGCGCTGGTGATTCTGCCGCAGGCGCTGACCATGGTCATTCCCGGGATCGTCAACAATTTCGTCGGGCTGTTCATGGACACGACGCTCGTGTCGATCGTCGGCGTCACCGACTTCCTCGAAGCGATGAACAACGCCTTCAAGGACCCGGCGTGGAGCGGACCGACGATCATGGCGACGGGCTACGTCTTCGCAGGCCTGTTCTACTTCGTCTTCTGCTGGGGCATGGCGCGCTATTCGGCCCATGTCGAACGCACGCTCGCCAAGGGGCGCAGGACGTGACGGCGCCGCCGGGGACAGACGGCCCGGCCGTCGCCTTCGTCGGGGTCCACAAGTGGTACGGGACGTTCCACGCGCTGCGCAACATCGACCTGACGGTGGGGCGCGGCGAGCGCATCGTCGTGTGCGGTCCGTCCGGCTCCGGCAAGTCGACGCTGATTCGATGCGTCAACCGGCTCGAGGAGCATCAGCGCGGGTCGATCGTCGTCGACGGCGTCGAGCTGACGCCGGACATCCGGCGCATCGACGAGGTGCGGCGCGAGGTCGGCATGGTGTTCCAGAGCTTCAACCTCTTCCCGCACCTGACGGTTCTCGAGAATTGCACGCTGGCGCCGATCTGGGTTCGCCGCATGCCCAAGCGCGACGCCGAGGCGCTTGCGATGACGCTGCTCGCGCGGGTGAAAATTCCGGAGCAGTCGGCCAAATATCCGGGCCAGCTCTCCGGCGGCCAGCAGCAGCGCGTCGCGATTGCGCGCGCGCTCTGCATGAGCCCGAAGATCATGCTGTTCGACGAGCCGACCTCGGCGCTCGATCCCGAGATGGTGAAGGAGGTGCTAGACACCATGACGGCGCTCGCCCAGGACGGCATGACCATGATCGTCGTCACCCACGAGATGGGCTTCGCCCGGCAGGTCGCCGACCGGGTGGTGTTCATGGACATGGGCGAGATCGTCGAGATCAATGCGCCGCAGCCGTTCTTCGACCATCCGCAGCACGAGCGGACGAAGCTCTTCCTGAGGCAGATCCTGCGGTGAGCGGGACAGGCGGGCCGCGGAGCGTGAATTATCCTATCCACCCCGATGATTCACGCCGCGCTGGAGACCGCTTAAGCTCGGCGGGCTATCGTGCCACAGAGGGCTACATGATGATCGTTGATTTGCAAATCGCGTTGAGCGCGATAGTGAGCCTCATTCCGAACCTTGTAATCGGTTTCGTCAGTGGCGGCTTGAGTGCGTAGTTCACGTATCGCCTCGCCTTTCGCCGCTTTCGCGCTGAAAAATGGTGGGAGCGTCGAGCAGATGCTTATAGCGGTATTCTTGAAGCGCTTCACGAATCCCTCAGTTTCGCGGAAACTAATATCGCCTACATGAAGTCCGGCAAGGAAGTGCCACCTGAGCAAGACGCAGACGTGAGAAAAGCGGCTCGTCGCCATTTCAAGTGGGTGAATTTGCCAGAACGTCGCCGGCGATGAGGTAGACGATGGCTTTGAGGTTGCGCTTGGTGCGGTATCCTTTGGCCTTGCGCTTGGCGGCCTGGACGTTGCCGTTGATGGCTTCGAGGACGCCGTTGGAAAGGCCGGTGTCGATCGATCTGAGAATGCCCTCGGCCTTGCCCATGATCATGTTGGCCAGCCGCTTCATCGGGCCGAGATCGCAGACCTGGACCCAGGCGTTCCAGCGCTCGAGGAAGCGCCGGGCGGTCTTGGCGTCCATTTTGAACAGATCTTGCAGGTTCATGCGGATCTGCATCGCCTGGATCGTGTCCAGGTTCTGCGCTTCCAGCCGGCTTCTCGAACGCATAGCCGAGAAGCAGCAGCATCTGTTCGTGCACTGGCAGCGAGGGACCGTGGGAGGGTTTGCTTGATGGGAGCGGTGTGAGTCGAGAGGCTCCCGCACCGTTCTGCGAGAGGCCGGAGGTGAAATCCCTCCGGCCTACTCACCACACATCCCATCACACGCGCGACGTCACGCTCCGCGAGGATGCCTCGCGCATCCGAAAAAATCCGGGGGTCTTCGCGAGAATGCGAAGCTGGGCCTCCAACATCCTGCGCTGCAATCAGTCCCAAACAATCCCTCAGGACCGCTTCGCCGCCGTGATCGCAGGCATCGAAGCCGTGCTCGCAATGACCCTCAGTAGCGAGCGTTGAACAGCCCTGCCTTCGGCCGGACCAAGTCCATCGGGTGTCCGACGCCTATTATGAGGTCGAAGGCTACTACGGAAAAGTCGCCGCTACCGACGCACTGCCCAGCGAGGACGGCGAATACTGGATCTTCTACAGAGACAACAAGAGCGGGTCGCAGACTGGCGTCTTCTGCTTCTTCGTGCCGATGCCGTTCTGAGGCTCAGCCTGTCCCCGCCCGCCTCGACCACTCCTCCTCGTCGATCGTCTCGACGCCGAGCTCGCGCGCCTTGGCGAGCTTCGAGCCCGCGCCCGGCCCGGCGACCACGAGATCGGTCTTGGCCGAGATGGAGCCCGACACTTTCGCCCCGAGCCGCTCGGCCATGGCCTTGGCCTCGTCGCGGGTCGTCCGCTCGAGCGAGCCGGTGAACACGATCGTCTTGCCGGCGAGCGGATGGCCGGCGGCGATCGCCACCATCGGTTCGACCGTCACCTCTTGCAGAAGCGCGTCGAGCGCGGCTTCGTTGCGCGGCTCGGCGAAAAAGTCGGCGACCGCTTCGGCCACCACCGGCCCGATCCCCTCGACGTCCGCGAGCGCCTCGGCCGCGCCGGGCGCGCGCGCGGCGGCGCGGAAAGTTTCCCAGTCGCCATAGTTGCGGGCGAGGCGGCGGGCGTTGGTCTCCCCGACGTGGCGGATTCCGAGCGCGAACAGGAATCGGTTGAGGGCGATCGTGCGCCGCGCGTCGATCGCGTCGAACAGGTTTTTAACCGACGTCTCGCCGAAACCGTCCCACGCCTCGAGCGGCGGGCGGCCCTGGCCGTCGCGCGCCGAAAGCGTGAAAATGTCGGCCGGCGTCCGGATCAGCCCCTCCTTGAAGAAAAGCTCGATCTGCTTGTCGCCGAGCCCCTCGATGTCGAAGGCGTTGCGCGAGCAGAAATGCTTCAGCCCCTCGACCGCCTGCGCGGCGCAGACCATATGCCCGGTGCAGCGGCGCACGACGTCGGCCTCGCCGGTCTTCTCGTCGATCTCGCGCAAGGCCGCCGAACCGCAGACCGGGCAGGCTTCAGGGAACGCGAACGGCGCCGCGCCCCGCAGGCGCTTGTCGAGCACGACCTCGACGATCTGAGGGATGACGTCGCCCGCCCGCTGCACCACCACCGTGTCGCCGACCCGGACGTCCTTGCGGGCGATCTCGTCCTCGTTGTGCAGGGTGGCGTTTGCGACCACGACGCCGCCGACGGTGACGGGCTTGAGCTTCGCCACCGGCGTCAGCGCGCCGGTGCGGCCGACCTGGATCTCGATCGCCTCCAGCACCGTCGTCGCCCGTTCCGCCGGGAACTTGTGCGCCGTCGCCCAGCGGGGCGAGCGCGAGACGAAGCCGAGCCGCTGCTGGAGCGCCAAGTCGTCGACCTTGTAGACCACGCCGTCGATGTCGTAGCCGAGGTTGGCGCGCTCGGCCTCGATGGCGCGATAATGGGCGAGCAGCTCCGCCGCGGACCGGCAGAGTTTCGTCAGCGGATTGGCCGGCAGGCCGAAACGACGCATGGCCTCGACCGCGCTGAATTGCGTCGCGGCGAAGGGCTCGCTGATCTCCCCCCAGGCGTAGGCGAAGAAAGCGAGCGGCCGTTCGGCGGTGACGCGCGCGTCGAGCTGGCGCAGCGACCCGGCGGCGGCGTTGCGCGGATTGGCGAAGACCGGCTTGCCCGCCTCGGCCTGGCGGGCGTTCAGGGCGCGGAAGTCCGCGTGGCGCATGAAAACCTCGCCGCGAGCCTCGAAGATTTTCGGCGCGCCGGCAAGCCGGTTCGGGATGGCCTCGATCGTGCGGACGTTGGCGGTGACGTCCTCGCCCTCGTAGCCGTCGCCCCGGGTTGCCGCCCGCACGAGCTCGCCGTCCTCGTAGCGGATATTGCACGAGAGCCCGTCGATCTTCGGCTCGGCGGTCATCGCGAGCGGCGCGTCGTCGGGCAGGCCGAGGAAGCGCTGCACCCGGGCGCAGAATTCCTCCACCTCCTCGTCGGCGAAGATGTTGCCGAGCGACAGCATCGGCACGGCGTGGCGGACTTTGGCGAATTTTTCCGACGGGCTCACGCCGACCTTCTGCGAGAGCGAGAAGGCGTCGGTCAGCTCCGGGAACGCCGCCTCGAGCGCCTGATAACGGCGGCGCAGGGCGTCGTAGTCCGCGTCGGAGACGGTCGGCGCGTCGTCCTGGAAGTAGCGCCTGTCGTGCTCGGCGATCTCGGCGCCGAGGCGCGCATGCTCGGCGCGCGCAAGGGCGAGGGTCTGGGCGGGCCGGGGCTTCTTCGTCATGGGCGCAAGGCTAGCGCAGCGCGGGGCGGCCCGGAAGTCTTCGATGGGCCTTGCCGCCGTCTCGCGGCGCGGGCGCCCTTTCCGTTTCCATCGCCCTCGGCGCCTCAGCGCAGCTTTTCCAGATCCTCGATTCGCTTCCTGGCGAATTCGCCGAGGCGCTCGGTGACGGCGGCGGTCAGAGCCTCGACGACCGCCAGCAGGGCGACGCTGGAGTCCCATCGCGACGGCGCGGCGACCCGGCACGCCACCACGTGTTTGGCCTGACGCGAAAGCGGCGAAATCCACTGGTCGGTGAACAGCACGATCTCCGCCCCCCGCGCCGCCGCGTCCCGCCCGAACGCGACGACGTCGTCCTGATAGCGCCGGATGTCGAAGATCATCAGCACGTCGCGCCGCTTCAGGTCGAGCAGGCGGTCGCGCCACAGGCCGACGCCCGACGGAACGTGCCGGACGTCGGGCCGCACGAGGCCGAGATGGGCGGCGAGATAGCGCGCCAGCGCATCGGTGAAGCGGCCGCCGAGCAGATGAATGCTGCGGCGGCGGTCGCACATCAGCTCGACGATCGCCGAAAAATCGTCCTCGGGAAGATTCCGGAACGTGCCCTGCACGTTCGCGACCGCAGCCTCCGCGAACGGGTCGATGAAGGGGCGCTCGGGGCTGCGCGGCCCCCCCTTGCGCGAGGGCTTTGCCAGCGGAGACGCCAGCTGCGCCTCCAGCTCCTCGCGCAGCTGCCTCTGGAAGTCGGGGTAGCCGAGATAGCCGAGCTTCGCCACGAACCGCAGGACGGTCGGAGCGCTGACCCGGGCGCGCTCGGCGAATTCGGCCACCGGCGCCAGTCCCGCCGCGGGATAGTTCGTCAGCAGGACCTGCGCGGCCTTCCGCTCCTGCGCCGTCAGACGGCCGAGGGAAGCGCGAACGTGTTCCGCGATGGACGCGCGATCGTCGATCGACGCCGTGGCAATCACGCCAAGCCCTCCGCTCGCGCTCCGTCCTCGCCGAAGTCCGGAGGCGGCGCGACTGTAACGAAAATTACGGCATTGACAAATTCTGCGGTCCTGGAACTAGAATGACAGCGGCGGGCGACGCTGCGGTCGTCGCCGATCCTCGAGGGGGGCCTGATGGACGCGGCGGCTGACGCGCAGGTTTCGGAGCCGGCGGTAGCCGTCGAACGGGCCGATGCGCCCTCGCCCATCGTGCTCCTCTGCGACCATGCCTCCAATTGCTTGCCCGCCCGCTACGGCGCCCTGGGGTTGAGGGAAGACGACCTTATCGAGCATTTCGCATGGGACCCGGGCGCGCTCGCGCTCAGCCGCCGCCTCTCGGCTTTGCTGGCGGCGCCGCTGGTATACGGCTGCGTCTCGCGCCTCGCGCTTGACGTCAACCGCGACCCTTCGGACGCCGATGCGATCGTCGAAACCGCCGACGGCGCCGTCGTACCCGGCAATCGCGGCCTTTCGGCCAGCGAGCGGGCGCGGCGCGCCGCGGAGATCTACGCGCCCTACCACGCCGCCGTCGAAGACCTGCTGGCGAAAAGAGCGCGCGAGGGCCGGCGGAGCGCGCTGGTCGCGATTCACACCTACACGCCCGTCCTGCGAGGCGTGGTCAGGCCGTGGCATTGCGGCGTCATCTTCGACGCCGACCCCCGGCTGGCGGAGACGCTCATCGAAAGGTTGCGGGAAGAGGACGGGCTGATCGTCGGAGTGAACCAACCCTACGCGGCTTGCGATCGGGTCTACCACACCCTGTCGCGGCACGGCGACGCCAAGGGAAATCCGTCCGCCATGATCGAGATCCGAAACGATCTGGTCAGGGATGACGACAGCCGGAAGGCATGGGCGATGCGCCTCGCGCCCATGCTGCTGACAGCGGCGCGGATGAGTCTCGACGCCGGGGGGCGCGGAACCGCCCAGACGCAGGAGATTGACTGACGCGGAAGCCGAGGCAAGGGAGGAACGGCCATGACAGATTTGTTTGAGAATAAATACTCGGACGCCGACAAGAAAGAAGACGTGAAGATTCTCCATTCCATGGGCTACGCCCAGGAACTGGAGCGGCGCATGAGCGTCTTCTCCAACTTCGCGGTCTCGTTTTCCATCATCTGCATTCTGTCGGGCGGCATCAACTCGCTCGCGCAAGGCACCGCAGGCGCGGGCGGCGCGTCCATCGGCATCGGCTGGCCGCTCGGCTGCCTGATTTCCGGCGTGTTCGCCCTCGGGATGGGCCAGATCGCCTCGTCCTACCCGACCGCGGGCGGCCTCTATCACTGGAGCTCGATCCTCGGGAACCGGTTCACCGGCTGGCTGACGGCCTGGCTCAACCTGCTCGGCCTCATCACCGTCCTCGGCGCGATCAACGTCGGCACCTGGGGCTTCTTCTCGGGAGCCATTGCGCCCTGGTTTCCGGCGATCGCCGTCGACACGACCACGGCGGAGGGGTTCCGCAATCAGATCCTCTTCGTCGGGGGGATCACCGCCATCCAGGCGATCATCAACCATTTCGGCATCCGGTTGACCGCGAAGCTGACGGACTTCTCCGGCTACCTCATCTTCGCCACGACCATCGTGCTGACTCTCGCCTGCTTCGCCTTCGCGGAACACTGGGACTTCGCGCGCCTCTGGACCTTCGACAATTTCTCCGGCGATCCGACCTTGAACGCCGCGGGCGAGCTCAAGGGCGACCCGATCTGGCCGAGCAAGGTCAGCGGCCTCATGGTGTTCCTGCTCGGCCTCCTGCTGCCGATCTACACGATCACCGGCTACGACGCCTCGGCCCATACCGCCGAAGAGACGCACAAGGCCGCGATGTCCGCCCCGCGCGGCATGGTGAGCTCCGTCTGGTGGTCGTCGGTGTTCGGCTACGTCATGCTGATCGGCTTCGTCCTGGTGATTCCCGATATGAAGGACGCGGCCAAGCAGGGCTGGAACGTCTTCTTCTGGGCGCTCGACGCACGGTTTCCGGTCGGGCTGAAGAACGGGCTCTATGTCGCCATTCTGCTCTCGCAGTTCCTGTGCGGCCTCGCGACGGTGACGTCGGCCTCCCGCATGCTCTTCGCCTTCGCCCGCGACGACGGCCTGCTCGGCTCGCGTTTCCTGAAGCGGGTGAGTCCCACCCATCGCACGCCAGACGCTGCGATCTGGGCGGTGGCGATCTTCTCCTTCCTGTTCGTCTGGGGCGCATCCCTCGTCACGATCGCCGGAGCGTCGGCTTATTCGATCGTGGTCTCCTGCACGGTCATCTTCCTGTTCTTCTCGTTCGCGATCCCAATCGCGCTCGGGTTGATGGCCTACGGCAAGACCTGGACGAGGATGGGTCCGTGGGATCTGGGCGGCCCGCTGTTCAGGCTCGTTTGCGTTCTCTCGATCCTGTCGGCGATCCTGATCTTCTTCATCGGCGTCCAGCCGCCGAACGACTGGGCGTTGTGGATCACCGTCGGGTTCTTCGTTTTGGCTGGCGTCGTCTGGCTCGCCTACGAGCAGCGCCGGTTCAAGGGCCCGCCGATCGGCGACATGATCGCCAAGCGTCAGGCCGCGATCGCCGCGGCGGAAAAGGCCGTCGGCGAAGTCTGATCGAACGGCGCCGGGCGGCCCTCCCGCCCGGCGCCTACTCCAAGTCCGTCGAAGGCGCCGCGTCCGGCGGACCGTCGCAGCCGAGAGTTTGCAATGACCGATCTCAACATCAAGACCGCCGAGGATCTGGCGAACTACGTCCGCGAAAAGAATCTCGGCTACGTCAAGGTCGGCGTGTTCGACGTCGACGGCGTCCTGCGCGGCAAATACATGGGCCGCGACAAGTTCCTGTCGTCGCTGGAGAAGGGCTTCGGCTTCTGCGACGTGGTGCTCGGCTGGGACAGCAACGATCAGCTCTACGACAACGTCACGGTGACGGGCTGGCATACCGCCTATCCGGACGCCGCGGTGCGCCTGCTGCCGCAGACGACCCGCCTTCTGCCGTTTGAGAACGATCTGCCGCTGGTGCTCAGCGAATTCGTCGGCCGGAACGAAGGCGTCTGTCCGCGTGGGACGCTGCGCCGGGTTCTCGGACGCGCCAAGGACATGGGATACGACGTGCTGAGCGCGGTCGAATACGAGTTCTTCCTGTTCGACGAGACGCCGCATTCGGTGCGCGAGAAGCGCTATCGCGACCTGAAGAACATCACGCCCGGATTCTACGGCTATTCGGTGTTGCGCTCGACCGTTCACGCCGAGTTCTATCACGACCTGCTCGACACCTGCCGGGCGATGAACATGGAGCTCGAGAGCCTTCACACCGAGACCGGCCCGGGCGTGGTCGAGGCGGCCATCAAGGTGGACGAGGCGCTTTCGGCGGCCGACAAGGCGGCGCTGTTCAAGACGATGACCAAGGTCCTGGCGCAGCGGCGGGGATGGATGGCGACCTTCATGGCGAAATGGTCGCGCGACTGGCCTGGCCAGTCCGGCCACATCCATTGCTCGTTGACGAGGGACGGGAAGCCGGTCTTTCACGACGCCGCAAAAGACCATGGCGTCTCCGACGTCATGCGCTGGTGGATCGGCGGGCAGCAGGCGCTCATGCCCGAACTGCTGGCGATGATCGCCTGCACGGTGAATTCCTACACGCGGCTGATCCCGGGCTACTGGGCGCCGACCGACGCGACCTGGGGCTATGAGAACCGCACCTGCGCGCTCAGGGCCATCACGGGGTCGGAAAAGTCGCAGCGCGTCGAATATCGGATCGCCGCCGCCGATATCAATCCGTATATCGCGCTGGCCGCCGCGATCGGCTCCGGCCTCTGGGGCGTCGAGCATCGCATCGAGCCCGACGCGCCGATCGCGGGCAACGCCTACGACAAGCAGCATGCGGCCGAGCGCCAGTTGCCGCGCACCCTCTGGGAGTCCGCCCAGCGCCTCGAGGCGTCGGGGCCGGCGCGCGAATTGTTCGGGGACGCCTTCGTCGACCATTACGCGGCGACCCGCGAATGGGAGGAGCGCGAATTCCGCAAGGCGATCACCGACTGGGAGATGGATCGCTATTTCGAAATCATCTAATCGCAATCGGACGCGCGCCGGGCTTAGTGAACCGGCGTTCGGGAGATCGTCATGACACGCCGTATTCAATGCGTTTCGCCGGTCGACGGCCGGATCTATGTCGACCGGCCGGCGGCGACCGAGGCCGAAATCGGCGCGACGCTCGATCGGGCGCGGGCGGCCCAGAAGGCCTGGCGCCGGGTTCCCTTACGCGAGCGCGCCGCGCTGGTGGTTCGCTTCGTGGACGCCCTGAAGGGCATGGGCGCCGAGATCGCGGAGGAGCTGGCCTGGCAGATGGGCCGGCCGATCCGCTACGGCCAGGGCGAGCTTCGCGGCGTCGAGGAGCGGGCGCGCTACATGGCCGACGTCGCTGAAACCGCGCTTGCTCACGTGGTTCCGATCGATTCGCGGCCCGGATTCGAGCGCTATGTGGCGCGCGAGCCGGTCGGCCTCGTCTTCACCATCGCGCCGTGGAACTATCCCTATCTGACCACCGTGAACTCGGTCGCGCCCGCGCTGATCGCGGGCAACGCGGTGCTGCTCAAGCAGGCCGCCCAAACCCTGCTGGCCGGCGACCGGTTCCAGAAGGCGTTCGACGCGATCGGCCTGCCTGCCGGGCTCTTCACCCACATCGTGCTGGAGCACAGCCAGACCGAAGCGATCCTCTCGGGCGGCCATGTCGATCATGTCGCCTTCACCGGGTCGGTCGAAGCGGGACGCGCGATGGAGCGCGCCGCGGCCGGAACTTTCACCACCCTCGGCCTCGAGCTCGGCGGCAAGGACCCCGCCTATGTGGCGCCCGACGCCAATCTGAAATTCGCGATCGAGAATCTGGTCGATGGCGCGTTCTTCAATTCCGGGCAGTGCTGCTGCGGCATCGAGCGCATCTACGTCCACCAATCCCGCTACGAGGACTTCGTAAGAGGGTTCGTCGAGCTGACCGCCCAGTACGTGCTCGGCGATCCGCTCGATCCGGCCACGACGCTTGGCCCGATGGCGCGCGCCAACCTCGCCGAGGGGGTGCGCGCGCAGACGAGGGCGGCGATCGACAAGGGCGCGAAGCCCCATCTCGATCCCCGGTCCTTCGGTCGCGATCAGCCCGGCACACCCTATCTCGCGCCGCAGGTGCTGACCGGCGTCGACCACACGATGGCCGTGATGCGCGACGAGAGCTTCGGCCCCGTGATCGGCATCGCGAGCGTCCGCGACGACGACGAGGCGGTCGCGCTCATGAACGACAGCCCCTACGGCCTCACCGCTTCCGTCTGGACCGAAGACGTCGAGGCGGCCCGGCGCATCGGCGAAGCGGTCGAGACCGGCACGGTGTTCATGAACCGCTGCGACTATCTCGACCCCGGCCTCGCCTGGACCGGCGTCAAGGACACCGGCTACGGCGCCTCCCTGTCGGCGCTGGGCTACGGCCCGCTGACCCGCCCGAAGAGCTACCATTTCCGCCTTTCGACGAGCGGCTGACCCTCCGGCGCCGCCAATCTCCACGATGGGAATCCCGACCGCGATGTCCGTGAAAGCCAACTGGAATTATCCGACTTCGATCCGCTTCGGCGCCGGCCGGATCGCCGAGCTGCCCGACGCCCTTGCGGTGGCGGGCATTGCGAAGCCGCTGCTGGTCACCGATCCGGGCATCCGCAACCTTCCGATGCTGGCGACGCTGCTGCAAAATCTGGAGGCGGCCGGACGGCCCGCCGGGGTCTTCAGCCGGGTGCAGGCCAATCCGGTCGATCAGAACGTCGAAGCCGGCGTGGCGGCGTATCGCGCGGGCGGGCATGACGGCGTGATCGCCTTCGGCGGCGGCTCCGCCCTCGATGTCGGCAAGGTCGTCGCCTTCATGGTCGG
>CAIZGR010000071.1 GCA_903932535.1 uncultured Hyphomicrobiales bacterium | reverse complement strand
GCTCCGTTGCCGCCGTCGCGCCCGGCAGGCCTTGGAGCCGCAGCGGACAACTCTTTGGACGCCGTAGCGCCGGGAGGCTTCGCGCCGTCAGCGCGCATCGCTGCCGCGCCGACGCAGCTCGTCGGCGCCGGTCTCGCATCGGCGGAGGCGAACGCGGTCGGCGAGCGCCCGCACGATATGTGGGCCGCGCCTGCTTACCGCGGCCCGGCTCCGACTGGCCCGGCTCCCGACCCGTCGAACTATCCGGTCACGCAGGCTGGGCAAACGGCGTTCATCCGTGACTACTCCGCCTATGCCGGCGGTCGTGGTATCGACCCGAACTTCGCGATCGGCGTCGGCAACGCTGAAGGCCTGCGCGCGATTTCGCCGTCCAACCCAAACGGGGCAAGCGTCGTCGACATCGACCCAGCGACCGGGAAGCCATACTCATTCGGCGCTTTCCAGTTGAACGTGCGGAACGGCCTCGGTAATGCGGCGCGCGCCGCCGGTATTGACCCAACCGACCCTGCGCAGGCCAACGCCGCCAACAAGTTCGCGATGGACTATATGGCGACGCACGATATTCGCCCGTGGCGTAGCGATAAAGCCGTGGAAGCGTACCAGAGCGGCCAAGGTCTCGCCGCCGGCGCGGCGCCAGCGCCGTCGGCCTATTCCGGCGCTCCGCTGACCGCCAGTTCGCCCGTCGCGTCGACCGACGCCAACCCGAACAACGGAGGCGGCCTGCTCGGCCTTCATCTCTCCGACGCCGCGCGGCAAGGAATGCTGGCCGCCGGCCTCGGGATGATGGGCGGTTCGTCCATGAACCCGTGGATCAACATCGGTCAAGGCGGCCAGCAAGGCTTGGCGGCCTACAACAACGCGCGGAAGCTGCAGAGCGAAATCGGACTGCAAGGCGCGCAGGCCGGCAGGCTGAATACTGAGACCGGATTGCTCCCGATGGAGAAGACATCCGAGGCTAATCTGCGGAACGCACAGGCAGGTCTGGTTGGCGGGCAGGCCGGCGGCGTCGACATCGAGAACAAGATCAAGCAGAACCAGCTCGACCTGATGAACGGCATTCTCGGTAAGAACGCCGCGGCGAGTAGTCAACGGGCCGACGCCGTGGCTGCGAATCCGTCCGCGACGGTCGCGCGCAACGGACCAGCAACCGAGGCGCCTAAGACGGTTGACCCGCGATCCGATCCGTTCGCGCTGCGCGCCGAGGCCGACCGGCTTTCGCTCGGCGGCCCGATGTTCAAAGAGCGTGCCGACAGGATGTACGCGCAGGCCGCCGCGATTATGAGCGGAGAGCAGCAGGTTCAATTCACGGACGGCTCGACCGGCTATTATCCCGGCGTCGGGGAAGCCAAAGCGCGGCAGGCCGGCGCCATGAAAACTGCCGAGAACGATCCGGCGATCGCCTTGCACGCCGGCGAGAAGAACTTCGATACGCAGAACGGCTATCTGACGTCCGCGGCCTCCGAAGCCGAGAACGGCCAGAACATGAAAACGCAGGCGCTGGCGCTGCGCAATCTCATGTTCGACCCGAAGACCGGCAAGCCGCTGGTCAACTCCGGCCCGTACGGCGAGCACATCGCCGGTATCGCGGCGACGATGAAACAGCTTGGCGTCGGCGACAGCGTCATCGCGGCGTTGACTGGCACCGACCCGAACAACGCGCAGTCGATCGAGAAGCTTCGCACAGCGCTCGGCAGCGAGTCGGCGCGCGCCGACCTCGCCAACTCCCAGGTGCGCGTCGCCGAGTTTCAGCGCTTCCTCGCCTCGACCCCGAGCGCTTCGCTGCTGCCGGAGGCGTACAAGTTCATCATCGACAAGGCGATCCTGCCGAAGGCCGAGCAACAGATCCAAGAGTATAAGGCGGTCCAAGGTCTCGATCCGAAGAAAGACGATGTCCGCGGTAAGCTGTTCGAATATCGGCAGAGCCATCCCTGGTACGCTGGAGCGCCGCCAGCCAACCCGGCTGATCGCGTCAAGGACACGATCTACGCCAATCCGCAGGGCGCCCGCGCTCGATGGAGCGGCACGGGATGGGTTCCGGTTCAATGACCGAACTCTCCGACGCTCAATTTCTTGGCGCTCCAGCGCACAACGCGCAGGAGATGACTGACGATCAGTTTCTAGGCGCGTCGAGCAGCGCGAAACCGGCCGCGCCTGCCAAAGCCGAACCTTCCGCGACGGCCGACGTTCTCAAGTCCGGCGCCTCCGGCGTCGCGGAAGGCGTTTACGGGCTGGTCGGGCTTCCTGGCGACATCGGCCGCGCGGCGGAATACGGCAGCAACTGGCTCGCCGGCGCAGCCGGTCACGCTCTCGGGCTGACCGACAAAACCGGCTCGGAGTTCGCGCAGCAGAACATGGCAGCGCTCGACAAGGCGCGCGGTTATAAGACGCTCGCCCCGAGTTCCGAGGACGTGAGCGGCGCTGCGGCGAAGATCGGCATCCCCGATCACACGCCCGAGACGACCGCCGGGCAGTACGCCAAGACGATTGGCTCGTTCCTGCCGGGCGCTGTGGCGATGCCTGCCGAGGGGCTCGCCGGCGTGGCAGGCAACGCGGTCAAGTACGGTCTCATCCCCGGAGCGCTATCCGAGGCTGCCGGGCAGGCGACGCAAGGCACGCCCGTCGAGCCTTACGCGCGCACGATTGCCGGGCTCACTGGCGGCCTTGGCGCCGACGCCGTCACGAGCGGCGGCAACGCGCTCAACAACGCCCGCAAAGCGTGGTGGGATCCGGCGACAGGGCCGGAAGGCGAGCAGGACATCGCGGCGCGGACCCTTCGTTCGGGACTGACCGACCCAGACGCTGTGAAGGCCAAGCTGCAGGCCGAGGCTGACGCCGCCGCGCAGAACGGCACGGCTATCGGTCAGACCAGCTACGGCGCCAAGCCACAATCGGTCGACATCGTTTCGGACCCAGGACTGAGCGGGCTCGCGCGCGACGTGGCGGAGCAAGACCCGGCCGCGTTCAGGTCCAACGAACACGGCACCGGGATCGACCAGCAGAACGCGGCGCGCGCGGCGGCGCTGCAGAGCCTCCAGCCGACCGGAGCGCCCGAGGCTATTCCTGCGCTCGCTCGGAAAGACTTGGCCGGTATTCAAGGCGAAGGCGACGCCAAAGTCGCGCAGGCGGCTACCGCGGCAGAGCAGGCCGCTCCCGAGGCGGAGGCGGCTGTGCAGGCGCAGGCCGCAGCGGCTGACGCGGCGCATACAGCCAACGTGGGTCGAGCGCGGCAGGTGGCCGAGGGGCAGGCCGGCGAGATCGGCACGGGCGCTCCCGCCGCGGAACTCGGCGCCGGCGCGCGGAGTGCTGCCCAGGCCGGTCGAGACGCCGCGACGGACGCCGAATCCGATCTGTGGAGAGCCGTCGACCCGAAAGGAGATCTGAACGCTGTCGCGACGCCTGTGTCCGAGGCGGCGACGGACATTTCCGGCAAGATCAACAAATTGGCGAAGCCGAGGAGCGCCGAAGAGGCGGCTATATTCGACGCCGCGCAAGAAATGCCGGATGTTGCGCCGCTTCAGGACATCACGACGTTGAGAGGCCGCATCGCCGCGGCGATGCGGGAGACGATCGGCGTCGACCGCCCCGCGTATCGCCGCTTGTCGATGCTGCACGACGCGACGCTCGACGCGATCAACAATGCGGTGGAGCATCAGGCGGCCTATGAGGCGGCAGCCGTTCAAGACGGATCGCTGGCGCCGGAACAGACCATGTTGGGGCGCGTCGAGATATGGGCTGACGACTTCAAGGCCGGCAAGACGGC
>CAIZGR010000070.1 GCA_903932535.1 uncultured Hyphomicrobiales bacterium | reverse complement strand
GGCGCCCGCCGGCAGGCCGGCGGCGCCGCCCTCGACCCGGAGGCCGCCGGCGGTCACGAGCGCGCCGTCCTGCGCGCTGACCCAGGCCTCGACGGAGACATTGCGCACGGCGCCGATCGTGACGATGGTGTCGAGCTTCATCGTGCGGGCGACGAAGACGCCGTTCTCCAGCGCGCCGAGCGCCACGACGCGCTCGCCCGCCACCCCGCCGCCGACGGCGCCGGTCACGATCTGGCCGCCGATCCGGTAGGCGCCGCCGTCCTCGGTCAAGAGCCCGGCGATCTGGTCGGGTCCGTCCGCGCGCTTCTCGATCAGGCTCGCGACGATGGTCTGATCCGGGCGGCGGAGGCCGCCGACGGCGACCCGGTCTCCCACCCTAAGCCCATGCGCCATTTTGGCGCTCGCGAGCTGGACGCTCTGCCCGAGAAGCTCGAGGCTCCGGCCCGCGATCCGGCTGATCGGGCCGACCGCTTCGCTGACGACGACGATGCCGTCGGTTCGCCACGTCCCGTCGCGCGGCTCGGCGACGAGGCGCGCCACCTGACCGATGCGCAAGGCGCCGGCGCCCGCGGCTTCGCCGTCGATCCGGATGCGCACGTCCGGCGGATAGGCGATGCGCGCGCCGTTGACCCAGACGCTGCCGAACCGGCGGATCGTGCCGATGAAGCCGGTTCCGCCGATGCCGTTGTCGGCGGGCTTGAACCCGGTGCCGCCGATGCCGTTGTCGCCGCTCTTCGGCTTCTCGGCGGCGAGCGCCTTCGCGCCGGCGAGGAGGGCGAAAAGCCGCAAAACCTGTCGCCGGCTGAGCGTCACGCCGCGTCCCCGCGCTCGGCGCCGGACGGCTCGGCTTCGGTCGGGCGCCTGGCGGCTTCGTCTTCGGCATAGAGGTAGACGCCGAAATTCCAGCGCCACGTCCCGCCCGGGTCGCTGGCGTAGGCGGCCTGGGCCTCGCGGTTGACGGCCTGCAGGGCCTCGGCGGCGACGCGCCGCGACAGCGTCCGCATCGCCGCCGCCATGTCGCGCGAAAGGCCTTCGTAATGCACGGCGCGCTCGAGGAACGGCGGCTCGGCCGAGAGGATGTTCTCGACCGCCGCCGCGACGTGATCGTGCAGGTTGCGGCCGAAATAGTAAAGCTGCCGATCGTCGCCGGAGCGCGGGGCGAAGGCGGCCTCCTCGAGGCGGATGCGGCCGTCCGCGTCGAGAGTGACCATGCCGCGGTCGAGCCATTCGTCGAGCACGGCGCGGGGGCGGACGTCGCGCGTCACCGATTCGACGAGGTCCTCGTAGGTCGGGCCGTCGCCCGGATCGCCCGCCCGGCGCAGCGGGCGCGGCGCGCCGGAAGCGTCGGTGAATTCGGGCGCGGCGACCCAGCGCGCGACGATCATGCTCGAGCGCGACACGCTCGCCGGCACGAGCCGCACCGGCGCCCCCGCCCCGCGCAGGCGGCGCACCTCCTTGCGATGGATGCCGGTGAGCAGGCTCACGCGGCTGTCGGTCTGCTCCTTGCCGGACAGCGCGAAATCGTGCTCCGCGACGTTGACGTAGATCTCGCGCAGGAGGTCCGAGAGCGCCGGAAACGTCAGGCCGCAGCGGATGAACAGCCTGACGAGCGGACGCAGCAGGCGCGCGACGGGCGTCTGGAGGCGCTCGGCGTCGGGCGTCGGAGGCGCGGCTTCGGTCATGACGGGCATCCTAGCGCGTTTGAGCGTGGGATGAAATCCCACAAAATGACGCCCGCGTCTTGACGTGGGAAATATTCCCACGTAACACAGCCGCACACGTCCTCAACGGGATTTCGTCCAATGGCTGTCCTTTCCGGCGTCGCTTCGACGCCCTCGCTCTTTGCCGATGGCTCCCCGCTTCCCGCCCTGCGCCGGTCGGCCGCGGTGGCGGCGGCCGGCCTCACGGTCTGGGTCGCGCTGCTCTGCTCGTCCGCGTCGTCTTCCTCGAAGAAGGAAGCGCAGACGCTTCCAGTCAACGTTCCCGAATGGACGATGCAAAGGTCAAACGGCGCAGACCCGAACGTTTCGGCGCAGATGAAGCCGAACCCGGCCTGCGATGTCGACTGAAAAGCTGCCGCCAAGCCGTTCCTCCCGAACTCGCCTCGAGCCTGTCGAAGCCTCAGGAATCCCCTCATTTTCCGCGACTCGAAAAAG
>CAIZGR010000069.1 GCA_903932535.1 uncultured Hyphomicrobiales bacterium | reverse complement strand
GTATACACTTCGTCGACTGGTTGGCTCATGCTCGCCGCTGACCTGTGCATTGCCATGCGCGGCGACGACCGTATTCCGGCCGTGCTCGCGTCGCGTGTCATGTCGGTGCAAGGCGCTCCGCTCACCTTCGAGGCGGCGCCTTCCGGTCGCCTCCGCCGACGCGCGCTGAAAGCGGCAATGGCGGAGGAGGACTGGTGGGATATGCTGCCCGAGACCGAGCTAGAAGAGCTGCGCTCTTGGCTCCGTCTCTTGCACGTCGGGCTCGGTGAACTTGTCTGGACGGAGCCCGACCCCGCTGACCCCACCGGCTGCGCCGTCATCGCGCGCATTCGCAACGGCCGTAATGTCCCGCGCCTCAAGGTGTGGTCGCCTCGCAACGTCCGCAAAGACCTGGACACCGGCAAGTGGTGGGTCCGCACGCGCGACGGTACCGAGGTCGAAGCCAGGCCCGGTGACGGCAAGTGGGTAATCCTCACGTCCGGCGGTGACCGACCCTGGCTCAAGGGCCCATGGCGCGGCGTCTCTGAGCTATGGCTCGCAAAGAAGTACGCCCGCGAGGACTGGGCGCGACAGAGCGAGCGCTATGCCGATGGCATGATTTGGATTAGCTCGCCCGCTGGCACGGACGAGGACGAGCGCGCCAAGGTCGGCGCCGACTTCAACGCGAGCGGCAAGCGGCCCGTGTACGTCGCGCCCGACGGATACGCGGCGAACCTTCTCGAGCTGAAGTCCGCCGCGTGGCTCACGTACCAGTCGCAGTGGGAGATTGCGAATCGCTCAATGGCGGTTGCCATCCTCTACAACGACCTCGGCACGGAGTCGAAGCGGTCGGCCGGCACCGGCGCGAACCTCCAGGGCGAGGTCCGCGACGACATCAAAAAGAGCGATGCCGCGAGCGACGAGACCGAGCTGCGCGAGCAAGTCCTCAAGCCTTGGGCCCTGGCGAACTTCGGGAACGCGGACCTTGCGCCGTGGCCCGCGTACCAAGTCGAACCGGCCGCCGACATGCAAGCGCTCGCGACGACGTGGAACCTCGTGGCGCAGGCGCTACGCACCGCGGACCAAGCGGGCTACGAACTCGACTGGCAGGAGATTCGCGAGGCGACCGGGTTCCCCATCACCGGCAAGGCGGAACCCAAGCCCGTCCCGGCCGCCCTCTCCCCGTTCGCGGCTCCCGGCGCTCCGCCCGCGGACGTCCCCGGGGACAAGCCGGCGGCGCCCGGGAAGGCACCAGGGAAGGGCAAGGACTCGGGCGACGCCGAGGACGAGGACGACTCCGACGGGGACGCGGCGGCACAGGTGGCGCGCCTGACGCCCGCGCTCGGACTCCGCTCCGCGCTCGAGGTCGTTGCCGCTCGACTGGGCGGCCCGCTCACCGGCGCGGAGGCCGCCGACCTGGCCCGCCGCGGAGCGCTCGCCCCGCACGAGCTCGCGGCGCTCTTTGCTGACAAGCGGCACGCCGACGCCCGCGCCGTCCGTCGCGCACTGAGCAACCCGCGCGCGGCATGGGCCCGCGCCGCGATGCAAGCGGAGGCCGCGTGACCCTCTTTATCCTCGCCCTCGGCTTCGCCTTCGTTGGCGGCGTCGCAACCGGAGTCGCGC
Organism: uncultured Hyphomicrobiales bacterium; assembly: GCA_903932535.1. Classification (GTDB taxonomy): domain Bacteria; phylum Pseudomonadota; class Alphaproteobacteria; order Rhizobiales; family Beijerinckiaceae; genus Roseiarcus. The sequence goes on along the minus strand of CAIZGR010000069.1, from coordinate 3,324 downwards.
TAACCCTATGAGCCGTCAACGTCAAGCTCACGCGCTCGACCCTGCGCAGATTGCCGCGATGTTCGCCGGCGAGGAATTGGCCATCGCTCGCGGATGGGAGGAGCGCTTTGCCTCCGGTCTCTTGCCGACGTTGCTGGACATGCGCGCCGCCGCTCGCGACCCGCGCGCCGGGTTGTTCGACTCGTCGTCCTCGGGACAGTCGGACATGTTCCAGCGCATCGGCGACGTTGGCGTGGTCTCTATCTCGGGCCCGCTCATGCAACAGGGCGGCGGATGGTGGTTCGACGGACACGCCGCTATCCGCTCGCGCGTCGAGTCCGCGGTTGCCGATGGCGTCAAGGTTCTCGCGCTGCGCATCGACTCCCCTGGCGGCGTCGTTGCCGGATGCTTCGATGGCGTGCGCGCCGCCATTGCGTGCGCGGCCACGGCCGGCGTTCAGGTCATGGCATGGTGCGGCGGCAACGGGGCTTTCTCCGCGGCGTACGCATGGGCATGCGCCGCGTCGAGCATCAGTGTCCCCGATACCGGCGGAGTCGGAAGCGTTGGCGTCCTCGGTACGCTGTACGACGAGACGAAGCAAAACGAGATGAACGGCGTCCGCGTCAATGTCATCCGCAGCGGCGAGCGCAAAGCGGAAGGGCACCCGGACGTGCCTACTACCGACGGCGCCATCGCGCGCGAACAAGCCATCGTCGACGGCTTCGCGGCCATCTTCGCTGGCATCGTCAGCGCCTCTCGCATGGCGTCCGGAGGCACTGGCGCGGCGCTTACGCCGGAGGCTGTCCTAGCCTTCCAAGGCGAATGTTTCTACGGTGTGCGGTCTGTCGAGATGGGTCTCGCGGACCGCGTGGAAAGTTACGATTCGTTCCTCGCGCGAGCATGCGCGATGGCGGAGGCATGTGGTATGAAGCAGATGAATGCACGGCTGGGCCTCTCGCCTGACGCGAGCGAGGAGCGGGCGATTCAGGTGTTCGAGGGCATCGTGGCGGGGCACGAGGCGAAGCTCCGCGCCGAGGGCGAGGCGCGCGCCAAGGTGGAGGCCGAGGTCGTCAAGCTCAAGGGCGAGACGCAGGCGCTCGCGGGCGAGTTCCTCGAGTACGTCAAGGGCGACGTCCTCATCTCGGGCAAGGCCACCGCGGCGACCATCGACGCCGAGGTGGCGCTCATGGGCAGCGACGACAAGGTGCGCAGCGCCCGCGCGTTCCGCGACCGCTACGCCCCCATCGCGCGGGGCGCCGCCGTCCCGCGGGAGACGCAGGCGCCCGTCGAGCCGCCGGCCACGGTGGGCCCCGCGACGTCCGCCGCCCGCGCCGCCGCCGGCGCCGACGCCTTCGCCAAGCTCGACGGCGGCAAGATGACCATGACCGAGATCGGCGCCGCGTACGGGACCGAGCACTTCGACCGCCTCGTGACCGAGCACACCAGGGCGCACGCCGCGACCGACGCCGCGCGCTTCGCCCGCCTCAACCACCGCGGGGCCTGAGCCGCCGCTGTCGACATCAACGGAGAGTTAAACAGCCATGGCGCTCAACGCAGCTTCCGCCTTTTTCAACCCGCAAGTCCTCGCCCGCATGATCGGGGCGGGCTTCGCGAACATCCCCATCCTCTACGGCAGCGGAGCCGTGGACGTGGACCCGACCATGCCTTACGGCAAGGAGTATCTCGGGCTCACCATCAACATCCCGTACTCGTCGCCGCCCGTCGCGTGGCAGGTTCTCGCCGATGGTGTCGCCGGCACGCCCGCCGCATTCTCCATCGGCAACGCCGCCGGCACGAACACCACACCGGAAACGGAAACCGTGCTGCGCGCGTACTGGGGTCTCGACATGACCTCGTGGGCGCGGTCCAATCCGCTCGACCCGTACGGCGAGGCCCGCCGGCAGGGGCTCGAGGGCTTCGCGCAGATTCTCGAAACGCAGCTCATCGCCAAGGCCTGCGACAACACGGCCGGTATCTGGGCGGCCTACATCAACGACGTCTCGACGTCCTCGGACCCGTTGCTGTCCCACGACGCCGTCGTCGACGCGAAGACGCTCCTCGGGTCGGAGGGGTACAACGACGATTTCGTCCTCGGCGCCGTCCACTCGCACACCATCGGCACGCTCTGGAAGCGCAAGGACTCCACCGGCCGCCCGTGGCTCGTCGAGAACCCCGGCGAGGTCACCGCGGGCGGCGCGCGCATCTACCGCCTGGCGCCCCTCGGGATTCCCATCCTCGTGTCCGACCTCATGCCGGTTTCCATCGGCACCGGGCCCGGCGGCGCGAACGTCTACACCTCGGCGTTTTTCCGCCGCGGCGCGCTCGCGCTCTACCTCAACCCGAACCTCTCCGCGCGGTCCGTCCAGGAGCCGAACACGGACAGCCAGCTCGACGGCCTCAACTGCTACTTCACGGCGCACCGCCGGAAGAAGCTCCAGAACCGCGCCAAGCCGGGAACCGCGCTCGTCACTCACCAGTGAGCGACAGAGCGTAGCAAGAGGCTAACACCATGGCGGATGCAATCGGACTAAAGCTCATCGTCGCACAGGCGATGGGCCGACTACTCGGGACGGCGCCGGTGGCGCAGTTCTTCAACGAGGCCGTTGCCGGATACGAGGTCGACGAATACCAGGCGGCCGTCGGGGCTACCTATACGTCGGACGTCGTGGACCTCGGCATCGGCGGCGCGCTCTCCGTGTTCCTCACGACGGCGAACATGAACGGCACTTCGCCGTCTCTCACGACGTCCGTCTTGACGTCGAAAGACAACGGCGTTCTCGACGCCTTCCGCGTCGCGTACTGCGCCGATAGCAACGTCGCGACGTACGCCGCCGCCATCCTCGGCGCGTTCCCGGCGGTGACGGCGAACGGAACCAAGGCGCAGCGGTTCATCGTGGACCGCTATGTCAAGTTCATCCACACCATCACCGGCTCCTCGACGCCGGCCAAGGTCACCGGCACGGGCGCGACGGGCGGATTCACCTACGGCGCTTCCGGCACCGTCGACACGAAAACGCTCACCCTGTCATGGGACGCCGCGGGGCCCGTCACCGTGACGTTCGCAGCGCCGGCCAACGCCGCCGCGATTGCCACGCAAATCAACACGGCGACCGGCGTCGCGACGGCCTCTATCGTCGGCGGCTTCCTGCAACTCGTCGGCATCGTCGGCGGCGCCGCCGGCAACGTCAACATCACCGGAGGGACCGCGCTGACCGCGCTGGGCCTCACGGTCGGCTCGACGCCCGGCATCAACCTCGCCATCGACATCAACGTTGCGGCGCAGATGAGGGCCGCGTCGTGAGGCCCGGTATCGGAAGCATCGTGGTCTACGTCGCTCGCGTGCCG
>CAIZGR010000068.1 GCA_903932535.1 uncultured Hyphomicrobiales bacterium | reverse complement strand
GACTACGACGTCGACGGCGCGTGCAGCGCGGCGCTGGTCAGCGAATTTCTCGAAGCCTGCGGCTGCGAGACGATCGTTCACATTCCCGACCGGGTCAGCGAAGGCTACGGCCCCAACGTCGAGGCGATGGAAAGCTTCAAGGCGAGAGGGGCGAGCCTCGTCGTCACGGTCGATTGCGGCGCGGTGAGCCACGAGCCCTTCGCCGCGGCGGGCAAGCTCGGCCTCGACGTGATCGTGTTCGATCATCACCAAGCGCCGGAGGCGCTGCCGGGCGCGCTCGCCCTCGTCGATCCCAATCGCGAGGACGACCTTTCCGGCCTCGGGCACCTGTGCGCCGCGGGCGTGTCGTTCCTCGCGCTCGTCGCCTTGAACCGGGCGCTGCGCGAGGCCGGGTTCTGGAACGGCCGCAAAGCCCCCGACCTCATGGCCGGCCTCGATCTGGTGGCGCTCGCCACCGTCGCCGATGTCGTGCCGCTGACCGGGCTCAACCGCGCCTTCGTCGTCAAGGGGCTGCAGGTGATGCGCCGGCGCCGCCGGCCGGGGCTGACCGCGCTCTTCGACGTCGCCGGCGCCGACGGCCCGCCACAGCCCGATCACTTGGGCTTCCTGATCGGGCCGCGGATCAACGCCGGCGGCCGGATCGGCGACGCCGGCCTCGGCGCCCGGCTGCTCAAGACCGCGGACGATCTCGAAGCGCGCGACATCGCCGCCGAGCTCGACCGGCTGAACCGCGCCCGCCAGCAGATCGAGATCGCGGCGCTCGCCGAAGCCGAGGCCGAGGCGCTGCTCGCCCTCGGCCTCGAAGAGCGGGGCGCGGCGGTGGTGGTCGCGGCCGAAGGCTGGCCGCCGGGCGTCGTCGGTCTGCTCGCGGCGCGGCTCAAGGAGCGTTTCGATCGCCCGGCCTTCGCGCTTTCTTTCGCCGGCGGTCAGGCGGTCGGCTCCGGGCGGTCGATCCCCGGCGTCGATCTCGGCCGGACGGTGCGGGCGGCGGTCGAGGCCGGGCTCCTCGTCAAGGGCGGCGGCCACGCGATGGCCGCAGGCGTGACGCTGGAGAAAAGCCGGCTCGGCGAATGGCGCGCCTTCCTCGAGGAGCGGCTCGCGGCCCCCGTCGCCGCCGCGCGGACGGCGGCGAGCCTCGAGGTCGACGCCGCGCTCACGGCCGGCGCGGCGACGCCCGAACTCGTACGCCGTCTGGAGGCGGCCGGGCCTTACGGCAGCGGCGCCCCGGAACCGCTGTTCGTCCTGCCGCGCCATCGGCTCGCCGACGTCATGCCCGTCGGCGCCGACCACCTGCGGGTCCGCGCCGCCGCGATGGACGGCTCGACGCTCGACGCGATGGCGTTCCGCTCGGCCGGCAAGAGGCTCGGCGAGGCGCTGACGCGCCTCCGCGGCGCCTCCGTCCATCTCGCCGGCACGTTGTCGATCAACCGCTACGGCGGGCGGGAGCGGGCGCAGTTCCGGGTGGTCGACGTGGCGGAGGCGGGGCGGTAGCGGCGGATCGGATGCGGCTCGATTAACGTCCCGGTAGCATTCGCCGCCTTACCCTGCGGCCTCTTGAAGCGAGGAGCAGGCATGACGGACACGGCAGGAATCCCGGGCGAGCGCATTCGCTCCTTCGTCGAGCGCGTCGAGCAGATCGACGAAGAGATCAAGGCGTTGAACGAGGGCAAGAAGGAAGTCTTCGCGGAGGCCAAGGGAGAAGGCTTCGATGTGAAGGTCCTCAGGGAGATTTTGCGCCTGCGCAAGCAGGACCAGGACGAGCGCGACGAGCAGGAGTCCTTGCTCGACCTGTATCTCCGAGCCATGGAGAACGCCGAGTCGCCCCAAGCCAAGGCG
>CAIZGR010000067.1 GCA_903932535.1 uncultured Hyphomicrobiales bacterium | reverse complement strand
TGAGCGGGGCGTTTTCGCGCAAGCGCTCGACAAGATCCGGATTGGCGATGAAGAGGCGTCCGAACGACACCAGATCGGCGCGTCCGCTCGCGACCGCGTCGATCGCCAGCTTCCGGTCGTAGCCGTTGTTGACCATCCAGACGCCGTCGAAGCAGCGGTGCAGCGCGGGATAGTCGAACGGAATCGTGTATCGGGGTCCGCCTGTCTCGCCCTCCACCACATGCACATAGGCGAGGCCGAACGGATTGAGACCCTTCACGACATGATTGAAGAGGGCCTGCGGATTGCTGTCCCGGGAGTCGCCGGCGGTGGAGACCGGCGAGATCCGAACGCCGAGGCGGCCGGCGCCGATGGCGGCCGCGCAAGCCTCGACCACCTCGAGGAGCAACCGCTCGCGATTGGGGATGGAGCCGCCATAGGCGTCGGTGCGATGATTGGTCCCGTCGCGCAAGAACGCGTCGAGCAGGTAGCCGTGGGCGCCATGCAACTCGACGCCGTCGAATCCGGCCTCGATGGCGCGGGTCGCGGCGTAGCGGAAGGTCTCGACAATGCCGCGGATCTCGCCCAGTTCGAGCGCGCGCGGCGTCGACGCGTCGACGAACCCCTTGTTGGCGATGAAGGTTTTGGTTCTCGCCCGGATCGCAGACGGCCCGACAGGCGCCCCGCCGTCCTTCTGGAAGCTCGTGTGGGAGACGCGGCCGCAATGCCAAAGCTGAACGACGATGGTCCCGCCTTTGGCGTGCACGGCGTTGGTGACGGCTTTCCAGCCGCGGACCTGATCGTCCGTGTAACAGCCCGGCGTATCCGCATAGCCTTGCGCCTGCGCCGAGACCTGGGTCGCCTCAGCGATGATCAGGCCGGCCGAGGCGCGCTGGGCGTAATATTCAACGGCAAGCGGACCCGGAACCAGGCCCGGGCCGGCGCGGTTTCTCGTCAGCGGCGCCATCACGATGCGGTTGGCGAGTTTCAGCGCTCCTGCTTGCGCGGGCTCGAACAGCGCCCGAGGCGTGCGGGTCTCGTAAGATTTCTTCATCGCTTGTCTCCTCGAACCATGAGTGCCGCGGCCGATATCGCCGGGCCGCGGACGGCGTCTTGTGAGCGCCGACCGCTGGGAAACCCGCACGTCACCTGAAAACGTCACGCTCAAGAGCTTCAGAAACCGACCGTCGGATAGCCCCGGAAAATACTCACCGCGAAGCCCGACGGTGACGAGGTCGATCGAGTCCGACGGCTACGGAAAACGGCCAACACGAGCGGCGCTGAGTAGATTCCGATTCTTTACCCGCGGGTTGCGTCGGCGCGAATGGGAGGCGAGCCCAAAGCGTCGGCAGCCTCGTCGCTGACCCGAGATCGCTCATCGCTGCGAGCCGCGTGAGACGGAAGGTTTTGATCATCGAGTTTCCCGGATGGCGGCGTTCGCCGCGGCAGCAGTGGACACGGATCGCGCCAGCGATGCGCCGGCCATGCCTTGCAATCGGCAACTCGCAGTCGCGAGCGCATTGCCCCGAGTCGTTCCTAGCGCCAGCGATCGGCAATAGGCCCCAGTCCACGCCGGCAGGCACACGCCGCCATCGCCGCGGCGGTCTTCACGCAAGCCCTGCATGCCCAACCTCGACAGGCATCCCCGCATGAACAAGGATAAGGTCGACGCAGAAGTCCCGTCCGGCGCCCGGCACCATGACGAGGTCAGACATGGCGACGTGCCGCCGCCTAGGGACAACGCCGTCCTGGCCGCGCAACCCACGCTGCCCGTCGTCTCGACTGCGCCCGTCGCTCTTGGGAGGTCGAGATGGAAGAGGCTGGCGCTGCTCGCGATCGTCGTCATCGGCGCGTGTGGCGGCGGCGCGTATTTGTGGCATGCGCGGCAGGTCGGCCTTCCCCTCGGGATCGCATCGGGCAACGGAAGGATCGAGGCGGACGAGATCGATATCGAGACCAAGTTCGCCGGCCGCATCGCCGAAATGCTCGCCGACGAAGGCGACACGGTCACGCCCCAGCAGGTTCTCGCCCGCATGGACACGCGCGACATCGAGGCCTCGCTGAGGAAGTCCGAGGCTCTCGTCCAGGGCGCACGACAGAGCCTGGACGAAGCGCGCGCCAACGGCGTCCAGCAGACGAGCCAGGTCACGCTCGCGCAGCAGCAGCTAGACCGGACCAACGACCTGGTCAAGCGGGGCTTCGCGACGAACGAGTTGCTCGACCAGCGCCGTCAGGCCATCAACGCCGCGACCGCCGCTCTCAACGCCGCCAACAACCGCGTCGGCGTGGCGGCGCAGGCGCTCGACGCCGCCACGCACGACGTCGAGCTCTACAAGGTCAACATCGCCGACAACTCGCTTGTCGCGCCGCGCGAAGGACGCATCCAATACCGGATCGCGAATATCGGCGAGGTGCTGGCCGCAGGCGGCAAGGTCTTCACCATGCTCGATGTCGAGTATGTCTACATGGACATTTACCTTCCCACCGATGAGGCCGGAAAAGTGAAGATCGGCGCCGACGCACGGATCGTGCTTGACGCCGTGCCCAATCGCGCGATCCCGGCGAAGGTCGCGTTCGTCGCGACGCAGGCGCAGTTCACGCCGAAGACCGTGGAGACCAAGGACGAGCGCGACAAGCTGATGTTCCGGGTCCGGGTTAAGATCGCCCCCGAGAGATTGCGCGCGCACGCGGCCTCGGTGCGAAGCGGCCTGCCCGGCGTCGCCTATGTGAAATACGACCCGCAGCTCGCCTGGCCGTCCAGGCTGCAAGGGAACGCCGCTCCGTGAACGAGCGTCGAAGCCCGGTTGCGCGGATCGCCGGCGTCACCCAGACCTACGGCAATGTGCTTGCGCTGGACGACGTCTCGATCGAGATCCCGGTCGGCGGGATGGTCGGATTCATCGGGCCAGACGGCGTCGGCAAGTCGACGCTGCTCAGCCTGATCGCCGGTTCGCGGCGGATGCAGTCCGGAACCGTCTTCGTCCTCGGCGGCGACATGAAAAGCGCGGCGCATCGGGCCGCGGTGTGTCCGCGCGTCGCCTATATGCCGCAGGGCCTGGGCAAGAACCTCTATGCGGACCTGAGCGTCAGGGAGAATATCGAGTTCTTTGGCCGCCTGTTCGGG
>CAIZGR010000066.1 GCA_903932535.1 uncultured Hyphomicrobiales bacterium | reverse complement strand
GGCAGGCGATGCACAAGCCCGTCACCCACGACAAAACCCACGCCGAATTCCGCGACTTCGCCGACGCCGTCCTCGACTTCCTGCGCGAAACCGCGCCGCGCCGGCTCGACGAATTCTCGTCGATCATCACCGACAATTTCCCTGTCGTCGAGCCGAAGGATTTTCGGATCCTCGCGTGACGCCGCTATACCCTCTTCGTGACACAGGTCGGCAAGCGCGGCAGCGCGGCCGGATGGATCACGAAGCACGACTTGAGAAAGTCACTCGACATATAGGGGCAACCGCTTCGCCTGAGCCGGGGCCACGCCTCACGGCGTGACGCTCAGCCCGAAGCCTTGCTTCCGGCGCGGCCGGGCGGTCCGTTCGACCTTCTTCGGCGCGGCTTTCTCGTCGAACAGCTCGGCGAGCTTGTCCGTCATCGCCCCGCCGAGCTCCTCCGCGTCGACGATCGTCACCGCGCGGCGGTAGTAGCGCGTCACGTCGTGGCCGATGCCGATGGCGATCAACTCCACCGGCGAGCGGGTCTCGATCTCCTCGATCACGTACCGCAGGTGCCGCTCGAGATAGTTGCCGGGATTGACCGACAGGGTCGAATCGTCGACCGGCGCGCCGTCCGAGATCATCATCAGAATCTTGCGCTGCTCCGGCCGGCCGAGCAGCCGCTCGTGCGCCCAGGCCAGCGCCTCGCCGTCGATGTTCTCCTTGAGCAGCCCCTCGCGCATCATCAGCCCGAGGTTTTTCCGCGCCCGGCGCCAGGGCGCGTCGGCGGACTTGTAGATCAGGTGGCGCAGGTCGTTGAGCCGGCCCGGCAGCGGCGGCTTGCCGGCCTGGAGCCACGATTCGCGCGCTTGCCCGCCCTTCCAGGCGCGCGTCGTGAAGCCCAGGATCTCGACCTTGACCCCGCAGCGCTCGAGCGTCCGGGCGAGCACGTCGGCGCAGGTCGCGGCCACCGTGATCGGCCGCCCGCGCATCGAGCCGGAATTGTCGAGGAGCAGCGACACCACCGTGTCGCGGAAATCCATCTCCTTTTCCTGCTTGAAGGACAGCGGCTGCTGCGGGTCGATGACGACGCGCGTCAGGCGCGCGGAGTCGAGCGTGCCCTCCTCGAGGTCGAATTCCCACGCGCGGTTCTGCTGCGCCATCAGGCGGCGCTGGAGGCGGTTGGCGAGCCGCGCCACGACCGACGAGAGGTTCTGCAACTGCTTGTCGAGATATTCGCGCAGGCGCTGCAGCTCGTCCGGGTCGCACAGCTCGTCGGCGTCGACGATCTCGTCGAACTTGGTCGTATAGGCCTTGTACTCTGACGGCTGACGCTCCAGCACCTGAAACTGCGGCGGCCGGTTCTCGGCGGCCTCGTCCGCGTCGCCCGCGTCGCCCTCGTCCTCGAGCTCGGTCGAGGGGGCCTCGACCGTCTCCATCACGCCCTCGTCGGCCTTGTCTGCCGTGTCGTCGGCCGCGTCGCGCGGCATGGAATCCTGCGACTGGCTCTCCTCGCCCTCGCCTTCGGCCTCGTCGGGCTGCTCGGGCGGAGGCGTCTGCTCGTCGTCCGACTTGTCGTCGGCGTCGGCGTCCGCGTCGTTGGCGAGGCCGAGCGAGGTCAGCAGCTTCTGAACCAACCGCGCGTAGGCGCGCTGGTTGAGCAGCGCGCCGCCGAGCCTGTCGAGATCGGCGGCCGCCTTCTCCTCCACGAAGCCGCGCCAGAGGTCGGTCAGCCGCTCGGCTCCGGCCGGCGGCGCGAGGCCGGTCAGGCGCTCGCGCACCAGCATCGCCACCGCCTCTTCGAGCGGCGCCTCCTCGCGGGAGCGCGCCTCGGCGAAGGGACTCTTGTGATAGCGGTCGTCGAGCATGGCGGTCAGGTTCGCCGCCACGCCCTCCATCCGGCGCGCGCCGATCGCCTCGACGCGCGCCTGTTCGACGGTGTCGAAGAGCGCGCGCGCGGCCGGGTTCTGCGGCGCCAGCCGGCGATGGAGCGACTCGCTGTGGCAGGAGAGCCGTAGGGCGAAGCTGTCGGCCTGCCCGCGCAGGATCGCCGCCTCGCGGGGCGTCGGCTTGCGCGGCGGCTCGGGCAGCCGGGCCTTCGCGCCCTCCGGACCCGTCAGCAGCGCGGGCTTGTCGGTCGAGAAGGTCACTTCGAGTTCGGAATGGTGGGCGAGCGCGCGCGTGCACGACGCGATCGCCCGCTTGAACGGTTCGCTGGCGGCCTCGGGCTTCGCGCCGGGCTTCCGATTGTGGGTCGGCTTGACGTCGATGGTGGACATGGCTGCTTTATGCCTCCGCTGGCCGCGGGTCGCAAGGAAGCGGCGCGAACCTTTTCAGGTCATGGGCGCGTCGTAGCCGACGCGTGCGAAAGCTCGCAGAGAACAGATTGGTCCCCTAACTCGTCATCAGGAGGCGGAAGCCATGGCGCGAAGTTGGCCGGTGCAGGACGCCAAAGCCCGGTTCAGCGAGATTCTGGCCGCGTGCGAAGGCGAGGGTCCGCAGATCGTCACAAAGCGGGGCGCCGCCGCGGCGGCGATGGTCTCGATCGAAGGATGGCGAATCCTTTCCGCGCGCGTCGCGCCCCGCCTGAAGGACCTGCTGCTGTCGGAGGAGGCCCGCACGGACGACTTCGTCATTCCACCGCGCAAGCGGATCGGTATGCGGAAGCCATAGAAATACTGACACACCTTGTTTTCTCGACCTTCCGGCGCCGCGACCGCGAACACCCGGCGCCGTTGACGGGGCCGACGCACGCCCTAAATCTGGTCTCCGGCGCGCCCCCTTCGCCCGACCCGACCCGGGCGGCGCGGCGTTGTGCTCGCCAAGAAGGCAGAAATCATGAACGCGCCCGCTTTCGCCCCCGCCGATCTCGCCATCCCGGCCGAGTTCCGGACCGTCTTCGACGCCCAGCGCGCGGTCTCGCGCAACGCGCCCGCGCCGACGCACGCCGAGCGCGTGGCGGACCTGAAGGCGCTCGGCCGCCTCGTCAGCGACAACGAGGCGGCGATTACCGCCGCGATCAGCGCCGACTACGGCAATCGCAGCGCCTTCGAGACGAAGTTCGCGGAGATCTTCCATGTGGTCGACTCCGCGCATGACGCCGTGAGGCGCCTGAAGCGCTGGATGCGCCCGCAGCGCCGCCGGGTCGACCTCCTGACCTTCGCGGGCGCGCGCAACCGGGTCGCGCCGCAACCGCTCGGCGTCGTCGGCGTGATCGTGCCGTGGAACTACCCGATCATGCTGAGCTTCGGGCCGCTGGTCGGCGCCTTCGCCGCCGGCAATCGGGCGATGGTGAAGATGTCGGAGAACTCGCGGCGCCTGGCGGCGCTGCTGATCGCGCTCTCGCCGAAATATTTTCCCGCCGACAAGCTCGCCTTCTTCGACGACGGCGGGGGCCGCGGGCCGGCGTTCTCCGCCCTGCCCTTCGATCATCTTCTCTTCACCGGCTCCGGAGCGACCGGACGGGCGGTGATGGCCAGCGCCGCCCGCAACCTGACGCCGGTGACGCTCGAGCTCGGCGGCAAGTCGCCGGCGGTCGTTGCGCCCGACTTCCCGATCAGGACGGCGGCCGAGCGCATTCTCTGGGCCAAGACCCTCAACGCCGGCCAGACCTGCCTCGCCGTCGACTATGTCTTCCTGCCGCGCGGCAAGGAGGCGGAATTCGTCGACTGCTGCAAACGCCTGTTCGCCATGCGCTACCCGGACATCAACGGGCCCGACTTCACGTCGATCATCGACCGGCGCAGCTACGACCGCCTGAAGGCCGCCCTCGACGACGCCCGCGCCAAAGGCGCGGTCCTCGTCGATCTCGCGGAAGGGCAGGCCCCGGACGCCGCCAAGCGCAAGTTCGCGCCGCATGTCGTCCTGAACCCGACGGCGGAGATGGAGGTCATGCGGCGCGAGATTTTCGGGCCGATCCTGCCGGTGCGGACCTACGACGCGCCGCAGGAGGTGGTCGACGCGATCAACGCGGGCGACCGGCCGCTCGGCTTCTACCTGTTCACCAACACTTCCAGGACGCGCGACTTCTACCTCGCGCGCGTCCTCTCCGGCGGCGTCTCGGTCAACGAGGCGATCCTCCACGTCGCCCAGCACGACCTGCCCTTCGGCGGCGTCGGGGCGAGCGGCATGGGGTGCTATCACGGCCGCGAGGGCTTTGAGACCTTCTCGAAGCTGAGGCCGGTGTTCCAGCAGGGGCCGATCTCTTCGGTCCAGATGATGATGCAGCCGCCCTATTCGGGGCTGGCCAAGCGGATGCTCGACTTCATGATCCGGATGCGGAGCTGAAGGGGTTTGCGCGGACCGCCCTGGCGCTCCATGGGAGGGCGCGCGCCTCGGGCGGCGGGACGCCGCCCCTTGCGAATGCCAAAAGCGCCTCGCCCGTTGATCCAGATCAAGACGCGGACGCCGCAATCGTCGATGCTGAGCGATGTCGGAGCAGTCCACGGGCATAGCCTTCTGATCAAAATGCATCTCGACAAGGCCAGCCGCGACCCCTCTCTGACGGAAAGGCCGGAGCACGCTCCGGCCTTTCTTCGTTGGGTGGGTTCGCTCCCGACATGGAGGGCGACAAGGCCGAGGCGGCCGAACGGTTTGCGGGCCGGCGGAGGCCGTGCGGGACCGCCTTGAAAGGCGGGACGGAACGGCGCGCCTGCGCTCGAGCCTGATCTTGACGGGCCGGGGCGCGTGCCCCATGACCTGCCTCATGATCAAGGCGCTCATCTTCGATGTCGACGGGACCCTGGCGGAGACCGAGGAAGGTCACCGGGCGGCCTTCAACGCCACCTTCGCGGCGTTCGGGCTGACTTGGTTTTGGGACGGCGACCTTTACCGCGTGCTGCACAAGGTCACGGGCGGCAAGGAGCGGATGCGGCACTACGCCGAAAGCATCGGCGTGTCGCGCGCCCAGTTGCCGGACGACCAAATCGCCGAGATGCATCGGCGCAAGAACGCCTATTACTCCGAGCATGTCCGGGCCGGCGATTGCCCGCTTCGCCCCGGGGTCGAGCGGCTGATCCGCGCTTCGCGCGCGGCCGGTCTGCGCCTCGCGATCTGCACCACCACGTCGCGGGTGAACGTCGACGAGCTGATCGCGGCCACGCTCGGCGCCAACGGTCTCGACCTCTTCGAGGTCGTCGTGGCGGGCGAGGACGCGCCGGTGAAGAAGCCGGCGCCGGACGCGTACCTCGACGTGCTGACGGCGCTGGCGCTTCGTCCCGCCGAGTGCTTGGCGTTCGAGGATTCGCGCAACGGACTCCTGTCGGCGCAGGCGGCGCAAATTGCGACCGTCGTCACCCCGAGCCGCTACACGGCGCACGAGTCTTTCGACGGCGCGCTCATGGTCCTGCCCGATCTCGACGCGTTCGACCTGCGCGCGGCGGGCGCCGCGATGGAGGCCGCCGGCCGGTGAGTTGGGGGGCGGAGGCGGCGCCCCGCGGCCCACGCCGACCCGGAGAGGGGGGAAAACCGTCATGTGTGGATGGCCCCCGACTTGCAAGAGGCAATTTCAAGCGGATGGACGTTCGGCCACTTGCGGTCATGTGTACGGCCTCTGGTTGCGGCGTTTCATGGCCGCGGGCCCTGAT
>CAIZGR010000065.1 GCA_903932535.1 uncultured Hyphomicrobiales bacterium | reverse complement strand
ACGGTTCCGTACTGGCTGGTGAAGGTCGCGGAGCCCGTCCCGGATTGCTGCTGCGAAAAGCCGCCGATCTGGTGATCCTGCGTGTCGTACACCGTCACCTTGCCGTCGAGGTCGACGGCGAGGCGGCGGGCGTTGGGGAAATAAGCGTAGCGCGCTGAATTCTGCGCGCCGAGACTCGCCGGCTGGCCGAGATCGGCGGGCCACCAGCTCGCCGACGGGTCCGGCGTCAGCAGGCTCGACGTCGCCCCGCCCCAGGCCACGCCCCCGCCCTGGCTCTGCGACTGGAAAGAGGCCGCGACGGTCAGCCCCGGATCGCGCCTCACCAGGGCGGACAATTCGCCGCACAGCGCGTCCACCCGCGCCTTGAGACTGTTGTTGAACATGTCCGACAGCATGACCGCGCCGCCGGACATCCACTGTCCCGAGCCGCCGAACTCCGGATGGCTGAACTGCGCCATGGAGCCGTTGCCGGCGACGACGGCGAGCAGCATCGCGGTGACGGCGTCCTGGCCGAATCCCGTGCGCTGAGATAGGTCGGCGACGGCCCGAAGGCCTTCCGAGGAGAGTTCCGGCATGACAGGCGCATCCTTGCATCGCGGGCCGCGCGGCGGGGCTCGGAAGGGACCCTCGCACGAGCCGCGCGGCAAAGCCAATGCTTTGGGGGACAAGGGCGTCCCGTGGACATCGCGGCGAGTCGGAGGGGCGGCGGCTCTGGACGCCCGCTGGCGCGGGCATGACAACGCTGGCCTCCGCCGTCCAGGGCGGGGGCGATGACCGCGCGTCGTCTCAGAAAAAAGGCCACGACCTTATCTTGCTGAAAAACGGAAAACGCAGTATCGTCGTCTCGTCGCCCTGGATCGGCCCTGCGAGGCCACGCGCGGTCCTCCCTCCGTCGGGCGCCGCCGGGAATGGGTAGAAATGCGGCAAATCAGCCCTCGAAAGCCTTCGCGAGGCGGAAACGTGCGGCTGACGGCTTGGAATAGTGCGATCGATTTCAAGAACCGAAGGGCCGGGCGCCGATCCGAGGGAAGGAAAGGCGCTCGACGACGTTCTGGATCGCCACGCCCTCTTCGGGCGCTCGCGACGACGAAGCAGAGCGTTGCTCGCCGGCAGTCGCCCGGAATGCCGAAACCTCTGCCAAGACCCTGAAAAGATTGAAGACCCGCTCGAGGTTCGAGGACCGACAGCGTGCATGCCCATGAAAGCAGAGGACTTCTGAAAAAAAACCGCGCTCGCGGGCGACGGCCCGGGCCGCGGAAGCAGGGTCTGGCGGACATCGCGGCCAAGGCGATCACGGTCTCCGTGGCTCTTGTTCGGTGTCTGCGCCCTCGTCCGGCGCTTCGCGCCACCCTCGGGTCAAGCCCGAGGGCAGGCTCTTCTCCCGCAAGCGGGAGAAGAGGCTCGGCCTCACGCGGCCTTCGCCGCCTCCATCAGCCCGACGAAGCGGCGGAAGAGGTAGTGGCTGTCGCGCGGGCCGGGGGAGGCTTCGGGATGATACTGCACCGAGAAGGCCGGGCGGTCGGTCAGCGCCACGCCGCAGTTCGAGCCGTCGAACAGCGAGACGTGCGTTTCCGTCACGTTCTCCGGCAAGCTCGCGCGGTCGACCGCGAAGCCGTGGTTCATCGACACGATCTCGACCTTGCCGGTGGTGAAGTCCTTCACCGGATGGTTGGCGCCGTGGTGGCCCTGCGGCATCTTGATCGTGCGCCCGCCGACCGCGAGCCCGAGCAGCTGATGGCCGAGGCAGATGCCGAAGAGCGGGATTTTGGTTGCGAGCAGCGCCCGGATGGTCGGCACGGCGTATCGGCCGGTTTCCGCCGGATCTCCCGGGCCGTTCGACAGGAACACCCCGTCCGGGCGGAGCGCCATGATCTCTTCCGCGGTCGCCGTCGCCGGCACCACCGTCACCGCGCAGCCGCAGTCATTGAGGAGCCGCATGATGTTGCGCTTGACGCCGTAGTCGACCGCGACCACGCGGAAGCGCGTCTCGCCGCGCTTGCCGTAGCCGCCTTCCAGCGTCCAGCTCGTCTCGTCCCAGTCGTAGCGCTGGGTCGCGCCGACCTGCGGCACGAGGTCCATGCCGTCGATCCCCGGCCAGCGCGCGGCTTCCGCGCGCAAGGCGTCGAGGTCGAAAACGCCGTCGGGCGCGTGGGCGATGACGGCGTTCGGCATGCCGGACTTGCGGATGAGCGTCGTCAGCGCGCGGGTGTCGACGCCGGCGAGGCCGACGATTCCGCGCGCCTTCAGCCAGGCGTCGAGCGGGCCGGAGGCGCGGAAGTTCGACGGTTCGGCGAGGCCGGCCCGGAAAATCGCCCCGACCGCGGCGGTGGCCGCCGCCGGGTCGACGACCTCGATGTCCTCGCCGTTGACGCCCACGATGCCGATGTGGGGAAAGGTGAAGGTGATCATCTGGGCGGCGTAGGAGGGGTCGGTCAGGATCTCCTGATAGCCGGTCATCGCGGTGTTGAAGCAGACCTCGCCGACGGCAGAGCCGGTCGCGCCGACGCCGAAGCCCTCGATCACGCCGCCGCTCGCCAGCACCAGGACGCCGGTCGTGCGGCGCGGGCGCCAGCCGGGCGCGGTCCCGTCGTCCGGACCCGTGGCGGATGGGGATAGTGTTGCGTTGGCCATGCGGCTGTGCTTAAGCGCCCGCTGCTCGACGCGTCAAGCCGACGCTCGACAACATTCCGAGGACACCATGGCTGATTCTCAGCCGCTGCGCGACATCGTGACCGCCCAGATGAAAGAGGCGATGAAGGCCGGCGACAAGGTTCGCGTCGGCGCGCTCCGCCTCATCATGGCGGCGCTGAAAGACCGGGAGATCGAGGCGCGCGGCGCCGGCAAGATCGTGAGCCGCGCCGACGAGCTCGCCCTGCTCACCAAGATGGTCAAGTCCCGGCAGGAGTCGGCGGCGATCTACGCCGAGGCCGGACGGGCGGAGCTGGCGGCGCAGGAGAACGCCGAGGTCGCGGTGATCAACGAATTCCTGCCCGAGCAGATGGACGAAGCGGCCGTGACCGCCGCCGCCAAGGCCGCCATCGCCGCAACGGGCGCGGCGAGCGTCAAGGACATGGGCAAGGTCGTCAACGCGCTCAAGGAGGCGCATCCGGGCCAGATGGACTTCGCCAAGGCGAGCGCGGTCGTCAAGAGCCTGCTGGCGGGCTGAACCCTTGCCCCGCCGCCTGACCCGGCTCCGCGTCCGCGCGCGGGCCGGCGATCGCGCGCGCGGCTGGCTGACGGCGGGTCCGTTGCGCATCGCCTGCGCGCTCGGGCCGGCCGGAATCGTGCGCCTGAAGCGCGAGGGCGACGGGGGCACGCCCGCGGGGCGGTTCGCGCTCCTGTGGGCCTACGTCCGCCCGGATCGCTGGCGCCCTGGCGGCGGGGG
Organism: uncultured Hyphomicrobiales bacterium; assembly: GCA_903932535.1. Classification (GTDB taxonomy): domain Bacteria; phylum Pseudomonadota; class Alphaproteobacteria; order Rhizobiales; family Beijerinckiaceae; genus Roseiarcus. Next base: position 31,284 of record CAIZGR010000065.1, on the reverse strand, counting down.
CGTGCCCTGGAAGCCCCTGCGGCCCGACCAGGGCTGGTGCGAGGACCCGGAAAGACCGCGCTACAATCGCCCTGTCCGCCTTCCGGCCGCCGACTGCACCGACAGGATGTGGCGCGCGGATCATCTCTACGATCTGACCTTCGTGCTCGACCAGAATTTCTCGCGCCGCGCCAAAGGCCGGGGCAGCGCGATCTTCTTCCACCTCGCGCGGCCGGGACTGACGCCGACCGCCGGATGCGTCGCCGTCGCGGCGGCCGACATGCGCAGGCTCGCCCCCCGCCTCGCCCGCGGATGCGTCATGGAGATCGGGTAGCGCGCAGGCGCGGCTTGACGGCGCGGCGCGGCCGAGGACCAATGCCCTGATGAGCCGGACCATTCGCCTCTTCCTTTCTGTGCTGGCGCTCGCGCCGGCGATCGCGCTCGCGGACCCGCAGCCGATCGTCGGCGGCTACGCGACGGCGCTTCCCGTCGTGGCGCGGCACGGCATGGTCGTGTCGCAGGAGGCTCGGGCGTCGCGGATCGGGCGCGACGTCCTTCGGCTCGGCGGCAACGCGGTCGACGCGGCGGTGGCGGTCGGGTTCGCGCTCGCCGTCACCCTGCCCCGCGCCGGCAATATCGGCGGTGGCGGCTTCATGCTGATCCGCCGCGCCGATCTCGGCCGGACGATCGCCATCGACTACCGCGAGGCGGCGCCCGCGGCGACGGACAAGACTGTGTTCCTCGACGCCGACGGCGAAGCCGATCCGTTCAAGTCGCGATGGTCGGGGCTCGCCGTCGGCGTCCCCGGCACGGTCGCGGGCCTCGAGCTCGCGTGGCGCAAATACGGGTCGGGCCGGTTCGGCTTCGCCGATCTCGTCGCGCCCGCGGTCGCGCTCGCCCGCCAAGGGCTGACGGTGGACGACGACCTCGCCGATTCTCTGCCCCTCGCCGCGCCCGTCCTGGCGAAACACCCGTCGTCGGCGCGCATCTACCTCGGGCCCGACGGCGGCGCGCCGCAGGCTGGCGACCACATCGCCCTCGACGACCTCGCGGCGACGTTAGAGACGATCGCGCGGGAGGGCGCCGCCGGCTTCTACGCCGGCCCGGTGGCGCGCCGGATCGTCGACGCCGTCCAGGCGGCGGGCGGGCGCATGACCATGGACGACCTCGCCCGCTACCGCGCCGTCGAGCGCGAGCCGGTGGCCGGAAGCTACCGGGGCCACACGATCGTGTCGATGCCGCCGCCCTCGTCGGGCGGCGCGCATGTCATCGAGATCCTCGACATCCTCGAAGGGTACGACCTCGCGGCGCAGGGGCTAAATTCCGCCGCTTCGCTGCACGAGATGGCCGAAGCGGAAAAGCTCGCCTACGCCGACCGGGCGGCGTGGCTCGGCGATCCGGACTCGGTGACGGTCCCGCTCAGAGGGCTCACCTCGAAGGCCTACGCCGCAGCGCTTCGCGCGCAGATTTCGCCGGACCGCGCGAGACCCGCATCCGACATCCGGCCCGGCGAGCCGCAACGCTACGAAAGCGACGAGACGACTCACTTCTCGATTGTCGACGCGGACGGCAATGCGGTCTCGAACACCTATACGCTGAACTTCTCCTACGGCTCGGGCCTCGTCGCCGGCGGGACGGGCGTGCTGCTCAACAACGAGCTGGACGACTTCGCCGCCAAGGCCGGGGCCGCAAACGCCTATGGCCTGATGGGCGGCGACGCCAACGCGCCGGGGCCCAACCGGCGGCCTTTGTCGTCGATGAGCCCGACGATCGTCATGAAGGACGGCAAGGTCGAGCTGGTCACCGGCAGCCCAGGCGGCTCGCGGATCATCACCACCGTCCTGCAAATCATCGTCGACACGATCGACCACGGGCTCAACGTGGCGGAGGCCGAAAGCGCCCCGCGCGCCCACGACCAGCTCTGGCCCGACGAGCTGAGGATCGAGCGCGGAGTCTCGCCCGACACGATCAGGCTGCTCGAGGCGATGGGCCACAAGGTCGTGACGCGCGAATCCATGGGCTCGGCGAACACGATCGCGCGTTCGCCCGACGGCGTCCTGACGGGCGCCTCGGACCCGCGCCAGAGGGGAACGCTGGCGGCCGGGTACTGAGGCGCGGGCGCCCGCGCCGTTGGTTGCGATGTATTGCTGCGGACAGCCTCGAGCAACGCCACGACGAACGCGTCTGACGACCGGTCGCCCGCATGTCCCGCTTCTCGCTCCTCGCCGTATTTTCGCCCGTCGCCCGCCACGGCCGAATTGAAGGGTCGCAGCCGCCGAATCGTTTGCGCCCGACAGCCTCGCGGCCCTCACGCTTTGCTCCCGCCGCAGGCTCAGGAGCCGCCCGTGGCGACTTTCAGGCTCAAAAGCTGTTGCAGAAAGAGCACATTGGCTGGCGAACTGTCGCGACGGATACGGCCGCTCGAGGCGACGGAAAGGCGCCTCGCCGGCTTCACCGTCGGGGTGTCCCGAGCTAATCCATGGAAAGGACTACCTTTCAAGCGTCGCATCCGCGACACAATCCCGTCGTCGCTTCGCGGCCGGCGACGCCGGTCTCCGGAACCGCCCGGTTTTCCCTGCGGGCGCCCTCTAGCCTCCGAACTGAATTCCGACTTAGTTTGCGGTGCAACGCGCATCAACCATGCGCAGGCCGGGCGACGACGGCACCGCGTCGGATTTCGGCGACCATACGTCGAGACGCGGCGCGCACGCGCCGGGAGTTTCAGGGGCTTTGAGATGAAGAGACTTGGCATTGTTCTTCTGGCGACCGTCGGGTTCGCCGCCATGGCCCAGGCGGCCGATCTGCCGAGCGCGAAGGCGCCCGCTCCCGCCGCCAAGCCGGACTGCTGGTCGAGCGCATGGGCATGGTTCCAGAATTCCGCCGCCGACTGCCCCCTGAGCTACTACGGGTTCACGCTCTACGGCACGCTCGACGTCAACGGGCTCTACAACAACACGACCGCCGGCTACAGCCCGAGCGCGACCCAGCCCTACTACGGCATCGCCAAGCCGGCGCACGCCAGCGAATGGATGTTCGGCTACAACGGCATGAGCACCTCGGCCATAGGCGTCAAGATGAAAGAGGACATCCTGCCCTACGGCTGGTCGCTGATCGGCGTCGTCGAAGCGGGCGTCAACCCGTACTCCGGCATGTTCCCGAACGGCCCGCGGTCGCTCGCCGACAACAACGTCCGGCCCTACGTCACCTTCCCGTGGCAGACGACCAACTCGGACTCGAGCCGCGCCGGCCAGTGGGACAACGCCCAAGCCTACATCGGCGTGAGCAACAAGACCTATGGCACGCTGACCTTCGGCCGCACGAACACGCTGTCGCTGGACGTGACCGGCGCATACGATCCCGTGGCGTCGAACGCCTTCTCGCTGATCGGCTACTCGAGTTCGTTCCCCGGCTTCGGCAACACCGAGACGGTGCGCAACACTGCCGTCACCTACCGTCTGACTTACCAGAACTTCCGTGCCGCGGCGCAGATCGGCGTCGGCGGCTACGACTGGGACAACGGCAACACCGGCATCTACCAGGGCCAGCTCGGCGCCGACTTCGGGCCGTTGTCCGTGGACGGCGTCCTCAGCTACGCCGAAAACGCCGTATCGCTGTCGAGCTACGGCCTGAATCCGTTCCCGGCGGCCGCCAACCTCAAGGAAATCGGCGGACAGTGGTTTATCCCGCAGAAGGACATCAATGGGGTCTCGCATTACTACGACCCGAACGATGTGCTCAAAGCCACAATCTCCAATAATTTCGGCGCCGAGCTGACCGCCAAGTACAAGTGGAACACCGTCACCTTCTACGGCGGCTACATGTATGCGCGCTTGTCTGATCCGTCCAACTCCGAGGCCAACGGCTTCTCGACAATCGCCGGAGGGATCTTCGTGCCGTCGGGAGCGGTCTCCTCGACGGCCTACCTCAACAACGGCGCCGTGAACGCGCCTTCCTACGCATTCAACCGCGTCCTCAATACCGTCTGGACCGGCTTCAAGTGGGCGGTTCTGCCCAACCTCGACGTCGCGATGGGCTTCTACTATCAGTCCCAGAACAACTACAATTTCGCCTGGAATACCGGGAAGATCAACGGCATCCCCTACGGTTACGCCACGTCTGCGGCGTGCACCGGCACGGGCGCCTTCATCAACAGCGGCAAGTGCGCCGGCAGCCAGGACGCAGTCTCGCTTCTGGTCGACTACCGCCCGGTCAAGCGCATGGATCTGTATGCCGGCGTGATGGTCTCGAACGTCTATGGCGGATTGGCGAGCGGCTACTACTCGACTTACTACGCGATCCCGGGGAACTTCAAGTCTCCTTCCTGGAGCGTTGCGCACACCCAGAGCTGGGACCCGACGATCGGCATCCGCTTCCGCTTCTGACGATTGCGCTTCCGGCGGCCGTTCGTTCGGCCGCCCGAGCCCGAACAGCGAGCCGCCGGCGCAACGCCGTGCGGCTCTTTTTATTACTGCGGGGCTCGTCGCAAATCGGTCTGCCCGGTAGAGGTCCAGCGCCGCCTCGTTTACGTATGAAGCCTGCTCAATCGCGCAAAGGCGGACCCGCATGCCCATTCCTTCCGACATCGCCTTCACGACCATCGACGGCAAGGCCACGACGCTCGGCGACTTCGACGGCAAGGCCCTCCTGATCGTCAACGTCGCCAGCAAATGCGGCTTCACCCCGCAGTACGAGGGGCTCGAGGCGCTGCACCGCCGGTTCCGCGAGCGCGGCTTCGCCGTGCTCGGCTTTCCCTGCGACCAGTTCGGCCATCAGGAGCCGGGCGACGAGAAGGAGATCGCCAGCTTCTGCAAGCTCACCTACGACGTGAGCTTCCCGATGTTCGCCAAGATCGAGGTCAACGGGGCCAACGCCCATCCGCTCTACAAGGCGCTCAAGAAGGCGGCGCCGGGCCTGCTCGGCACCGAGGCGGTCAAGTGGAATTTCACCAAGTTCCTGCTCGACAAGAACCACGACGTGGTCCGCCGCTACGCCCCGACCGACAAGCCGGAGAGTTTCGGCCTCGACATCGAGGCGGCGCTGTAGAAGCGTGATCGCGGCGAGCGCTCGGGGCGGCGACGCCGGCGTCCCGTCCGGCTTGAAAGGCTCTCCTCGATCGCGACACCTTGCACGCGACGCCGTCTCAATTCGATGACGGGCGGAGGTGGAGTATTGTCGCGCTCGCTCGTCACCGAGGCCATGGCCGGCGCGTCTGGACGTCATGTCGGCTGCGCCGTCTCCACCTTCAAACCGAGCAGCACCTCGCGCGGCTCGAAGCCGGCACACGAGAGCGCCTGGGCTTATGTCGCCGACCGTGCTGCGCTCGACCGCGCCCAATCTCCGCAGCGCCTCCGCTCAGCTTCCCGCGGCCGGCCCACTTCGGAGGAACCACTCATAAGTCCTTGCGACGCCATCGCGGAGCGCGATCTTGGCCGTCCAGCCGAGAGCGTTCAGCTTGCCGTTGCTCATGAGCTTGCGCGGCGTCCCGTCGGGTTTCGACGCATCGTGCACGATCTCGCCTCGAAATCCGACGACATCCCGAATCAGCAGCGCCAGATCGCCGATACTGATCTCCATGCCGCTTCCGACGTTGACATGACACTCGTCCGAATAGACCTTCATCAGATGGACGCACGCGTCGGCGCAGTCGTCGACATGAAGGAATTCGCGCCGCGGCGAACCGGTGCCCCAGATCTGGACGGCAGGCTCGCCCCGGAGTTTGGCCTCATGCGTCTTGCGCATCAGCGCCGGAATCACATGGCTCGCAGCGAGGTCGAAATTGTCGCCGGGACCGTAGAGGTTCGTCGGCATCGCGGAAATGAAATCGCAACCGTATTGACGGCGATAGGCTTGGGCGAGTTTGACGCCGGCGATTTTCGCGACCGCATACCATTCGTTGGTCGGCTCCAGCGGCCCTGTCAGCAGCGCGTTTTCTTGTATCGGCTGCGCCGCCAATCTCGGGTAAATGCAGGAGGAGCCGAGGAACAGGAGCTTCTCGACGCCGTTACGATATGACGCTTCGACGACATTCGATTCGATCATCAGATTGTCGAAAAGAAATTCGGCTGGACGCGTATCGTTGGCGAGGATGCCGCCGACTTTCGCCGCGGCCAGGAAGACGGCTTGCGGCCGGTTCTCCGCGATCCAGGCCGAGGTCGCCGCCTGGTCGCGCAGATCGACCCGATCGCGCGGCGCAGAGAGGACTTCGCAGCCTTCTCCGGCGAGCCGGCGCACGATCGCCGACCCGACCATGCCGCGATGGCCAGCAACCCACACGCGCTTGCCCGAAAGCGAATATTGGCCCATTTCAACTCCGATCAATCGCTCGGTCGGCGCGCATGACGGCCAAGTCTTCGAGCACCATTTCGCGCGCAAGCTCGCGTACCGACGTCTCGTGCCGCCACCCGAGCTTCTCCCGCGCTTTGGTCGCATCGCCGATCAGCCGGTCCACCTCGGTCGGACGGAAATAGCGAGGATCCACCTCCACGAGGATCTTCCCGGTCGCCGAGTCGTAGCCTTTTTCTTCCAGCCTCGAGCCGCGCCACTCGATCTTGAACCCCACATCCTCGAACGCCCACTCGACAAAACTGCGTACGGACGTCGTCTCGCCGGTCGCCAGGACATAATCGTCAGGATGTTCCTGCTGCAGCATCAGCCACATGCCACGCACGTACTCGCGCGCATGGCCCCAGTCGCGCTGCGCATCGAGGTTGCCCAGGTAGAGCTTGTCCTGACGGCCGAGACGGATCGCCGCGGCCGCACGGGTAATCTTGCGCGTGACGAAGGTCTCCCCGCGGAGCGGACTCTCGTGGTTGAACAAAATTCCGTTGGACGCATGAAGTCCGTAGGCCTCGCGGTAGTTCACGACGATCCAATAGGCGTATAGTTTGGCCACAGCATAGGGGCTACGGGGGTAGAATGGGGTTTTCTCGGACTGAGGGACTTCCTGGGATAGCCCGTAGAGTTCGGATGTCGAGGCCTGATAAAAACGCGTCTTGGTGGAGAGACTGAGAATACGTATCGCCTCGAGCACGCGCAGCGCTCCTAACGCATCGGAGTTGGCCGTGTATTCTGGCGTTTCGAATGAAACATGCACATGACTCTGCGCCGCAAGATTGTAGATTTCATCTGGTTGACATTTCTGAATAATGTGAATGATATTGGTTGAATCCGTCATGTCGCCGTAATGCAAAACGAAGCGTTGCTCCAGATCGTGCGGATCTTGATAGATGTTCTCTATTCGTCCCGTATTGAAGGACGATGATCTTCGCTTGATTCCGTGGACAATGTAGCCTTTCGACAGAAGAAATTTCGCAAGATATGCCCCATCCTGACCTGTAACACCAGTCACAAGTGCAACTTTACCCATACTTCACTCCAGAAAACATAGATATACACACTGTCGGCCGGTTTTTGGATATCGTTGCTTTTTGGGACCAGGACTACACTGACACGTTTCGCTTTTTTATCCTCGTATCGACCAAGTCGATACGAGGGACTCGGCCGCTTCAAGCCACACCCAAATTGTGACCATTCGGGAATTGATGCCGGCGGCCCAGCAGGCGCATATCATAGTTCAACGCGCCTGACATTGTGAACAGGGAAACCGGCGCGTTTTGGCGCGCCGACAATCAGAGTGAGGGGGACGCATCGCTTGGCTGGAAGTTTTCTCTGGCGTTTTGGCCGAATTCTTCTATCGCACGAAAAGGAACTCGAGGCCCCACATGTCTTACCGCCGACCGCGCTCGAGCGCATCGCCCCGCAGGTTGCGCTGCGTCGCCGGGGAAGCTGCGCGGGTGGATCATCAGGCGACTTTCCTTGATGCCGTCCTCGCTTGATCCGCCGAACGACTCGGGTTCGAGCCGCGGCGCGTTCCAGCTCGCGCGATCGGCAGGAGCCGATGGTCACGCTCGCGACCTCTTCCTGCGCGCCTGCAAGGATTACGACTTGCCGCGATTGGCCTTGCAAGCTTTCCTGGACGGTCGCAACTTCGATGTGATCGCGCTGGTCGATCGATGGCGCAGGACGGCGCAGCCGACGCCGCAAGCGTTCGTGCTGCGGGCCCAAGCCTCTTTCCGTACCGGCCGCCGGGAAGACGCGATCGAGGATCTCTTGCTGGCGCTGAAAATCGACCCTACGCATCGAACCGCCAATCTGCGCTTGTTCGAATGGGGCGGCGCGTCTCAGCGCGAACGCGCCGCCAAGGCGCTGCTCGGTTTTGACGAAGGCTCGTTGGGGCGCACGCTTCCTTGTCTCTTGCGCGACGACGTGCCGGGGTTCGGAAGACTCAAGCTGCGCGCGCAGCGCCTGACGGGCTGGTGCGTTTGGCGGCCCGGAGCGTCGGTCAGGCTCGAACTGCGCGACGCCTCCGACATCTTGACCGAGAAGCGAATCGCGCCGGACCCCAGCCACCGATTAGCTCCTATTTTCGGCGCGGCCGCCGAAATTTCTTCGGCATTTCCTTTCGAATCTGCGGCCGCGGCGTTCCTGCTGATCGAGGATCGGGTCGTATCGCAAATCGGCGATCATGGCGGCAATCTCGATGACCGAGGCGCGGGGCCTCGCATCGACCGCCACCCGCAATCGGTGACCATCGTCGTTCCGGTGTACGATGACCTGGAAGCCACACGATCCTGCCTCGAAGCCCTGAACGCCGTGCTCGAGGCGACGCCTGACGCGAGCGTCGTCGTGGTCGATGACGCAAGCCCGAATCGAGCAATCAAGCGCTATCTTTATGAGACTTTTCGCGGCCCGCGGCGAATGCTCGTCACGAACGAAAGAAATCTGGGATACCTCGCCTCGGTCAACCGCGCGCTTCGCCGGATTCGAGCCGGGGACGTCATCCTGCTCAATTCCGACACGGTCCCGCCGGCCGCCCTGGTCGACCAGATGCGCGCGGTCGCTCGGTCCGACGCCCGGATCGGGACGATCAATCCGTTCAGCAACAACGGCGAATTCGTAAGCTTCCCGAAGCCTTTCCAGGACAATACGCTCGACCTCGACGCGCTTCCCGCCATGGCGTCCTGCGCTGCGGCGGCCAACGGCGGGGTCGCGGTCGACATTCCCGCCGGAACCGGATTTTGCCTCTATGTCACGCGCGCGTGCCTCGAGGCCGTCGGCGCGCTCTCCACGGACTACAAGAGGGGTTATCTCGAGGACGCCGATTTCGGCATGCGCGCCCGCGAAAAGGGCTTCAGAAACGTGTGCGCGACCGGGATTTTCGTGGCGCACATCGGTTCGCGGTCGTTTCGCGGCGAAAAGGCCCCTTTGGTCCATCGCAACAATTTGACGTTGGAGCGCAAATTCCCGAGCTATTTCGCAGAGTCCAAAGCGTTCGTGGAGGCCGATCCGCTTTCCGCGGCGCGCGCGAGGATCGAGGCCCGCCTGCCTCTGGCGAAGGTTCGAAGGCTCCTGATCGGTCCCCGTATCCAGATCCTGGCCATCCGCGAATGTGCGAGTCGATTGCGAGACGCGGGCATCGACGTCCTTACCGTGGTTGTCGCCCCGCGGCGGTCCGGTTGGTCGGCAGCGTTCGAGGCCAGCGATGGAACCGTTCCCCAATCGCTCGAGGTCGAGGATCAGCCCGACGCGCAAGCCGCTTTCGATTTGGAGCATCGACTGAACACGTGGCGCTTCGATCGCGTAGAGATCGTCGATCTGTTCGCTCTGCCCGAATCGCTGCCAAGACTGGTCGAGAGACTCGGGATCCCTGTCGACCTCGTTGCGGCGGATGCGCGCCTCGGCGCAGGTCTCGGCGGCTGGTCCAATCCGGAAAAGCGCGACGAGTCCTGCGAAGCTTCGATCCCGTCGCAACCTTGCGCGAACTGCCGCGCCCAAACGAGCTTCCATCGCATGGCGTTTGCCGACTACTTCATGCCTCGATTTTTGAAGCGATGCCGATCGGTGATTTTTCTCGACGGCTTGACTCGAGAAGCATGGACGGCGTTTTCCGACCAGGAGTCGCGAGCGTGGCCGACGCCAGTTCTTCGCGGACCCGTTTCTGCCGGCGCCGAGACGGGACTCGATTCGGCGCCGCGACGGCGGCAAACCGAGGCGCCGAACGTCGGGATCCTGCTCCCGTACGAGACGACGTCGGCGCTCCGACTGGTTTTTGTTTTGGCGGATGCGCTTCGCCTGCTAAACGCCGATATATTTCTGTTCGGCGCAACGAGCTTGGATGAACGTCTCATCGGGCGCGGCGTGTTTGTCTGCGGAAAGTTCGCGCTGTCGGAGCGGGGGGCGGTCCTGCGGCAGTATCAGCTCGACCGATTGGTTTCGCCTTATCGTTCCGGGTTCCTGTGGCATCTGGACGCGTTTCGGGCGTCAACGCGAATACCGGCGGCCTATTTCGGCGCGCCGCCAGCCTCCAAACTCTTGGGCCAAACCGATCTGGCGATCGACCCGAGGGTTTGCGACCGCAGGGCGGCGGCCCTTTTTTCCAATTGGTTGCAGGGGACCGCCGGCAAGCCCTCGAGGACCCGTTCAACCGCGGTCCCGGAGCGCAGCGCCTAGTGTTGCTCTCGAGCCTCAGAAGCGCGAATCAAAGAGTCATTTTCGGCTATGCTGTCGATGATTCGGATCTTTCGCGCCGTCTCGCCGTCGAGTTGATCGTCGATGGGTTGCAGATTGCGGTAAAGCTTGCGGACGAATTCAGCCGTGAACTCTCGGAAAGGCAGATCGGCGACGCCTGCTACGGTTTTTCTTTCGCGCTGAGCGAGGATCTCGCTCAGTCTGCGATTTGTATCGAGGCGCGGTTGGCGAATGGCGGCGCTTTTATCGGAGCGCCGGTGATCCTCGACGATCAAGGACCGCAGCAAGCGAGCCAGGAAATCGTCGGCGAGGTGCGCTGGGAAGGCGGCTTGCGATTATCCGGATGGGTAGGGGGCGCGACGACGGAAGCCCCCACTGTTCAGATCTGCATCGACAACGAGATCGTGGTGGAAGACGAGGCGACCGGCTGGCGCAATGTGGCGGCGCCGGCGTTCGCCGCGGTGCGGGCTTTCGACATCACTTTGCCGCGACGTTACGCCGACGGCCGCGCCTGGCGCGCTTCAGTGGTTCTTTCCGACGGTCGTGAGTTGAACGGCAGCCCCGTCTCCTTCGTAGCCTTCGACTCGGGGCTCGCGTCCGTCATCGCCGGCCTCAGCGACAGTCCGGGACAAAGGCTGCAGGGAGCGCTTTTCGACCAGCTGGTTCCGCAATCGATGCCGTTCGCGCTGTTTTCGAGCTGGAAGACCATGCACCCACCGAAATCCCCTCGGTCGACCGAGATCGAGGTTCTGGTGGCGCTTTTCGACGGAGAGGCGATCGAGCGCACGGAAGCGAGCTTGAGATCTCAAACTTATCCAAGCTGGTCGGCCGGCGTCATCCCCGCGGCGAGCAACGGATTCTCGTTCGACGCGGACGCGCTGCATGAACTTGCGAGCGAGCGCCGAGCCGACGCGCGCTGCTGTGTTTTTCTTCTTCCTGGGGTGGAACTCGAGCCCGACGCCCTGGTCCGTATCGCCGCCTGCTTCGACCAGTGGCCCGATCTCGCGCTGCTATACTGGGATTTTTCGATGACGGCCGGCGATGGCGGGGCGTGGCCGATCGCGTTGCCCGCCCTCGACTACCTTCGCCTCCTCGAGCAGGGCTATTTCGCCGCAGGGTTCGCCCTGAACCCTGCGATTGTCGAGGCGGCGGTCGCGGTGCGCGTGGATAACGTCTTTCGGCTTGCCAATATCGGCTTCGATCACGATCCTGGAAAATTGCATGTCAGGCACCTGCCGGAATTCCTGTCGCGGGCCCCGGCAAGCGTCTTCGCCGAATCGCAGCGGTTTCTGGAGAAGGCGACTTTGGATCACCTGCGGGCGCGCCGCCTCGACGCCGCCGTCGGCGCCGGGGACGGCGCCTCCTGGCCCGCCTGTCGGGTCACGTTGCGGACGAACAAGCGGCCGACCGTATCCATATTGATCCCCACCCGCGACCGGGTGGACTTGCTGAAAGCCTGCATATCCTCGATTCGCGCCGCGGCGCGACGCGCACGGGCGGAAATACTCGTAATCGACAACGATTCTTCGGATCCGCGGACTCTTGCCTATCTGGAAAAACTGTCTCGCGACGGCGTCGGGATCGTCCCGGCTCCCGGCCCATTCAATTTCTCGCGAATGAACAATCTCGCGGCGGAAACGGCGCGAGGCGACATCCTTTGTCTACTCAACAATGACGTCGCGGCAACGGAAGACTCTTGGCTGGAAGAGATGCTCTCGCGCCATTTTGACGCCTCCGTTGGCGCGGTAGGCGCGCTCCTCGTGTGGCCGAGCGCGGTGGTTCAGCACGCAGGCGTGGTGCTCGGCGTGAACTTCGGAGCGCGACACGCGTTTTGCGACCGCTTGGTTCTCGATCCGGGATACACGGACCTGCTCCGGGTGGCTCACGAATGCAGCGCCGTGACGGCGGGGTGCATGACCACGCCGCGCGAAGTGTTCCTCGCCGCCGGCGGCTTCGACGAACTCTCGTTCCCCGTGAACTTCAATGATGTTGACTATTGCCTGAGGTTGCGAGAGCAGGGACTGCGCGTGGTGTTGACTCCGCACGCGCGCTTGGTCCATCGCGAATCGGCTTCTCGGGGACGCGACGTTCGACCGGACTCTTATCCCAGATTCGCCAGAGAGCAGCGGAATTTGCGATCGAAATGGGGAGCCGCGTTGATGGCCGATCCGTACTATAGTCCAGTTTTGGCGCTCGACGACCCCCCCTACGCCGCCCTGGCGTGGCCGCCACGAGATCGAGCCGCTCGACAGGCGACGCCGGCGCCAGCGCGCGTCATTCCACCTGGGTTGTAACTATGCTATCGGCGTAAGCTGAACTGCGAAAGGGCAAACGGCGGTGCAAGCAAATGAGCGATAATTCATCGTCGGTTGTCGGCCCATATCGCGTTCTGAACGTCGGTTCCGGCGCGCCCGTGCGCCAAAAGCTGCACACGATTTTCCACACTCCGGATTGGCAGGAGGTCCGGATGGATATCGATCCCGCGGTCCAGCCGGATCTGCTGGGCGACATGATCGATATGCGCGACATCGTCGCCGACGAATCTTTTGACGCCGTGTGGTCGTCTCACAACATCGAACATCTCTATGACCATCAGGTCCCGAGGGCGCTCGCCGAGTTTCGGCGCATCCTGAAACCCCACGGCTTCGCGATCATCAACTGTCCCGACATGTTTTCGATCGCGCGCCAGATCTTGGAACATGGACTGGAAGACGCAGCCTATATCTCGCCCGCAGGTCCGATTTCGCCTCTGGACATGCTCTTCGGCTTTGGAAAGGCGATCGCCAACGGCAATACTTTTATGGCTCACCGCACCGGTTTCAGCGTCGAACGGCTGCGACGTCTTTTGGACGCGGCCGGATTCACGGAATCTTGGGTGGCTCGAGGCAATGGTTTCGATCTGTGGGCCGTCGCATTGATGGACGCCACAGACTCCGACGACTTGCGCCGGCACCTCGAACAGACAGGGCTGCAATTTCCAAAATGACGGAGACTTCATCAAAAACTCGCATTCTATTCGTACATAATAACTTCCCTGCACAATTTCGCAATATTGCGCAGGAACTCGCGAGCCGGTCGGAATTCGAACTGGCCGCAATCGGATGCGAGACCGCGCGCAACCTGCCCGGCGTGAAACTCGCTCGCTATCGGACCCCGGCAGGCGAGCCTTCCGCCCACGCGTTCGCTCGCCGTTTCGAGCATGAATGTCGGCGCGCCGAACAGGTCATGTATGCGGCGACCGACCTCGTCGATGCTGGATTCTTTCCCGACCTCATTTTCGTTCATGTCGGCTGGGGCGAAAATCTGCCGCTCAAATCCCTCTTCCCGCAGGCCAAGACCGTCGTCTATTGCGAGTTCTTCTACCGCACGTCAGGACAGGATTACGGTTTTGATCCGGAATTCCCGGCCTCCGGCGTCGACGGACGGATCGAATTGGATGCCCGCAACGCGGCCACGCTCCTGGGACTTGCTCAATGTGATCGCGGGCTATCGCCAACGCACTGGCAGTTCAGCACTTATCCGGACGAGTTCAAGTCCAAGATCGCGGTCATCCATGAAGGCGTGGATACGGAAGCGTTGCGACCGGACGACAACGCCGCCCTCACGCTGCCAACGGGGCGGCGGCTCACGCGCCGAGACAAGGTCGTCACCTATTGCGCGCGCAATCTCGAGCCAACGCGCGGTTTCCATATCTTCATGCGCGCCCTGCCGCAGATCCTTCGCCGCCAGCCGGAAGCGCAGGTTCTGGTCGTCGGGGGCGATGGCGTTTCCTACGGACGGAGGCCATCCCGAGATGCGAATTGGAAGTTGGCGATGCTTCGCGAAGTCGGAGCGCAACTGGACCCTGGTCGAGTCCATTTTCTTGGCCGCCTTCCTCATGACGCCTATTTGAGCGCGCTGCAGATCTCCTCTGTCCACACCTATCTGACATACCCCTTCGTACTGTCCTGGTCTCTCCTGGAGGCGATGAGTTGCGGATGCGCCATCGTCGCTTCGGACACTTTGCCGGTTCGCGAAGTCGTCAACAGTCGCAACGGCGTTTTGACGCCGTTTTTCTCCCCGGATATCCTTGCGGAAAACGTCTGCTCGATCCTCGAAGCCCCCGAGGCCTACGAAGCGAGGCGGATCGCCGCGCGCCGCACCGTCGAATCCCACTACGACGCGAAAAAAGTTTGTATTCCCAAGACAATGGAGTTGATCCGATCACTGGTCGGGGCGACCGGGCAGAGCGCGCGGGGCAAACAGGAAATGCTGGCGACCCGCGAAAGCAAGACGAACGTTCGCTGGATCGAGGGGCCCGTCAACGGAACAGCGGGTGGTCGGAAATGAGGATACTGCACGTCATCGCCAGCCTCGACCCTCGCCACGGGGGTCCCGTCTCGGGCCTGCAAGGACTTGCTGGCGTATGGAGAGACATGGGACACGAAGTGGAGATCGCATGCCTCGATCCTGTCGATGCGCCGTGGCTGGCGAGCCAGCGACTGCCGGTCGTGGCCCACGGAGGCCCTGGCTTACGGTTGACGGGGCGACACTTGCGTCCGCCATTTGCCCGGTACGGCTACACGACGCGTTTGGCCAAATGGCTGCGGACGCACAGGTCGCGCTTTGACGTCGTGGTCGTGCATGGACTGTGGAACTATACTTCGATCGGTTCCTGGCGGGGCCTGCATACAGGTCAGACCCCGTACTTCCTTTTCACGCATGGAATGCTGGACCCCTGGTTTCGCCGCGCTC
Organism: uncultured Hyphomicrobiales bacterium; assembly: GCA_903932535.1. Taxonomy (GTDB): domain Bacteria; phylum Pseudomonadota; class Alphaproteobacteria; order Rhizobiales; family Beijerinckiaceae; genus Roseiarcus. The sequence goes on along the minus strand of CAIZGR010000065.1, from coordinate 16,044 downwards.
AGCCATTGAAGGGTTTCCTCAAAGCGCTATATTGGCGTTTGTTGGAGAGGCGGGTGGTAAGGGACGCACGACTCGTCTTTTTTACGGCCGAAGAGGAGCGACGCCTCGCCGGGATATCCTTTCAACCTTATGTTGCGCGAGAACAGGTCGTCGGTTATGGCACCTCCGTGCCCGACTTCGATGTGCCCAATCAAACCGCCGCGTTTTACCAGGTGGCGCCCGACCTGCGGGAAAGGAAGTTCATTTTGTGCTTGGGACGTATTCATCCCAAGAAGGGCTTGGATATCCTCATCCGGGCCTTCGCGCGGGACGCCCAGCCCCGGAGCGACATCGACCTCGTGATCGCCGGACCGGATTCCACCGGAATTGTCGACAAGCTGGCGTCGCTGAGCGACGCGCTGGGCGTCGCGGCGCGCGTGCATTTCTTGCCGATGCTGACCGGGGACGCAAAATGGGGCGCTTATCACGCCGCCGATTTCTTCGCCCTCGCCTCGCACCAGGAGAACTTCGGCGTTGTGATCGCCGAGGCTTTGGCCGCGGGAAAGCCCGTCCTGACCACGACCAAGGTCGCGATATGGCGAGAGATCGAAGCGGCTGGCGCAGGCGTCATCGTCGAAGACTCGGCCGACAGCGTCGAACAAGGACTGCTTGCGCTCTATTCCCAAAAACCCGGCGAACGACGGACCATGGAGGCGGCCGCACGGCGGCTCTACGAAGAGCGCTACGACTTCTGTCGCGTCGCTGCCGATTTGATCGACGTTTTCGCCGCGGCCAGCGAGCAGGCGCTGGGCGCTGGGCGCTACGATCGCAGATCTTCGATAGCGTAGCCCGTCAGGCGTGAAAGCGTCGCCAACTTGTCGCCTCTGCCGTCCACGTTCTCGAGGGCGCGCTCAAACTCGAAAATCTTTGCCGCCACCAGGAAGCGGTACCAGAATCCCTGCAGGACATTATAGATAAGCCCTTCCCGGCCATCCAGAAATCCGAGTTGGAAGAAATACCGATAGGACGAATAAAGCGTTGGCCCGGCCCAAAGCGGCAGGCGGTTGTAAAGGCGCACTTTTAAGGTGCGCTTGAGGGCGGTCTGAAGCGAAGTCTTTTCGCTCGCCAGGACTTCCATCGACTGACCAAGACGATGACGCTCCTTCAGCACGTCGATCGCCTCTCGCGTCGCGTATTTGTTGTGCTTTTCAGTGAAATAGCCGAGGTCGTTGAGATTGTGATCGACGAAATCGTGCGCACAGGTAATCGCCCGGCCGGACAAAAGCGTCATGTGCTCATCCATCCAACGCGACTCGATGCGCGCCATTCCCCTGCGCCAGATTCTCAGCAGCGTGAGAGGATAACGCCCGCCGTGCCGGATCCAGCGACCGAGAAAGATGTGCCGCCGATTGAGGTTGACGCCGGTCACGTCCGCCGGGAGCCGAGGCAGGAGCCGCTGAAGCTCCTCCTGCAACTCGACCGTCAACAATTCGTCGGCGTCCAATCGCATGACCCAGGCCGCCGAAATCGGCGCGTTCTGCAGCGCCCATTCGTACTGTTTGGCGTAATTGACGAACGTGTTCGTCATGACGATCGCGCCGGCCGCGGCGGCGATTTGTGGCGTGCGGTCGGTCGAATGACTGTCGATGATGAAAATCTCGCGCGCGATCCGGGATACCGATTCCAAAGCCCGGGCGATATGGATTTCTTCGTTGCGCGTCAGAATAACGACTGCGAGATCAAGCATGGTTTCTAGCCGCCTTTTACGCCATCAATTGTAAAAACTCTTCCGCGAGCTGCGGCGACAGCGCGACGAAGCACGCTCCGGCGGGATCGCCGCGTCGAGGTCTTTACTCACCATTCATCAGGCTTTTTACGGATCCGCGTGAGGACGCAACGCGCGTCGCTTCACAGCGCGCGCCGGATTGCCGACATAGACGGTCCAAGGATCGAGATCCCTGAACGCGCAGGCCCTCGCGCCCAGGACGGACCCATCCCCGATCGTGACCCCGGGTCCGACGAACGCCTCTGCGGCGACCCATGCCCGTTCGCCGATTTTGATCGGGTAAGCGCGCAACTGAAAGTTCGGATCCTCGATGTCGTGGGTGCCCGCGCAAATGTGGGCGCCCTGCGAGATCAAGGCTTGGCGCCCCAAGCTGACGGGCGCCATGGAATAGACGATGGCGTGCGGCCCGATACAGGCCCTTTCCTCCATCCGCAGATTCGCCGGCGACCATATCCGAGCGCTTGGATAAACATGGGCCATGGGTGCGATCGAGGCGCCGAACATTCGCAGAATCGTTCGCCTCCACCCATGCCATTGCGGCGGCGTCCAACGGGCGAAAAGCGCCCACACGATCGCGAAGAACGCACGATAGATCTTATTCGCGAGCGTGAAGCTCGACCCGCTGCTCCAGGTGTCCACTTTGCGCGCGTCCAAGATTTCTGCGCCATCGTGCCTCATCTCCGCCAGGCCCCGTCGCAACGCCAGATCCATTTCGTGGCGCGCGCCTCCGCTGAAGGGAAGATGCGCGCCGCGCTGATCTCCTTACGTGCCCCGCCCAAGTCCGTCCACAGAACGATAGCCGGCGCCTCTCCGTGGCAGCGACGTTTCCCGCACGCGGCGCATCGGCTGGACGGTCAGCGCTCTCAGCGCCCGCGAGAGAATGACGATCACGAGCAGCAACGGCGCCTGCCCCAACAGCGCGGCAAGAGCCTCGAAAAAGCTCGCGGGAACCTTCGCCACCGCAACCTGAAGCAGGAAGTTGGAAAAAAACAGCCTCGCCACCACGCCGCCCCCGCCCAGCCATCGAGCGACGAGGCGATAGAGCACGCCGGCGGCGACTCCATCCAGCACGACCGCGAGCCACCCTCCCTCCCGGTAAGCGACAATTCCCCCGAACGCCGACAGACTGCCATCTCCGCCTAAGGTCGCCTTCCAAATCAAAATCGAAATTTCCCCGTCCGGCCTTCCATTGTCGCTGAGAATGTACGGTTTGTCGGGATAAATGAGCCGCGGGACCGGCGCGACCAGCACAGAGTAATAGAATGGCCAGCCAACATAATTGGTCGAGTCGATGATGTCTTTCAATTTTATCGTCACGTCGAGGAGGTCCGCCCGGTCCACGACGCCCTGCACGAGGGTCTGCAGAGGATTTTGCCCATACTCGAAGCCGCTGTAGGCCTCGACCACGCGAGCGCGAGATCCCTCGTCTCCGCGGTTCTCTCGCATGTAGACGACGAGCGGGCTGACCAACACCAGGATCACGGCCACGGCTCCGGCAGTGCTCAGCGCAAGACGCTTCTGTCCGTCCAGACACAAATTTGCGTACACCAGTATGATCGGAGAAATTATCATCAATCGGGCGCCGGTCGAAAATGCAAACAACACGTCAAGCGTAATAATTCCGCCGTAGACGATCGCCTCGCGTGGCCGCTTTGTCTTCAATGCGTTGGATAAGGCAAAAGCGAGGAACGCGACGCCCAGCGCGGCGACGCCGGCCACGGCCTGTCTGAAAGGGTCCTGCTGCTCAATGAGATCCCGAATGTTTTCCGCCGAATATGTCGAACCGGGGAAGAACACGATATATATGAGGTTGACGAGAACTGCGACCGTCGAGATCAGTCCGCAGCGTCGCACGATCATGTCGTCGAGCGGTCGCAAACGAAGCGGGTTGACCGCATTGGTCAAAGGGGTCGCGATAAATGCACCCAAAAGGATGCAAACAAGAAAAAGAAGATGCAAACCTACCGAGGCGGCGATCTTGTCGTCAGGCTGGAACACGAGCGGCGACCAGCTCTTAAACAGGACCGGCGTCGTATAATAGGCGATCGCGAACAAGCCCAATATGCCGAACTGGGCGTATATGATATCCCGCCTGAGGATCAGAAGGGCGATCAGCGTCAGGGATATCAGGAGAAACACAAGGGACAGCGCAATAGCCATTCGCGATCTCAGTCTCCGCGGCCCATGAGATTCAATTCCGAGATCGCAATCTCGACCAGCCTGCTCACCAAAGCACGCCGACGCCTTAGCGCGAAGTACGGAAGAGCGGAAGCGCCGTGAGCCAAGACGACCCGCGCCACTGCGACATAGGCCGCGACTTTTCCGCTCCGGCGGCGCTGTTCCTTGGCCTTGCGAAATGCCTCCTGGGCCGGCATCGCCCGCTCGACCTCCGCTCGCGCAAGGTCTTGCAACCGATCGAAAAGAACCGGCTGACAGGCGTAGAGATCGACGCCGGTCTGGCGGTGAACCGTATAGTTCGCCGCCGCCATGCAGCTTCCGGCGGCCTGGAGCGACGCCTTGCTTCGCGTGATCCCGCTCGGATTGAAGCGGTAGGACAGCAATGTTTCATTAATCCTGCCGAATGAGAACGTGTCCAACGCGCGCAGCCATAGATCCGTGTCCTCGCTGACATAGTCACGATAGCCGCCGAGAGCGTCGAACACGCGTCTCCGTATCATTGTTGTCGGATTGATGATCGGCTTGACGACCTTCCTGAAGGTCAGACCGTCACGAATTCGGCGGTTGTCCGCGGCGCCGAGCGTCTGCCGGCCCGTCTCGGAGCCGTCGGTATCGATGATCACGACGTCGCTGCAAACAATGTCGAGGGTCGGCTCGGAAACCATCGTCTCGACTTCGACTTGCAGGCGATCGTGTCGCGCGATGTCGTCGGAGTCCATTCTGGCGATGAGGTCGGCGCGGCACTCACGCAGCCCTGCGTTCAGGGCCGCGGGCAGCCCCACACGCGAAAGCCGTATCACGCGAAGACGCCCGTCGCGATAGGACGACAGGATGTCGCCGGTTCCGTCGTCGCTGCCGTCATCGACAATGACGAACTCGAAATCTGTAAAGCTCTGAGCAAGAATGCTATCCACGGCTTGGCGAAGATATCGCGCGCCGTTGTGAACGGACATCAGCACGCTCACCTGAGGTCGGTGTGTCACGACGCGAGACCCGAGGCGAGCGTAGCGCGACGAGCGGCTGCTTGCTCCATCACAGCGGTGGTCGCCGTCGCCAACGCCGCCACGAGAAGCCACGACGCAAACTGCGCCGGGGAACGCGTGCGACGGCCGAGCCGAGCGCCATTGACGAAGAAAAAAACAGGATCGTGCGACGCGTAAGCTTCATTTGCGCTCGAGGCCGCGGAAGCCGCGAGCGCTCTGATGCAGCCCGGAAACCAAAATTCAGCTCCGCGAAACCAGGAGACGAGGAAAACGCCGGCACGACCGACGACGGGAAGGAGTCGATTCACGGGTTCTTCTCAACGGTACAGCGAAGACTGGGGATCCGGGGACCCAGACCGACGCTGCGCCGCCACGAACGTATCGTGCTTCGTAGCCTGTGCAGCGAGTCCGCCGGTCTGAAATGAAACGGATTCAGTTGCTCGGTCAGAGAAGAAGCCGAAACATGGTCAGGCATATCGAAGAACCCCCCCGGTGCGATTGCGTAACGCGTCGCTCCTGGCGCCGGCAAACAGGTCATATTGCGTTTCTGGAAGTGTATATACATGAATTCGTCAATTCGCCATTCGGCGCCAGCCAGGTAGGTGCGCAATACGTGTCCCCGCTCAAAATAGAACAGTTGTCGACGATAGTTCCTACTTGGAACAGCGCGCTCGAACCGCTCGATGTGCGGATCGATATTCGCAATGATCTCTTCGCGCTCCAGCATTCTGGCTCCGGCCGCGCGCCAGATTCGATTGACGCCGATATGTTCATCGAAACCGCGATGGCGCGGATCGGCCATCACCTCGCGCCAGTCCATCTCCGGATGCCAAGCCTCGAACATCTTGTTGACGGAGGTCGCGTTTCTGTAGAGCGTAAAGTGTCCAACCGTAAATATTTTATCATAATTAGAAAACATATCCTCAGTCAGGAACACATTAAGATTACCGAAAATCATATCAAGGTCACAGTGCCCCCAAAAGTCGTATTTCTTTCCCTCCTCGGACAGCAGGACCCATAGCGCTGGTCTGAAGTCGCAAAATTTGTAAGGATAGGATGGCGCGAGCTCAATACCTAACGCCAACCCGACTCTCGAGGACAGGTCGACAAGCGTGCTCCGACGCACGAGTACGTTGGGAGGAATATCATAACGACTGACGTCAGCATCGACGAATAGCAGCCAGTCGACCGCTCGATTATAACCACAGGAATCCAGCCAAAGCTGAAAATACGCTGGCAATGGTCCGAAGTAGACAGCGAAAACGGCAATCGACGGAAACGTCATCTTATCACGCATTGCGATCATGCGATCGTCGAAAGAAACGCGTCGTAGCGTTTGGCGTATGCGGCCCAACTCAAATTGGCCTTGTCGGCCTCCGTGAGGATGGAGCCGTTGGCAGGCCGCGACCGAAGCCAGACCTCCATCCTTCGAACGGCGTCGGTCAGGGCGCGCGCGTCGGCGGGAGGAACGATCGCCACAGCGTTGCGCTCGCCGATCATGCCGGCCAAATCCGGCCCCCCCGTCTTCGTGCTGGCGATAACCGGCAGGCCAACCGCCAGCGCTTCGAGCAGCACCATTCCGAATCCGTCCTCCCGCGAGGGGAGAAGCAGGACGTGTTGGCCGCGCAGCACTCGCGCGAGTTCTCCGTGGCTCCTGTGTCCCAGGGACGTGAAATTCGAAGCCGTCGGAAATTCGAGGTCGCCACGCGTTCCCACGTGCGTCACATGGAGGTCCGGGTTGTCCGCCAGCATTCGCGCGATTGCGTCACAACCTTTCCGATAGCCCCAGTTGCCGACAAACACCAAGCGCAGCGGCCAGGGTGGTCGCTCCGAAAGCGCGAAAACGCCGAGCTCGACCCCATAGGGATTGCGAAACAACCTTTCATCTGCAAATCCACGCTCACGAAAACTGTCGACGGCGTGCTGCGAGGGCAGCGCGATGTAGTCGGCGAGCGCGTATCCGGCAAGTTCTCGATCGATGTAGTTTTGGCTCAAAGGCCGAGCCCCGGACTCGGCAAGAATAGCTTTTTGACTCAACACGTGCCGGGAGCCACGTTCTATGATGATCTTCGCGCCGAAACGCTCGCGCGCGACCTTTGCGGAGCGAATCGTCATTGCCGAAAGCCCGATGAATATGTCACAGGGCGGCAGATCGCGCGCATAGGCTTCGTCGGCGCGGGCAAACAAGGCGTCGGTCGCCGCCTCCACCAGACGTGCCGGATAGCGCATCAATGCAGCGCCCGACCACGGCTGCAAGGAGAGGAAATAACTGCGGGCGCGCGCCAGGGGAATCCCATCCTGTGTGATTCGAAATCGCGGCAGGTAGGTCAGATAGGTGACGTCGCGACCCGCCGCGATCAATTCCCGCGCGAGATGCCGCAAATGAAAGCCACGCGTCACGGCGATGACGATCTTCATGCCTCCGATCTTTCCGGTGTGCTCCGCCAGCGCGCTCGACGGAGCAACAGCGCGCCCGTCGCCGCAAATTTGATGGCTTCGGCGGCCAGTCGCCCGACAGCAGCGCCGGAGGGACCGTAGAAATAGGCGAACGCCGGAATGATCGAGAGCGAGGCGACGACCACCCAGAGCTGGGTGCGCAGGAGCGCTCCGCCGGCGCCCAGGGCCAGCAGGGCGTTGTCCGCCGAATGCGTCAAGATCACAAAGGTTTGCGCGAAAGCGAGGATGACCATCAGCGCCGTCGCTCCGAGACGATATTCGGGGGCGAGCACGAGCCGCGCGACGATGTCGCCGAAGAGCGCGAAAGCAGCCGCCCCCGCCAATCCGACGCCCGCCGCCGCCAGGAGCCACTGACGCGACGCCTTCGCCCCGTCATGAAACAGCGACGGCCGAAAGTAGTTCGTTAGAACAGACGTCACAACGCCGTATGGCCGCCCGACGAGACCGGATACGGCCGCATAGTCGCCGGCGCCCGCCAAGCCGGTGGTCATGCCGATCGCGTAACGGTCGAAGTAGGCCCCGACCCAGCCGAGCGGCGCCATCGCGCTCATCGGGACCGCATAACGCACCGCGCGGTCGAGATAAGGCGCCGCCACACCAAGGTCCACGTCCGAGAAATACCTTCCGTGGAAGAATGCAAAATGGAATCCCACGACGGACACCACCCGCGCCGCCAGCAATCCGATCAGGAAGCCGAAGGTGTTCGCCGCCAGGAAGCGGAGGCAAAGCACGGGTCCGAGACCGCTGAGAACCGCCTCCGTCGCGGCCCATAGCGACGAGCGCCGGTAGTCTCGCCGCGCGATGAGCGGAGCGAGCATGCTTGTCTTCGCGATTTCCTCGCCGAGATAGGCCAACGCCAGCGCCGGCGACGCCCTCATCAAAGCATCGAGCCCAAATTCGCTGCCCGCCACGGGCATCACGACCGCCAGCGGCGCGAGGCAGACCGCCACGGCGCCGAACGCCCTCAAACTCAATCCGACCGAGACTTGCCGGCGACGCTCCGGTTCGTCGATCTCCGCGCAAATGGACAACAGCGTCTGATTGAGAGCCATGACGACGACCCCATCCAGCAGCGCCACGCCCCCCACCGCCATCATGGCGACGCCGAACTCGCTCCGATCAAGCATCTCCGTGTAAAGCCGCAGGCCCACAAGCGACGAAACGGCGACAACCAATTGTCCGAGGATCGTATGCACGACGCCAAATCGGGCATTCCTATCGACATCGCTATCCGGCGCCCGCATCAGCACCCGCGTTCGCAAGTCGCAACTGCGCCAATCATGCCGGGAGCGTTACGTGCTCGGCCTCCGCCCGCTCCAGATCGGGCTGTATGCCATGCTTGGCGAGCACGCGCTCGATGTCAATCAGACGATCGGCTTTCGCGAGGCGTCCGGCCAACCCGAGCCGGAGCTCGACGGACCGACGCGCATCCGACGTTCCATCGACGATCGTTTGTATCGCGCCGGCGAACGCAGCGCTGTCGCCCGGCGGGACGATCGTCGCCGCGTTTCCAACGAAATTCGCCAGTTCCGTGCCCTCGGCCGCCGCGACGACGATTGGCCGACCGCTCGCCAACATCGCGCCGAGCTTGGATGGCAGCAGGAGGTCCGCGGCCGCCGCGATTTGCGGGAGCAGATGGACGTCGGCCAATCCGAGAAACTCGGACATCCGCTCCTCCGGCTGAAACGGCAGGAACCAGACATTCTGCAGCTCGGCAGCGCGGTCAAGAAGCTCCGCCTTCATCGGCCCCTCACCGGCGACGATAAAGATAATGTCAGGGCGATGCGAAAGGCGCCTTGCAGCTTCGACGATCAGGCTCACGCCCTGTTTCGCCCCAATGTTGCCGGAATAGAGCACGACTTTGCAGCCCTCTCTCAAGCCGAGTTCTTCTCTATACACACTTGGACCCTTCAAGGGATAGATTTTGTCCAAATCCACCCAATTTCGCACCACTTCAATTTTGTCTTCGGCGACTCCCTTGCCCAAAAGGCGATCCGCCATCTTGCTCGAAATGGTGATGACCCGATCGAAGCCTCTGATTACGAACCTCTCGAAGGCCAGGGCGATTTTACGCAACCATGTAACTTCGGAAAGATGCCCCATGGCGAAACCGGCATCGACTTCGAGGTCCTGGACATAAAGGATCGTGGCCGAACCGCAGACGGCCGCTCCGATCAACGCCACCGGCGCGCACAGCAAAGTCGGTTCGATGCAAAGGACCGCATCCGGTCGCCACGTAAGGAATTGCCAGATCACGACTGGAGCCGAAGTCAACGCATAGGTCAGTGGCGCGATGAGTCGGCGTATCCCGACAATCTGCTCATGGACCGCGAGAGGACATCTTATGACCTTGACGGCGCCGCGCGCTTCCACTGAGTAGCGCGCGTTACGATACGGAGCTTCCACTTTCCAAGTCGGGTAGTGCGGCGGCGTCGTCACGACCACAACAGAATGCCCGCACGCGGCCAAGTGTTCACCCACTTCCGTCGTAACGCGTCCGACGCCAATCAATTCCGGGGCGTAATTCATGGCACAAATCATGATCCTTGCCACTATCTTTGCTCCCCTCCACCCTTCATTCCGCTTCGCGTCAACGCCATCTGATACGCTCCGGCGCCGGGCTCAGGCCGCGCCCGTCAGCACGCTTCCGGCCGCCATTTTCCACAGGTATACACTGTCATCTTCAGGTCGCACTAACCAACGCGTCGCGCATAATCCATGTCTACCCAACTCTAACGAACGCCCTAGACCCGATCGGCCGTCCACGGGCCGATCTTTTTTTGCCCGATATGCTTTGTTGCCCTCGACAGGTCGCGTTGCCGCTACGTGGCCTGAGAACTCCCCGTCGGATCAACGCACGGCGCAAGGAGCACCTTCCCGCATTCCTACCGGCCGGTTCGCGCAACGCGCGTCGTCGTTTACAACGTATTCTACTTCGTCGGCACAGTCTCGCGCAATGCGGAATTGTCATCGCACGCTTTTTCTCGCCCTCCCTAAAAAATACCATCCTTGCGACGTATCGATCATTGCCGGCGCCGAGGTCTCGACCGTGTCCTTGTCGCGAATCGACCGGCCGCTGAGCGAGCAGCATGATGGACGCGACGCGGAAGCAGCGGAAAACCTCGACGGCGGCCGCGGCCGCATCCCCACGTTTGGCCGGTCGCATCTGCGTTGATCCCACCAGAGAAAGCGTCCCGCGACCTATCGTCCATGCACGACCAGGAACCGACCCGGTCGGCGGGTTTCCTGACGTCTCCGATGGCGATCACCTTCGCCTCTCCCGCCTTCCGCGCCGGAGGCGTCGTCCGCAAATTCATGCTCGATATCGGAAAGAGGATCGGCGAACCATCGGCCGGCGGAAATGCGGCGTCGCGGTCCTCAGCGTCGGCCGGAGGCGACCGATAGGCCGGCGTCCCGGCGTCGCTTCCGTCCATGGCGTAGGCTTTCGGACGTCGATCGCGTTACCCGCATGAAAACGCGCGACGCCAGCTTCGACGATCTCCGCCCGCCAACTGGTACTCGCGCTTGGCGACGCGACGTCTTGAAGCGGCTTTCTCCGCTGAGGCAGCGCAGATCGTCCGGCGAAGCGGCCTCGAGATGGCCGGGTCCACGTCAGGCTTCACAAACAGGCTTCCACAACCGATTGGAATCCAAGTTTCTCTCGCCGAAGCGGCCCGAAAAGACCGTTCTCGGAACGGCCGCTCAGGCTTTGAACACCGTTGTAAAATGCTCTATGTCAGCCCTGTGGGGCTGCCGGAGTCATTCACGCGAGCAGGCGAGACAGATGAGCGCTGTTATTCCAGACCTAGTGTACGACATTGGACTGCATAGGGGCGAGGACACCGATTATTATCTGACGAAGGGTTATAGAGTCGTCGGGTTCGAAGCCAATCCGCGTCTTGCCGGCGAGTGCAGAACGCGATTTCGTGATGCGATTCAATCGGAACGGCTCATCGTGGTCGAGGGGGCGATCGCCCCTTCGGAGGTCGGTGACAGTTTAGATTTCTACGTCGATGAAAACAGTGTCTGGGGAACGGCGAACAAGGATTGGGCAGATAAGAACAAGCTGATGGGCTCGAGTAACAAGCGGATTACGGTAAAACGTGTCGATATAACTGACGCCTATAAGGCATACGGCGTCCCCGATTTTATAAAGGTCGATATCGAGGGGCAAGACAAGATAATCTTGGAAAGCATGCGAAGCCTCGATGTGTTGCCGCGGTATTTTTCCATGGAAGCTGAAAAAGACGATTTCTCTAGGTTGGAGATGGAGATCGACAGTTTGCGGAACTTTGGTTACGTGAAGTTTCGCGCCGTACAACAGGCCAACAACGGTCGACAATCGGGGTCGATTAAGACCATAGATGGTCGGACCGTCCATTACGCGTTCCAGGACCACTCTTCAGGAGCTTTCGGCGAAGATTTGCTGTCTCCCTGGATGAGCTATGAGGAAGTTCTCAAAAAATACCGGGATATATTCCAGCTATATCGCATATTTGGCGACTACAGCGTATTGAGCAAAATCGGTCCGTTTGCAAAAATTCCGAAATTCGCATTCAAGCTGTTGACGGGCTATCGCGGAGGCCTTCCAGGCTGGTATGACACGCACGCGTCGATGTAGCCCTAGTATTGCGGGTTTACACGCCGGTTCGCGCCTTCGAAAACAAACGCGGTGTCTACCCCGCGACAGCGACGATCAAAGCTTACGGTCCTCCCCCCTTCAAGCGGTCGATCGCTTTCCGAATGTCGGTTCGTCGTGCGTCCGGCTGCACGTCGATCATATGCTGCAGCACCGCTTGACCCTTGGAATCGCTCTTGACGAAACGTCCGGCGATCGACCAGATCGGCTCAAAACCGACAAAGGTTCGAAGATCGCCGTTGAAGTTGGCTTCCATCAGCTTCGCCAAATCGAACCCGGCTGGGGACATGAGGAAATCGAGTCTGGCCTCGACGATCCAATCCTCGGACGGAGCAAGCAGATACGACATCCTCAGATCGGCGGCGACAGCCTCGAGCGGAGCGCCGGCGCGTAGCCGAAACTTGGCGAGTTGGAGCCACGCCGCGCCGTCGAGCGGATTGCATGCGAGGCGCGCCGCAGCGGCCGCAATCGCATGCGCCGCAAGCCCGTCACCATTATTCTCGTCCGCGTCAGCCGGCGGGAATGCCTCGAAGCCGGCCTGAGCAATAGCCATCCTGGCCCGGCTCGCGAGATCGGAGCAGCCCTGAGCGGCGGCGCCGCTCCGGCGATCGTTGAGGAATGCGACGAGCTTTCCATTGGAATCCCCCTCGCCATCTTGGAGCGCGATGGCGTATTCGAGGATGTCCCAGTCGGACGCAAATCGTATGATGTTTGTCGATCCCACAGCCGCTGCAAAAACCGCCAGCAAGAAGGTAAGCGTGGCGGCCGTGTGATCTCTCAGATTCACCATGCCGGATCGGCGCATGGCGTTAGACGCTTTCGGAATTGTAATATTTCGTGTAACGCCCGTAATAATAATCCTTCGAACCATAATCCTCGTAAAGTTTAACGCGCTTGAGGTTGACTTTATTATAAATGACACCAACGCACTTTTGAAGAACAGCCGGATCCGTGGTCAACTCGGCCTGAGCAAGGGCGCGCGGCGTGCGCCCCCATTCCACGACAAATATAAACGCGTCAATCAGCGACGCCGCCGCTCTCACGTCGACCACGGGGCCGAGCGGCGGCAAATCCAAAACGATATAGTCGTGGTCAGCCCCGGCTTTCTCGATCAGCCCGCGCATCGCGGCCGATGAAATGACCTCGCTCGAGTGCGGCACGTTGCGCCGTATCACGGCCGGCAGCACGGAAAGGCCGGATTCCGGCTCGTGAAGCAAATAGTCTGCGAGCGGCCGCTCCGCTTTCAGCGCTTCGATGATCCCCTCTTTGGCGTGTCGGGCGACGGCCTTGGTCAGTCCCATGTTGCGAAGGTCTGCATCGATCAGCAGGGTCGAGGCGCCGAGATGGGCCAGCAGCGAAGCGAAGTTCTTCGCGACCGTCGACTTGCCTTCGTTCGGCAAAGTGGAGATTATGCCTACGATCTTCGGACGACGCTGGCCGATGGCGAGATCCAACGAAACTTTCGCGCAACGCAACGTCTCTGCGAAACTCGAGAAGGGATTGTCTATCGCATAGCGCTGAATGGGGTCCGTGGTTCGCAGCCGTTTCGGATCGGCGTCCCCGGCATTCGGCGCCGCGACAGAGGCCTTCGGCACGATCGGAAGCGAACCGAGCAGTTCCAATCCGAGATCGTCGCGCGCGTGAGAGAGAATGCGAAAAACGCGATCCTGATGCTCGCGCATGGCGCCGAGGCTCGCGCCGACCAGCAATCCGCCGAGCAAGGAAAGGCCTAGATTGGCGGCACGATTGGGCGCGCTCGGAACGCGCGGGGGAGCCGCGCCGGTAATGACCCGCGCCTCGGTGACCGGAAACGACTGTTGCTGAATGGCTTCCTGGTAACGCTGCATGAACGTCTGATAAAGCGACCGGTAGGTGTCGGCCTCGCGTTCGAGCTCTCTCAGTTGGACCAGCGTTTGGTTGGTAATCGCCGACTGTCCTACCAGTCCGTTCATCGACAGCGCAAGGGATTGCTCCTTGGTGCTGGCGACTTCAGCCTCGCTGCGATAGCTTTCCGCAATCCGCTGCAGCTCGTCGTGGATAAGACGGTCGTATTCGTCCATTTCCCGCTTCAACGCCAACACTTGCATGTGGTCGGGCCCGAGCTTGCTCTCCAGTTGCGTCTCCGTTTTCGACGCGGAGAGATACTTGGTGCGCAGCTCGTTGATCACAGGATTGGCCAGAGAGTCCGGCACTGCCGCTCCGGTTCGGCCGCTTTTCAGGAGATCCTCGATTTGCGCATAACGCGCCTGCGCCCGCGCCGTGTCCGCTCGCGCCGACACCATCTCTTCGTTGACTTGCGAGATCTGCTGGTCGGAGATGAGGCCGGGCCTGACGCCGCCGGTGACGACGATCCCGTGTTCCGCCTTGAAGCGCTGAACGGACGAGTCCGACTCCAACGCCTGTTCCTTCAGTTCGGAAATGCGCTTCTCGAGCCAGTCGGCGGCGCGGCGCGTGGCCTCGAATTTCGCGTCGAGCTGTTCGGTCAGATAAGCGTCCGCGAATGCGTTTGCGATCTTCGCCGCGAGCTCGCGGTTTGGCGAAGTATACTGGATCGACAACACATACGTGCGAGCGACCCGTCTCACCGCCAAGTTGTCCCTGAGGCGATCGATCGCGGTCCGCGTGGCGCTCACATCGGCGTCATCGGCGGCCGCCGACTTTCCCGACCAGCGGGAAACGTTCAACGCCAGCCGCAACGCATTCAGACTCCTCGCCCACAACGAGCCGTGAAAACCCATGAAGCCCTGATCTTCGGTGAGCTTGAGGGCGTCGATGACCTGCCGTGCGATTTTCTCGGATTTGATGATCTCGACTTGGCTGTCGATCGCGCCGGTGTCGAAAGTGAGTTCGGCGATCGAGGCGGTCAACGAATTGCTGTCTTTCTGACTGTCGATCAGAAGATTTGCGGTCGCCGTGTACTCGGGAACAGCCGTTGCGTTCGCCACGAAGCCGAAGACGACGCCAACCACCGCGCACGCCAGGATGATCCTGGACTGCCGCCGTGAGCCGGCGACAATCCGCGAAAATTCTATCGGCAAATCCGAGCCGGCGGCTTGACTGTCCGTACGCCCGATCAATTGGCTTGGTTCGATACGTTCTTGCACTTGCTATACTCAATATGGCCGCCCCGGTCTGCCGACCGCGGACCAACCGACCGGAGGGGCGCAATGCGGGCTTCAGGGACTGACAGGGAGTGGAATCGTGACGACTTGACCCGACGGCAACCTTATCCGGGTCGTCTGCGTCGTCTGCACGTTCGAGAAGACAGCAAGGTAGGCCGTCACCATGTCCTTGCTCTTCGAATTGAGAACAACAGCCTGAAGGTCAGCCGACAGTTTTGGATCGTCGGGCGCGATCAGCGTAATCGCCTCGGCGATCCCGGCGCCAATGGGGCCGCACCGAGGGTTCGGTTGCGGGCCGCAAAGACCGATCAACGTCGGAGCCGTGCCGGAGTCGGATACGATGAGATTCCGGACTTGATCCGACAACAGAAGCGCAGAGGATTCATATCCCTTCAGCACCGCTTCGGGGTTCTTCTTGAACTCCGTGATCACGCTGTCGGACAACTGGTACGCCGCCAAACGCGCGCTGGAGTTCGCCGCCGAGGTCGAGCTCACGCCGGATGCCAGCGCCAGACAGCCGGCGAGCACATAAACGGCCTTGCCGATGGAATATTTCGAAGACATGACTGGCCCCTCCTATCCGCACGCGCGACGCGTCCCTTATGGCGCGACGCGACGCCATGATAACACACCTTACTGAATTCCTACTTGGACCGAGGACGATTTTGTGTACACGTCACCCTCGTAGCCCAGACAAGGCATTCGCACCGAACTTTGGCGGCGGCTCCGAACCACGCTACTTCGTCGCCGTGACCACCGAAGCGGCCGCCGTTGGCACGCTGACCGCCGACTGGATGATCGACAAGAACTTGGTTACCGCTACAACATCCGCGTTGTCGACGTAGATAATGTCATTGTCACGCATCGAAAAGCCCCGCGCGGCAAAGAAGCCCGAAGGGT
>CAIZGR010000064.1 GCA_903932535.1 uncultured Hyphomicrobiales bacterium | reverse complement strand
CCGGACTGGACGCGCTTCGACGCGGCTCTCGCCGACGCATCGCTGGAAATGCGCGCCATTCTCGCGGCGCGCTATTCGGCGGCCCAACTCGCCGCCGTCGACGACGATTCCAGCGCGGTGCTGGAAATTCTCGCCATCGACATGGCGATGTACCGCGTCGCACTGTCGTTCTCGCGCACCACCGACCAGATCAAGGCCCGCTACGACTCCGCCGTGAAGCGGCTGGAAGGGATCGCGGCGGGCCGGGGCGCGCTCAATCCCGCGACGCCGGCGCCCGCCGCCGGCGGCGATCTCTCCGGGTCGACGCCCCATGAAGCCATTGTCGAAATCGCGCCGCCCCATTTCGGCCGGCAAAGGCTGAGGGATCTGTGATGAGCGGCGTCGGGCTTTCCATCGATATCGCCGATCTGCTGCGCGCCGAAATGCACGTCTCGCGGCTGGCGCTGGAGAGCGGCGACGCGGCGAAGCTGCTGGAGGAGCTGGGCGAGCTCGGCGAAAGCCAGACGCGGCGCCGGATCGAGAGCGAAAAGACCGCGCCCGACGGGACGGCCTGGCCGCCGAACAAGGAAGGCCATTCGATCCTGCTGGAAAGCGGACGTCATCTGCGCGACTCCGTCGCCTTCGTCGCCCATGGCGGCGAAGAGGTCGAGTGGGGCGAGTCCTGGGAATTCGCCCATGTCCATCAATATGGCGCGACCATCGTCCCGAAAACGGCCCAGCGGCTGGCCTTCACCCTTAACGGCAAGAAGGTTTTCGCGAAAAAGGTGACGATTCCGGCGCGGCCCTCGGTCGGCGTCTCCGCGGCCAACGCCGAGGAAATCACCGAGCACGTCTCCGACTTTCTCGGAAGGCTGGCGGCATGAGCGATTACGAGCCCGCCCCCGGAACCCTCTCGCTGGCCGAGCTGCTCGCCTGTTCGCGCGTCGCCTATACCCGCGACCAGGTGGTTGCGGCTTTGGCCGCGCGCTTCCCCGAAGTGCAGGTCAAGGCGCATCCGGGCAAGCTCGACATGGCCGACGTGCTGAAGGAAGGAACCTTCACCGCGCCGTCGATCCATATCGCGGTCGCGCGGCTGAAGAACGAGGAGCGGACCTCCGGCGCTCAGGATCTGACTTTGCATTTTCGCGCCTATGTCGTCGCCGAAAACCGGCAGATCGGCGGCGCGGCGGGCCTCACCTACAAGGCCGACGAGATCGGCTACGCGCTGATGGTCGGCGTGCTCGACGCGCTGGAGCGGGAGGAGGTTGCGCGCTGGGGCTGCCGCGACGTGTCGTTCCCCGAGGACGCGCAGGGCGAGCCGCTGTTCACGATGAAGACTTTCGAAAGGGGCGCGGTCTATTACGTCGTCACCTGGCGCCAGACGCTTCTGCGCGAAGGCGTGGTGCTGCCCCATCTCGGCGGACCCTTCGCCGCGCAACGGCCGTGGGTGCAACCATGAGCGGTTTCATCGCCGATCAGTTGCGCACCCTCGCCAAGGATGTGGTCCGCGCCCAGCGCCGGCTGGCGATGATGGACCTGGAGGGCGTCGTCGCCGCGCAGGACGTCGCCAACGGCCTCATCCGGATGAAGATCGGGACCGATCCGACCAGCGGCGAAGAGGTGCTCGGCCCGTGGGTCAAGCCGCGGGCGCTGGCCAATCAGACCGGTTTCAAACTATCGGCGCCGCTGCCGCCGGTCGGCACCCGCATGAGGCTGCACAGCCCGTCGGGCGTCGTCGGCGCCGCCTCCTACGCCGCGCCGTCCTATCCCGACGCCGGCCTGCCGGGTCCGGCGCAGGCGCCCGGCCAGGCGGTGCTGGCTTTCGGCCAGACGTCGATGACGTTCACCGATGGCGCGGTGACGATGACGGTCGGCGGCAAGGGCTACACGCTCGACGCCTCGGGCATGAAAATGTCGCAAAAACTCGTCGCCGAAGGCGGCTCGCAGCCGGTCGACGGCAATTCCAACCTGCTCTCCTGAAAGGCGATCCCATGGCCATCCTCACCGGTTTCAACCCCTACCCGAAGACGAAAACCATCGCGCTGCGGGACGGCGCCGCGGCGAAGGCCTATCTCACCACGGCCAGCGCCGGCTACATCGTCGGCCGCCAGCGCGTGCCCGGCGTGACGCAGACCGTCGACGGCAAGACCACCCACGCGCCGGCGGCCGGCGCCGTCGTCTGGCTGACCGATCTGCAGGCCGAATACGAGCTGGCGCAAGGCCATGTGACGCTGCTCGACCCCCAGCCGAAGAGCAATTCGAAAGAGGACGTCGCCGCCGCGATCGCGCAGCAGGGGCAGCCGGCCGCCGCCGCGCCGGCCTCGCCGGCCGCGCCCGCGTCCGCGTCCGCGCCTGCGGCGCCGGCTCCCGCCACGTCGAACTGACCGCGTTTCAAGGGGTTTTCACATGGCGATCCGCTATCGCGTGGGCATCGACCAAACCGACGGGCAGCTGCTCGTCGGCATGGCCCATGTCAACCAGTCGGTGGCGAAAATCCTGACCACGCTGCCGCTGGAACTCGTGATGCTGCTCGACTTCGGGTCCAATCTGATTGGCGAGATCGGCAAGAATCTCTATGCCGGCGAGGCGCTCCGGATTTACGGGATCGTCGCCGGCGCCATCCATAAATGGGAGCCGGAGTTCCGCGTCACGACGATGAGCCTCGTCTCCGTCACGCGCGTCGGCGGCCTCTCGCTGGCGCTGGCCGGGACCTATTACCCGGAAGGCCGCTTCGGCAATTACGCGATTTCCGAGCCCGCCAATCTCAACGTCCCGCTGGTGCAGGCGACGCAGGGAGCAGCGGCATGAGCGGCTATCAGGCTCTCGACCTTTCGGCGCTGGCCGTCCCGCCCGCCATCGCGTCGCCGAGCTTCGCCGCCATCCTGTCGGCGCGGCTGTCCAGTTTCCTGACCCTCTACCAGGCGGCGCAGGCCGTCGACGCGTCGCTGCCCGATATCGACGCCGAGACGCTGGCGCTGGTCACCGATCCCGCCAATATCCACCAGCGCGTCGACAGCTATCGCGAGACGCTGCTGGTCCAGTCGATCAACGACGCGCAACTCAATACTTTTCTGGCCTGGGCGCAGGGGCCGGCGCTCGACGCCATCGCGGCCTTCGTCAACGTCATTCGCGCCACGGGCGAGCTGGATCCCAGCTTGCGCGCCCGCACTCAATTGGCGTGGGAGGCGCTGGCCATCGGCGGCACCTATGGCCGCTACATGTCGCAGGCTTTGGGCGCCGATCCGGTCGGACTGGCCGGCGTCGCGGTCTATGGCCACGAGCAGCCCCCCGTGCCCAAGGGCCAGGTGTGGATCGTCTGCCTCGGCGCCAACGCGTCGGGCGCGCCTTCGGTCCAGACGCTCCAGGCCGTGTGGCAGGCCTGCGCGGCGCGCAATGTGCGTCCGGTCAACGATCAGGTCCTCGTCCAGCCGGTCAACGCGGATTCCTATTCGATCGACGCGACCCTGATGCTGCAGCCGGGCGCGGACGCGGTGAGCGTCATCGCGGCGCAGACGGCGGCGCTGCAATCCTTTTGCGCGGCGCGGCGAAAAATCGGCGGCCTGGTGACGCCGAACAATATCGCCGCCGTCGCCGCCTATAACGCCGGCGGGCTGATCAACGACGTCGTGGTGCGCTCGCCGGCGGCGAACGTCGGCGGCGATCCCTTCGCCGTTCCTATCCTCACCGGCCTTCGCCTTGTTTCGCAGGTGGGATCATGAGTGGACCCGAACTGACGACGGGCGCGCCGGGCGAAGGCCTGGCGCTGCTGCCCGGCAACGCCACGGCCTTCGAGGTCGCGCAATCGCAAGTGTCGGCGCGGCTGTTCGACCTCAATGTCCCCGTGATCGCGCAGAGCCGCGACCCGTCCCGCTGCGACGCGCAATTCGTGCCGTTTCTCGCCTGGGAGCGGTCGGTCCATTTCTACAATCCGGCGGACGTGGCGGGAAACCGGGCGCGGATTGAAAGCAGCTTTAACGATCATTTGAATTACGGCTCGCCGGCGGCGCTCGAAGCGGAGATCGCGCTCGATACCGGGCAAGATGTGAAAGTGATCGAGTTCTTCGAGGAACAAGGGCTGGAGTGGCCCGACTTCGCCGTCGCCAGCGTCATCGATCCCGGCGACCCGGCGCCCGACATGGACGGGTTGCTGGCCTCGGCGCTGGTGCGGAAAAACGTCCGCGACTGGCCGGCGCCGCGCGTGCTCGGCCGCCAGCCGGTGGGCGCCTGTTTCGTCGGCGGCGGGACCGGCGTCTGCATCACCGCGAAAATTCTTCCGGCCGCGTCGCCGCCGCCGTCCGCCTATCTCGGCGGCGCCAGCGGCGTCATGATCACCGCTAAAATCCTACCCTTAGGCGCCCGCTCATGACCGATGTCTATTCAACCGTCCCCACCGCGTGGCTGCTCGCCGCCGAACAGGCTTTCGCCGCCGGCGGCCCGGCGATCAATCTCGGCGCCGGGACGCTCAAGGTCGGCGACGGCAACGGCGTGGTGCCGACGGCCTCGGCGATCATCGCCAATGGCGGCGTGCTCCACCAGGTCTGGCAGGGGCCGGTCAACGGCGGCCAGGTCGACCCGAGCAATGCGCTACAGATCGACATCAATTGCCTGATCCCCACCGTCGACGCCACCGGCGCCGAGATCGGCCCGTTCACGGTGCGGGAATTCGCGATCTACGACGTGAGCGGCAATCTGGCGCTGGTCGGCACCACCAATCTGCCCAAGACGGTCTCGTCAAGCGGTCAGGTGACGACGCTGCAATGGTGGGCCTGCTACGCGTCGTCCGTCGCCAATTCGATCACCGTGCAGCCGCCCGCCGGCAGTTTCCCGACGCTCGGCCAGATCCAGACCGCCATCGCCGGTCTGCTGTCGGCCACTCCGCCGCTGTCGGTCACTCCGACGTTGCTGGGCAACGGCTGGACCGACTGGCTGATCTCCATCGCCTCGGCGACGCAGGCCGCGCTCGGAATCGGCCGCCCGGCGACCGACGCGGAATTCGCCGCCGGCGCGGCCGCCGCCGGCGGCTTTCAGTGGCCCTGGCCGACGCTCGCGCAGGTGACAGGGGCCGTGTCGGCCCTTCATGCCTGGGCCACGGCAACATTCCAGCCGATCGGCGCCTATCTGCCGATCGCCTCCTATGTCGCCGGGAACGGCCCGCGCGCGGTCAATCTTACGATTCCATCCAACGCCGCTCTGTCCAATGGCGTCACGGCGACTGTCGCCACCCTGACGGGGACGGGAAACTCGGACATCACGGTCTCTTCCTCGTCGCTGACCATCAACAACGCCGGGCTTTATCATCTTGATTTCGAGATGGGCGTGCAGGTCGCCACCACCGGCACCGCCTCGATCCTGGCCAATACCTATTGCAACAAGAATGGCGCGCTGCTGACGATGAACTCCTGGGACGGCTACGTGCCCTCGGCGCAGACGTTCGGCCTCGTCGCCAGCGCCAGCCGCACCGTCCGTCTGGCGGCGGGCGATGTCCTGACGTTTCAGGCCTACGCCAGCTCGGGGGCCTTTTCGTGGGGCGCCCTGATCGCCGGAAATTTTGCCATCGACATCACCCGTCTCGCGTGAGGACTCCATGACCGACTTCGCCGCCGCCGCCGCCGCCTATACCGGCCAATCCATCGCCGCGCTGTTTTTTGCGCAGCCGCCGCTCGTCGCGTTCGTCCAGGATGCGGAAGGCGTCGTCACGATCAGCCATTGGGATGCGTCGCTCGGCGCGCAGCCGACGATAGCCGCGCTCGAAGCGGCGCTGGCCGCGCCGCCGACCAAGGCCGCCCTGATCGCCTACGCCGCCGCCAAGCGCTGGGAGATCGAGACCGGAGGCATCGTCCAGGCCGCCGCGCGTATCGACACCTCGCGCGAGAGCCAGTCGATGATCGCCAACGCCCACGCCTATGTGCAGGCCAGCGGCGCGGCGAGCGTCGCCTACAAGGCCGCCAGCGGATGGGTGACGCTGGACGCCGCGACGATCACCGCCGTCGCCCTCGCGGTCGGCGCGCATGTGCAGGCCTGTTTCGCTCTCGAAAACCAGATCGACACGCAAATCGCCGCCGGGACGATCACCACCACCGCCCAGATCGACGATCCCACCACGGTTGCGCTCGCCGCGTGGCCGCCGAACTCCTGACGAGAGCGCCGCATGTCCGCCATTCAGGTCACGGCCCAGAACAACGCCACCTTCGCGCGGTCGCTGGTGCTGGCCATGCCGGGCTATACGCTGCCGCTGGCGCTGTCGCCGACCGTCTATTTCATCGCGCAGCTGCGCTCGACGCTCGATCCGACGCAAGCCGCCTTCCAGCAGATCTGGCTGACGTTCGACTCGCGCGTGGGCTCCATCGCCGTCGTCTCCGACGACGCGACGGCCAACACGGTGACGCTGGCTCTGCTGGCGCCGGCGCGGGCGATGGCGGGCCTCGATCCCGCCAATACCTATTATGCCGACCTGCTCTATGTCGCGGGCGGCAACGGCGCCTTCTTCGGGTCGCTCGCCTTCGCCATTTCGCAGGGCGCCACGCTCGATTGTTTCGGACCGGCGCCCGCCTTCGGCTCGCTCGCCTCCTGGCCGCCGCTGGTCGATATCGCCGGCGCGAGCCCGGCGGCGGCGCTGGCGGCGCTGCAACCGGCGGCGCTCGCGACCGCCCTCGTCGCGCTGATCCAGTCGCTGCCGACCCATTCGCCCGGACCCGCTCCGATCCTCTGGAACAACGGCGGCATACCGACCTATTCATGAAAGGCTGAGCCACATGACCACATCGACCGCCTCCGTCCCTCTCACCTACGGGACCTGGACCTCCATCGGGACCGCGCCGCTCGACGCGGCGGTCGCTTCGAGCAGCTATGGCGCTTACGTCCAGCTGCGCGAATCCGACAGCCAGCCGGCGGCCGGGGCGCAGCCGCATTATCGTCTCAACGCCTCAAATCCTTTCGCGGCTCTCCGCTCGGGCGCGCAGGTGTGGGCGACGGTGGCGGGCTCCGATCCGACCTTCATCGCGACGCTCGACGTGACGACGGGGATTGAAATCCCCGGCTCGTCCGGCGGCGGCGGTGGGGGCGGCTCCAATGGCAGCGTCGGCTCGACCGGCGCGGCGGTTCCGTCCTCGGCGACGGCGGTCGGGTTTCAGAACGCGGCGGGCAATCTCGTGCTCCCGACGCCCTCGGCGGGTCTGCCGGTCGCCGACAGCGGCGCGGCGATCGCCGGCGCGTCGATCCCCGCCGGCGGCGTCGGCCTGACCGGCTGGCTGTCGGCGATCTGGTCGAAACTGACCGGGACGCTGACGGTCGGCGGGACGGTCACCGCCAATCTGGGCGCCCTCGGGGGCGCCGCTCTCGATTCGACGAGCCAGGCGATTCTGACCGCCTTGCAGGCGCAGCGCGCCGAGACGATCTGGACCGACGACACCAACGCATTCTTCGTGCGCATCGACGCTGGCGGCTCGATTTCGTGGCTGACGATTTCAGGCGGCGCTTCGGCGGCGCCGGGAACCGGCGCGCGGCCCGCCGCCGGCGCGTCGATCATCCTGGACGCCACGCGCTACCAGGCGACGGCGGCGGGGACCGGCTACGCCATCGGCGATTATCTCTCGCATGTCGTCACCGCCGATCCGTCGACCGGCGCGGTGATCGCCAATTTCTGGCTCAACGTCACGCAAAACACCAAACTGGCGTCCGCGCCTTCGTCCGCCAATATTACGCCCATCGCGCCGCTGCCCGCCGGGGCCGCGACCTCGGCGCTGCAGACGGCGATGACGACGGCGCTGGGCTCGCCGGCGCAGGAGACGGGCAATCTCGCCACCCTCGCGGCGAACGTCTCGACCGCCACCAATCAGGTGACCGCGAACGGCACGCTCGCATCGATCCTGGCGAAGCTCTCCGCCGCGCTGGCGACCACCGAGACTTACGCCAATCTCGCGACGGGGCAAAACAGCGCCATTGGTACATCGGCGACGCTCATTGTCGGAACGCGCACTGGTCGCAAGGGCGTCATGGTGACTCAAATGGGCACCGCGCAAATATTTATCGGCGCCACTGGCGTATCCACGACGAATGGCGATTTGCTGATCGGGGTAGCCGGGTCGTCCAAATTTTACGACGGCGGCGCCGCGCTTTATGGCGTCGTCGCCAGTGGAACCGGTTCCGTTTCCTATGCGGAGATTTACTAATGTCTAAGTCCGCCGCGCTTCGTCAACTGCCGGCTCAATTTGCGCGCCGCGAAAAACTCCGCATGGGGTCGGCCTGCACTCCCGGCATTCCGAGCATGGTCGGATCGGCTTCGCGCGCCTTCGCATCGGCGGCCTCATCGGGTGGAACCGACCCTCACGTCGTCTCTGTAAACGCCACAGGATGGGATATTACTTACGGCACAACGCCCGCCTTAAATCCGATGACGTCCCTTGTCCTTTCGCGTCAGGGGTATACGCAAGCGGGCTCTCCGACCACCTACGCCGAAACCTTGGTGCTGACTCAGAATGTGCGGCTGGTCTATCCCAATCAGGCGTCGCTCGATCCGACGCGCGTGGCGCTGAGCGATTTCGTCTATTCGACCGACACCATCGTCGGCGTGACCAATAATTCGACGCTGACCAGCCCGGCGCCGGTCTGCAATTTCGTCACGCCGGATCGCCAGACGGTCGGCAACACGCTGACGGTCGAAGTGGTGGCGTTCCACCGCAACGCGCGCGGCGGGCAGCAGGTCGCCTGCGTGGTGTTCACGGCGACGGACGGCACCAACACGGTCAGCCAGACGGTCACGGGCGCGACCGTTTCCAGCACCACCAGCAGCGATCAGGCGGCGGTGCTGACCTATCGCGCCGACCTGAACATCACGTCGCTCAACGCCGGACAGGTCACCGTCAACGCCAAGGTCTACCCGTGGATCGGCGGGTCCGCGTCCATCGCCGACAGTTCGCTGGCGACGCAGGGGACGCGGGCTTTCTGCCCGCAGATTTACCTCAAGAACGTCACCACGGCGGCGACGCCGATGCTGGTCTATGTGTCCCCCACCGGGAACGATGCAACGGGCGTCGCATCCACCACCGCCGCCACCGCGAGCGCCAGCCCGTTCGCAACCATCGGGCCGGCGCTGACCGCGCTGCGCACCGCGAACGGCGGTCATTGCGACGGCTGCCGCGTGCGCCTGATGGCCGGCACAAACTCGATGGGGACGGTCGCTTATAACACCTATACTCAATATGCGGAGTTTATTATCGAGGCCGACCCGAACGCGACGCCCTCGACTGCAATATTGACGCTCGGGGCGAACTTTATCTTCAATCTGACAAACTGGATAAGATTCAGGGGGATCACGCTCAACAGAACCGTCAACACGGCGCAGATCAAATTGCAGTGCGTTCTCGAAAACTGCATCATCGCGGACGCGTCCGGCGCCTATTCGCTGTTCGGGTCGGGCGTTTTTGCAAGAGTCATCGGATGCACATTTACGAGCCAGATCCCGATCAATGAGGCGGCGGGGAACGCGGTCCTGTTGGTGAGGGGCTGCACGCTGAATGCCTCCTCGGCGATAGCCGTATCGCCCTGGCTTTTCCTCGGCAACAAAACCAGCGGCGTTGTAAACTGCTTTTCGCTCTCGCTGAGCTATGCCGGGTCGATCACCGCCTTCAACAAATTCATGGGGGCGGGCGGCGCCAGCTCCGTCTGGCAAATGGATCAGACGGGAACCATCACCGGCGCGGCATTCGTCCAGAACCTGATCGAAGTCACCGCGAACAGCGGTCGCGCCTTTGGCCCTTCGGCGGACGGCCAGTCGGCGAGCGTCACGCATCTCGTTTCACATCACAATACCATCGCCGGTTTCTGGTCCTTTGGGCGCAACAACGAGCTTTATAACGAGACGCTCGGCGGCGTCAGCAAGATGAGAACCCACACGCTCAATTCCTTCGTCGGCAACATCTGGACGCAGATCAACACGAAGAACGACGTGTTTTACGCCACCGACTCCAACCACATGAACGGCGATCCAACCCTGATCGCGGCGGACGGGAGTTGCAGCCTGCGCGTCGGCGGCTGGTCGCATATGTACGGCGTCGGCTGCAAGGGCGAAGTGGTCTGTTTCCCCGACGCCAATGGAGCAAGCGGTGTTCAGAACGGAACCGGAAGTTCATTCTCGCAGGCCTACGCCGGTCTCGGCTCCATCTGCGGCGCCAGCTCGACGGTCAGTCTCGCCGTCAATTTCACGTCCTATCAGGGCGTGACGTCGGCGGGCGCGACCGGCGCGGGCGGCGGCAATTACACGATCACCTCGGGCTCGGTCGCTCAGGGGCGCGTGATTAATCCCGTGCTCCCCTTCGATCTCGCCGGGAATCCGCGCCATGCCACCGGTTCGGCGGCGGGCGCCTATGAGCTTTAACCGTAAACCGAGGCGCACATGACGACGATCTACAATCTTCGCGCGTCGAACAACGCGACCTTTCAATGGACGCGCGACCTCAGCCTCTTCGCGGCGGTCTATAACCTGTCCGCCGCGACGATCCGGATGCAGGCGCGCTCGTCGCCCTATGCGCCCGATCCGCCGGCCTATGAATGGGCCACCGGCAACACGGCGCATGGGCAGATCCTGTTCAACGCCATGACCAATCTGTGCGTCTTCGCCGCGCCGGAGGCCGACATGGCGCGGCTGTCCGGAGATCTGGTCTACGATTGCCGGCTGGAGTTTGCCGGCGGCGCGTCGGCGGTGATCTTTTCCGGCCGGCTGCATTTCGCCGAGGGCGTCACGCGGCTGACGTCGGACCTGTCCGGGCTGGGGGTTTCCGGCCTCGGCGACACCGTCGCCGTCGAGGGCGAGCGCGGGACGTCGCCCGTGCCCTTGCCGCTGTCGCTTTCCGCCGCCGTCGCGGCGTGCCAGGCGTCGGCGTCGGCGTCGGCGGCTTCGGCTGCGTCGGTCGCCGCCGCGCTCGCGCCCGCCGCGCTGGCGGCGCTGCTGACCGCCGGCGGAACGGCCTCGCCGCTGGCGCGGGCGCTGCTGGCGCTGGTTCCCGAATTGCCGACCGCGCCCGCCGCCGGCGTCACGACGCTGTGGAGCGACGGCGGCGTTCCCGTGGTTTCGCAAGGATAATCATGAACAGTCCGATCTATCCCCTCGAGCATTTCGGCGGTCTGACGCTCGACGCGCCGCTGGCCCTTTCCAGCGGCGGCACGGGCAGTTCAACCGGCGACGCCTCGGGGCTGACGCTGGCGGGCCAGCCGCTGACGATCTCCATCACCGCGACGCAAATCCCGGCGCTGTCCATCCCGATGAACGCTTTCCGCACGCTCGGCTATGCGGCGGCGGGCGACGGCGGCGACGCCATCTATATCAAGGGCGCGTCTTCCGGCCCGATGGCGACACAGGACGCGTCCGGTCAATGGTGGGTTCTGGCGCCGACCGGCGAATGGTCGGCCAAGGCCTGGGGCGCGAAAGGCGACGGCGCGACCGACGACACCGCCGCGCTCAACGCCTGGCTGGCGGCCCTCGTCGCGGGCGGCCAATCCGGCTACGCGCCGCCCGGCGTCTACATGCACGGCGGGATGACCCTCAACACGTCGGGCGGGTCCGGCAACGCCGTCGCCGTGCGCGGCGCGCATCCGAGCCAGACGGTTTTCCGCACCAAAGCCGGGACGACGAACCCGATTTTGACGCTGGTGACGTCGGGCGGCTATGGCGGCCAGCCGCAGCCGGTCCTTCGCGATTTCATGCTCGACGGCAATAATTACAATTCCGGCCACGGCATTTCGATCAGCGCGGCCTCGGGCGGCTATGGGCAGGGATTTCTCGGAATCAATGTCACCGTCCTGAAGCCGGGCATCGACAATATGTACGTCGGCAACAACGCCGGCGCGGGCTGTCTGATCCGCTGCGATTTCGCCCATCCGGGGCGCAACGTGCTGACGCTGGATTCCGGCGACTGGCGCATGACCGATTGCGATTTCATGGGCGCGGAACTGGCGGGCAAGCCGGTATCTGGCGCGATCAACAACGGCGCGGGGCTGGCGCGGCTGACCGTCGCCGGCCACGGCATGACGACGGGCCAGACCTGCTTTGTCTGGGGCGTCGATGGCGCGACCGGCACCACCGGCGTCTGGACCGTCACGGTCATTGACGCCAATACCATCGACCTGCAGGGCTCGACTTTCGGCGGGGTCTATACCTTCCTGGGCCGCTGCGTGCCGGTCTTTACCGTCGTCGGCGCGGTCAATAATGGCGCGGGCCTGATCCGGATTCAGACCAGCGCCGCGCATGGCTTCGCCACCGGCGCGCAAGTCTATCTGCAAAATGTCGGCGGCGTCCCGAACGCCAATG
>CAIZGR010000063.1 GCA_903932535.1 uncultured Hyphomicrobiales bacterium | reverse complement strand
AGCCATCTGGATGCACAGCGCCGGCGGCCGTCAGCCGCGGCCGTCGCACGTGAAGGCCGGCCGCGAGAAGACACGGTTCAACGTCGCCGAAGGGTGGCCGGATCCGGCGCTCGGTGGCAAACGGATATGGCCCGGGACGGAACCGAACTGCCGCTGTGTGAGTCGCCCGGTGTTGCCCGGCGCGAAGCCAAAGAACTGACGCGCTCCTAGCGCTCCCCACCATTCAGGCGAACCACACGATGCCTCTTGCACAGGGCGCGTCGCGCGAACGCGCGCGCGTAGACACGTTCGCGCTCGACGAGGCGGCGGCGCTCGCCGGCAATTCCGCGATGCCCGCCGTCGCGCCGCGCAAGCGCGCCAACGACATGAAGCCCGACGACTGGCGCGGGCTGATCCGCGGCCTGATCAAATTCTTCACCGAGGAAGCCCAGGAACCGGAGCACGCCGAGGACGACGCCGGCGAGAAGACGGCCGCCGGCATCGTATTCATGACGCCGGACGGCCGCGTCCTGTTGCTGCGACGCGCCGATGACGAGCAGAACTACGGCGGCCACTGGTCTCTCCCGGGCGGCAAGGCCGAGAAGGGCGAGACCCCGGAAGAGGCGGCCGACCGCGAGGCGACCGAAGAAATCGGCGTCCACCCGCCGGGCGGCAAGCAGCTGCTCGACAAGCGCGCGACGCCGAACGGCTTCACGTTCCACACGTTCATCAAGCCGGTGGGCGACCAGTTCAAGCCGACGCTCAACGCAGAGCACACCGACCACCGCTGGGCGAAGCTCGACAACCTGCCGGAGCCGCTGCACCCCGCCGTGCGGGAGAACCTGCACCGGCTGCGCGACGAGCTCGGCATCAAGGCGCAGGACGAGGCGGGGCTCGCCGGCGACGAACTCGGCTCCGTTCGCGAGATCGACCGCGACGGCCACATGCACATCGCGCGGACACCGATCACGCGCGCCGTCGTCTCCGATTACTTCGGCCGCGAGATCAACGGCTGGAAGCGGTTCAGCCTCGACCCCGATCGCAAGTACGCGCTCTACCGCGACCTCGACGAACTGAAGAAGGGCGCCAACAGTTTCATCGGCAAGCCGGTGCTGCTGCGCCACAAGCCGAGCACGGCCGAGGACCATCCGCGCGACATCACCGTCGGCGCGATTGGCGGCCCGCTCGAGTTCGACGGAGACACGCTCTTCGCGCCGCTGACGATCTGGGACGCCGAGGCGATCCAGGGGATCGAGAACGGCACGCGCCGCGGCTTGTCCTGCGGCTATCGCTACGAGGCCGACATGACGCCGGGCACGGCGCCGGACGGCACGCGCTACGACGGCCGCATGATGGCCATTGACGGAAACCACCTGGCGATCATCCCGGAACCCCGCGTTCAGGGCGCCATGGTGGCGGACAGCGCCGACGGGTTCGACGCGCGCAACGAAAACGGCCCCCGCCGGGCCGCTGATTCAACCGGCGAAACCACGGAGACCACCCACATGACGAACGCCCACGTGGCGCGCCGGCTGAACGTCTTGAAGGCGTTCTTCGGCCCGCGTCTCGCCAAGGATCAGAGCCTCGACGGGCTCGACACGCTGCTCGCGCTCGACGCCGAGGCCTCCGAGAAGGAAGCCGAGGAAAAGCGCGCGCGCGACGAAGCCGAGGAGAAGGAGCGCAAGGACGCCGCCGACAAGCGGGCCCGCGACAAGCGCGCGCGCGACGGCGAGAACGACCGCGCCGAGGAGCGCAACTCCGAAGAGGAGAAGGCCGCCGCGGATCGCAAGCGCGCCCGCGACGCCAAGCGCGCCATGGACCGCAAGGCCCGCGACGAGAGCGCCGAGGGCATCAAGGCGATGCTCAAGGAGAAGCTCAGCGGGGACGAGTTCAAGAAGGCTTGCGACTCGCTCGAGCGCCTCAAGGCCATGGACGAGGACGACGAAGAGGACGAGGCGATGGATCGCCGCGCCCGCGACGCTCGCCACGCGATGGACGAGGCCACGGTCGACGCCAAGATCACCGCCGCGCGCGAGCAGGAACGCCGTGTCCAGGCCGGAATCTACGAGGCCCGCACCTTCGTCAAGCCGTGGGTCGGCGAGCTGCCGGCGATGGCCTTCGACTCCGCCGAGGACGTCTACGGCGCGGCGCTCAAGGCCCGCGGCGTGAAGACGGATGGCGTTCACCCGTCGGCCTATCGCGCGATCCTCGAGATGGCGCCGAAGCCCGGCGACAAGCCCGCGTCGCAGCGTCCAGCGCTCGCGATGGATTCCACCGCCAAGAGCGCCGCGGCGAAGTTCGCCCCCGGCATCGAGCGCATCCGCGTCGGCGCGTGATCGCGCGCTGGGTCTATGTCGGCCGAGCGCATCTTCTACGTCTACGTCCTGTTTAGGCTAGACGGCACGCCCTGCTACGTCGGCAAGGGCAAGGGCGACAGATGGCAACGCCATCAGGGACGCTCGAAACACTACAACCTGCATCTCGGCAGCATCATT
>CAIZGR010000062.1 GCA_903932535.1 uncultured Hyphomicrobiales bacterium | reverse complement strand
CCGATCTAAGCAAATGGCACATTCCAACTTCCATAATAGCGCGACGGATATCCTTGGAAAGGACTTCGGTTTAGTATAAGCTCTGACGTTGACGCATCGATCGCAGTCATCCCTTCTGTGCAAAAACCCCCGCAATCCTGTGCCGCAAACACACCAGTGAAAGTAATTGGGATATTCGAATTGGCAGGGCCGGATACAAGAAAATCGTAGGTTAAAGACGCAGCGTTACCCGAATTTCCCCTGCTCGATACGCTAATCCCCGGCGCGGGGCTGCTCCAAGCTGACGCCACTGCAAAACCCCCAGCGGCGTCAGTAGGAGAAACCCCCTCTGAAATTGTGTTGTACTGTATAGTATATGGCGAAAATAGGGGTCCATTATATATGTCCGTCGGTGCTGCGGACGCGGCTTGCAAAGATACGAAGGCGTCTGGAATGGCGAGCACCCCAGCGGAAGCCTGCTTCATACACTCTGTTGTTCCAGCGAGAGCTAACAGCCAACAACTCGTACGAACGATCAACAATCGGTTCGCGATCATGAATATCTCCAGCGCAATAGTGGTGATTATTTTCCACGCTTACATTGAAAATGTATATCGAACGAGGCCTCTCTCGCAAACAGCAGTCACATAAGAACGTCGTACGGAACCGCGCGGCATAACGTCGCGGATTCTCACGCGCACGCCGTACCCCTTTTCGTCTCTCGAAAGCCCCGCGATTTTTGGCCTGAGCCTAGCCGTGCCAGCCGAAACGTCAGATTCAGTCCGAACGGACGTGTTCGGAGCTTGGTCTGGATCGGCCGCTAGCTAGCCGGGATCCCTCGCGAACCCAACGAGCCGTGCAATCTCGCTCTCGGTCGTCTCGAACGACGTCACCAGCCGCACCAGCGTCTCCCCCGGTCGCGCCGCCCGCTCCGGGTCCAGCGAGCGGGTGCTCCACTCGTAAAACTTCGCGCCCGCCCCGCGCCACGCAGCGACCGTCGCGTCCGGGACGACGGCGAAAACCTCGTTCGCCTCCGTGGTCCAGGCGATGCGGGCGCCCGGCGCGGCCGCGAGCCGTTCGCTCAAAGCCCGCGCCGCGCCGTTGGCGCGCTCCGCGAGCCGCAGCCAAAGGCCGCCCTTCAGGTAGGCCTCCATCTGCGCGCCGAGGAAACGCCCCTTGGAGAGCGTGTGCCCGCCGCGCTTGCGCTGGTAGGCGAAATCCGGCGCGAGCGCGGGACCGAAGAAAATCACCGCCTCGCAGGCGAGGGCGC
Source organism: uncultured Hyphomicrobiales bacterium (assembly GCA_903932535.1). Lineage (GTDB taxonomy): Bacteria > Pseudomonadota > Alphaproteobacteria > Rhizobiales > Beijerinckiaceae > Roseiarcus. The sequence continues at coordinate 8,216 of CAIZGR010000062.1, read as the reverse complement.
CGTTCTTTGTCGCCCCGAACGAGAGCGCGTCGACCCCCGCGCGCCAAGTCATCTCGGCGGGCGACAGGCCGCTCGCGACGAGGGCGTTGGCGAAACGCGCGCCGTCCATGTGGGTGCGGACCCCGGCCGCGTGGGCGATCGCGCAGAGTTCGGCGATCGCCTCCCGGCTGTAGATCGTTCCGGCCTCGGTCGCCTGCGACAGCGACAGCGCGCCGGGCTGGGGCGACTTCACGAGCCCGCGCGGGAACCGCGCCAGGGTTTCGCGCAGGCTCTCGGGCGTCACCTTTCCGCCCTCGCCGGCGACGCCGACCAGCTTCGCCCCGCCGGTGAAGAATTCCGGGGCGGCGCATTCGTCGTCGTGGATATGCGCCTCCTCGTGACAGAAGACGGCCTCCCACGGCCGCGCCAGCGCGGCGAGCGCCAGCGCGTTGGCCGCGGTGCCGGTCGCGACGAGAAAAACCTCGACCTTCCTTTCGAACACGTCGCTCAGCATCGCGGCCGCCCGCGCGGTGTGGTCGTCGGCGCCGTAAGCCGGCGCCCGGACCCGCGACGACGCGGCGATCGCGTCTAAAATCTCCGCCGCCACGCCCGCGCCGTTGTCGCTCGCGAAGTCCATTACGCCCTCTCTGCCGATCGATGGCGGGCACGTTGCCGCAAAATTCGGCGCCTTGGCAATTCGTCCGCGCCGGCCGCGCGTTCCGCCAGGAAATCGCCCGACTCCCGCTTGTCTCCCCGATCCATTTCTGGCATGGTTTGGAATTAGGACAGTTTCGCTGACCATTTGCGCGATCGAGGCCCGAAAGCTTCGCCGCCAGCGAAAAATGCGGAGCCACGGCGTTGTCGTATCGAACGACGAAAGCGGATAGAAAAAAATCCGACGCGTGACGCCCTCCGGCCGCGCGCCGCGCAGCCCTTGCAAGTCCACGAAGCGCCTTCAAAATTTGGAACGACAGTTGCATGAGAGCGGCGACTGTGCCCCCGGGGAGCAGAGAGATGAACGCCACAGCCCATGAGACGCCGATCGGGCCACGCGAGACGACGCGCGATCTCCCCGCCGGCGCCGATCCGCTGACCCCTCGCGCACACGGCCTCTACGATCCGGCCAACGAACACGATTCCTGCGGCGTCGGCTTCGTCGCCGACATGAAAAACCGCAAGTCGCGCGCCATCCTCGAGAAGGGCCTTCAGATCCTGTTCAACCTCGACCACCGCGGCGCGGTCGGGGCGGACCCGATGCTCGGCGACGGCTGCGGCGTGCTGACCCAGATCCCGCACCGCTTCTTCGCCGAGGAATGCGAGAAGCTCGGCTTCACCCTGCCGGAGCCCGGTCTTTACGCGATCGGCCAGTTTTTCATGCCGCGGGACGCGGCGGCGCGGGCGCAGGTGCGCGAGACCGTCGATTTCACCGTCGTGGGCGAGGGCCAGACCGTGCTCGGCTGGCGCGACGTGCCGGTCGACAACGCGGTCATCGGCGAGCGGGTCAAGGCCGTTGAGCCGGTGATGCAGCAGATCTTCATCGGCCGGTCTCCGAAGCTCGCCACCGAGGACGATTTCGAGCGCCGCCTGTTCATCATCCGCAAGGTGATTTCGAACCGGCTGTACGACACCAAGGACCTGCGGCTCGCCGAGTACTACCCGGTGTCGATGTCGGCCCGCACGATCACCTACAAGGGCATGGTGCTGGTCAACCAGCTCGCGCCCTACTACCGCGACCTCCAAGACCCGCGCTACGAGACCGCTCTGGCGCTGGTGCATCAGCGTTTCGCCACCAACACCTTCCCGTCCTGGCGCCGCGCGCATCCTTATCGGATGGTCGCGCACAACGGCGAGATCAACACCCTGCGCGGCAACCTCAACTGGATGGCGGCGCGGCAGGCGAGCGTCGATTCGGAGCTGTTCGGCAACGACATCCAGAAGCTGTGGCCGGTCTCCTACGAGGGCCAGTCGGACACCGCCTGCTTCGACAACGCCCTCGAGTTTCTCGTGCGCGGCGGCTATTCGCTGAGTCACGCGATGATGATGCTGATCCCCGAGGCCTGGGCGGGCAATCCGCTCATGGACGAGGAGCGGCGCGCCTTCTACGAATATCATGCCGCGCTGATGGAGCCGTGGGACGGACCGGCCGCGGTCGCCTTCACCGACGGCCGGCAGATCGGCGCGACCCTCGACCGCAACGGCCTCCGGCCCGCGCGCTACTACGTGACGACCGACGACCTCGTCGTGCTGGCGTCCGAGATGGGCGTCCTTCCCGTCCCCGAGGAAAGCATCGTCGCCAAGTGGCGCCTGCAGCCGGGCAAGATGCTTCTTGTCGACCTCGTCGAGCACCGCATCGTGTCCGACGCCGAGATCAAGCAGTCGCTGTCTCGGGCGAACCCGTATGCGGAGTGGCTGAAAAAGACGCAGATCGTGCTCGAGGACCTGAGCGCCGTCGAGCCGCGCGCCCCCCGCACGGACGTGTCGCTGCTCGACCGCCAGCAGGCCTTCGGCTATTCGCAGGAGGATCTTTCCTTCCTGCTATCGCCGATGGCCGCGACCGGCCAGGAGGCGGTGGGGTCCATGGGGACCGACACGCCGATTTCCGCGCTGTCGTCCAAGTCGAAGCTGCTCTACACCTATTTCAAGCAGAACTTCGCGCAGGTGACGAACCCGCCGATCGACCCGATCCGCGAAGAGCTCGTCATGAGCCTCGTCTCGTTCATCGGGCCGCGGCCGAACCTGCTCGACCTCGAGGGCACGGCGCGCCACAAGCGTCTCGAAGTCCGCCAGCCGATCCTGACCAACGAGGACCTGGAAAAGATCCGCTGCATCGGCCACCTCGAGGACTCGTTCGACACCAAGACGCTCGACATCACCTACGCCGTGCAACGCGGCGCCGCAGGCATGCGCGGGGCGCTGACCCGTCTGTGCGAGCGCGCGGAAGCCGCCGTCCACGGCCGCTACAACATCATCGTCCTGTCCGACCGGATGGTCGGGCCGGACCGCATTCCGATTCCGGCGCTGCTCGCGACCGCCGCGGTCCACCATCACCTGATCCGCAAGGGCCTGCGCACGTCGGTCGGCCTCGTGGTCGAGACCGGCGAAGCGCGCGAGATCCACCATTTCGCGTGTCTCGCCGGCTACGGCGCCGAGGCGATCAACCCTTATCTCGCCTTCGAGACGCTGACCGCCATGGCGAAGGATTTGCCGGAGACGATCAGCGGCTACGAGGTCGTCAAGCGCTTCATCAAGTCGGTCGACAAGGGCCTGCTCAAGGTCATGTCCAAGATGGGCATCTCGACCTACCAGTCCTATTGCGGCGCGCAGATCTTCGACGCCATCGGCCTGTCCAAGGCCTTCGTCAACGAATTCTTCTACGGCACCGCGACCACGATCGAAGGCGCCCGCCTCGAGGAGATCGCCGAGGAAACCGTGCGGCGGCACCGGGACGCGTTCGGCGATTCGCCCGTCCTGCGCACGTCGCTCGAAGTGGGCGGCGAATACGCCTACCGGATGCGCGGCGAAGCGCACAACTGGACGCCCGAGACCGTGTCCCTGCTCCAGCACGCCGTGCGCGGCAACGCCCGCGACCGCTACGACGCGTTCGCGAAGGCGCTCAACGAGCAGAGCGCGCAGCTCCTCACCATCCGCGGCCTCTTCCGGATCAAGCCGGCCGAAGAGGACGGACGCCGGCCTGTTCCGCTCGACGAGGTCGAGCCGGCCGCCGAAATCGTCAAGCGCTTCGCCACCGGCGCGATGTCGTTCGGCTCGATCTCGCGCGAAGCGCACACGACGCTCGCCATCGCGATGAACCGCATCGGCGGCAAGTCGAACACCGGCGAAGGCGGCGAGGAGGCCGACCGCTTCAAGCCGCTGGCGAACGGCGATTCGATGCGCAGCGCGATCAAGCAGGTCGCGTCGGGGCGCTTCGGCGTCACCGCGGAATACCTCGCCAACGCCGACATGATGCAGATCAAGATGGCGCAGGGGGCGAAGCCGGGCGAAGGCGGGCAGTTGCCCGGCCACAAGGTCGACGCGGTGATCGCCAAGGTGCGGCATTCGACTCAAGGGGTGGGCCTGATCTCCCCGCCGCCCCATCACGACATCTATTCGATCGAGGACCTGAAGCAGCTCGTCTACGACCTCAAGAACGTGAACCCTGACGCCGACGTCTCGGTGAAACTCGTCTCCGAGGTCGGCGTCGGCACGGTCGCCGCGGGCGTCGCCAAGTGCAAGGCCGATCATGTCACGATCTCCGGCTTCGAGGGCGGAACGGGCGCGTCGCCCCTGACCTCGATCAAGCACGCCGGCAGCCCCTGGGAGATCGGCCTCGCCGAAACGCATCAGACCCTGGTCATGAACGGCCTGCGCTCGCGCATCGCGGTTCAGGTCGACGGCGGCCTGCGCACCGGGCGCGACGTCGTGGTCGGCGCGCTGCTCGGCGCCGACGAATTCGGTTTTGCGACTGCGCCGCTCATAGCCGCCGGCTGCATCATGATGCGCAAGTGCCACCTCAACACCTGCCCGGTCGGCGTCGCGACGCAGGACCCGGTGCTGCGCAAGCGCTTCGCCGGCAGGCCCGAGCACGTCATCAACTACTTCTTCTTCGTCGCCGAAGAGGTGCGCCAGCTCATGGCCTCGCTCGGCTATCGCAGGTTCGACGAGATGATCGGCCAGCGGCAGATGCTCGACAAGGCGGACTTGGTCGCCCACGCCAAGGCCGAGGGACTCGACTTTTCGAAGCTGTTCGTGAAGCCGGAGCCGTGGCCGGGCGACACGATCTACCAGAGCATGGATCAGGACCACGAGATCGACCACGTGCTCGATCGCCGCCTGATCGCCGAGACGACGGACGCGGTCGAGCGCGGCAAGCACGTGCGGCTCGACCTCGCGATCCGCAACTCGGACCGCTCCACCGGCGCCATGCTCTCCGGCGCCATCGCCAAGCGCTACGGCTACGCGGGGCTGCGTGACGGGGCCATCCACGTCAAGTTCAAGGGCACGGCCGGCCAGAGCTTCGGCGCCTTCCTCGCCAAGGGCGTGACGCTCGAGCTCGAAGGCGAGGCGAACGACTACGTCGGGAAGGGCCTCTCGGGCGGGCGCATCGTCGTCTATCCGCCGCAGGAGGCCACGAAGCTCGTTCCCGAGGAATCGATCATCGTCGGCAACACGGTGCTCTACGGCGCGACCGCCGGCGAGTGCTATTTCCGCGGGGTCGCGGGCGAGCGTTTCGGGGTGCGAAACTCCGGCGCCGTCGCGGTCGTCGAAGGCGTCGGCGATCACGGCTGCGAATACATGACGGGCGGCGTCGTCGTCGTCATCGGCGCGACCGGCCGAAACTTCGCGGCCGGCATGTCGGGCGGCATCGCCTATGTGCTCGACGAGGACGACACCTTCGCGGAGCGCTGCAACCTGTCGATGGTCGAGCTCGAGCCGGTCGCCGAGGAGGAAGAAGTGATGCTCCGTCACCTCCACTCGGGCGGCGATCTGCAGGGGCACGGCCGGGTCGACGTGATGAGCGACATGAGCCGGTTCGACGGCGAACGCCTGCATCAGCTCGTCGTCAACCACGCGCGCGCCACCGGGTCGCTGCGCGCCCGGCACATCCTCGAGAACTGGGACGGGTATCTGCCGAAATTCCGCAAAGTCATGCCGGTCGAATACCGGCGTGCGCTGGCGGAGCTTGCGGCGCAGAACGAGCAGGCGATGCTGGCGGCGGGCGAGTGAGCGCGACGTGGGGAGACGTCGATGAAGCCGGAGATCTTCGAGGACCGCGCGGTTTTGAATTTCAGCGACGAAAAGGTCGAGGCGCTCGATGATCGATCTGTTCCGGGACTGATCTTCGGCTACGGTAAAGACCAGAAGATCGTGCGCCTGGAGTTTCTGAACCCACGAAAACGCGCCCGGACCGATCAGGTTCTGATCGTCGAGCGCTACGATCCGCAAGCGGACGCGCTCGGCGTCACGCTCGATCAGGGGTGTTGGCATGACACCGAGGAAACTCCCGAAGGATACCTCATCGACTTCGACTCCGAGCATCGCATTGTCGCCCTCGAATTCCTGGGCGCATCGGAGCTCTTTCCACAAGCCGCTCTTGCGCGGCTCTCACAAGCGGCTTGAGGGGCGTTTTTACGGATGGGCAAGGTGACGGGTTTTCTCGAAATCGATCGCGCGGACCGGCGCTACGCGCCCGCCTCCGACCGCATTCGCCATTACGGCGAGTTCGTCATCCCGCTGAGCGAGGAGGCGACCCGCAACCAGGCGGCGCGCTGCATGAACTGCGGCATCCCGTATTGTCACAACGGCTGTCCGGTCAACAACCAGATCCCGGACTGGAACGACCTCGCCTATCGCGGGGATTGGGAGGAGGCGGCGCGCAACCTTCTGTCCACGAACAACTTTCCGGAATTCACAGGCCGCGTGTGCCCCGCCCCGTGCGAGGCGTCCTGCACCCTCAACATCCAGGACGCGCCGGTGACGATCAAGACGATCGAATGCGCGATCGTCGACCGCGCCTTTTCCGAGGGCTGGATCCGGCCGGAGCCGGCGGCGGTGAAGTCGGGCAAGTCGGTCGCGGTCGTCGGGTCCGGCCCGGCGGGCCTCGCCTGCGCCCAGCAGCTCGCCCGCGCCGGCCACGACGTCCATGTCTACGAGAAGAACGCCAAGGCCGGCGGGCTGCTGCGCTACGGCATTCCCGACTTCAAGCTCGAGAAGCGCCACATCGACCGGCGCATCGAGCAGATGGAGGCTGAGGGCGTCATCTTCCACTACGACGCGCATGTCGGAGCAAGCGTCAGCGCGAAAGGGCTCCTCGAGCGCCATGACGCGATCGCGCTGGCCGGCGGGGCGGAAGCGTCGCGCGACCTTCCCGTTCCGGGACGCGATCTCGCCGGCGTCCATTTCGCGATGGACTTTTTGCCGCAGCAGAACCGGCGCGTCTCGGGCGAGCCGCTGACGAGCAACCAACCGATTCTGGCCGGCGGCAAGCACGTCGTCGTGATCGGCGGCGGCGACACCGGGTCGGACTGCATCGGCACCTCGATCCGGCAGGGCGCCGTCAAGGTGACGCAGCTCGAGATTCTGCCGATGCCGCCCAAGCTCGAGGACAAGATGCTGACGTGGCCGAACTGGCCGCTGAAGCTCAGGACCTCGTCGAGCCACGAGGAAGGCGCCGAGCGCGAGTTCGCCGTGATGACGACCGCCTTCGAGGGCGAGAACGGCGCGCTGACCGGCTTGAAGTGCATGCGTGTCGACGACAAGATGAAGCCGGTTCCGGGCACGGAGTTTTCGCTCAAGGCCGACCTCGTTCTGCTGGCGATGGGCTTCGTCGCGCCGGTCAAGGAGGGGCTGCTCGCCGAACTCGGGGTCGCGCTCGACAAGCGCGGCAACGTCGAAGCCGACACCCTCGGCTATGCGACGTCGCAGCCGAAAGTGTTCGCCTGCGGCGACATGCGCCGCGGCCAGTCGCTGGTCGTCTGGGCGATCCGGGAAGGTCGCCAGTGCGCGGCGGCGATCGACGCTGCGCTGATGGGCGCGACAGTGCTGCCGCGGTAGCCCGCGCGCCGGCCGGCGCGAACCGCCACCCGTGGCGCATGTGTAGACGCGATCTCTGATCGCGCCGGCCGCGCTCGGCGACCGCGGCTACAGACGCGCCTCACGCCAAGGCGATCCAGGCGCGAGCCGCACATCGTGAATGGGATACGAGAGACGCGCGCCCCGCATTGCGCCAGCATGATGAAGCTCATTGCCTGTTCTGATCTGCCGAAGTCGGGGTTTGTCCCGGCAGAGGAGGCGACGCATTCGCCTGCGCCTCGCGCTTGGCGACGCCTCGCGCCGTATGCTTCAGCCGCACGATCGTCGACGCCGGTTGTTGTTTGCGGGAGGCGTCCAGGAGAGTCTCCCGAATAGCCTCCGGCAGCCGTTCCTCTTTCTTCCAACGTTGCGCCCACATGCGCAAAGGACCCGCATAGGCAAAAAGTGATCTGATAGGGCGCCCGAACGAGCGCCGTCGGATCGGTGAAAGCGAGGGGCTGCGCCGGGCGCGAACGACGCGCGCGTTCGCATGAGCGCAGGGCCCCTTTCGTCCGAGCCCGCGCCGAAGCTGTGTTTCGGCGTGCAAAATTGACCCCCTGAGGGGCGTCATCGGCGTCCAAAATTGACCCCCCTATTTCCGGTTTGATCGGCTGCCCGCTTTGGCGCGAATCGGGCGGGTGGGGGATGCTGACTGTGGAGACGATCGG
>CAIZGR010000061.1 GCA_903932535.1 uncultured Hyphomicrobiales bacterium | reverse complement strand
GCGCCGGAGAGTGAGCAAGTTCCGCGCCAAAACGAATCGCTTTTGGCACAAGGCTTGCAATGCGCTACAATGAGAGAGAATCGGGCCAGCCGTCAACATGAGGGAGCAAGAATGTCACCGACGACGCTGTCGATCAGCAGCAAGAACTATTCGTCGTGGTCGCTGCGCGGCTGGCTGATGGCGAAACTCGCGAAAATCGAATTCGAAGAGGTGATCGTCGCCCCCGACGACGCGGACGCGCGCGCCGAAATCCTGCTGCTTTCCCCCTCGATCCTGGTCCCGCGCCTCACCTACGACGGCATTCGCGTGTGGGACACGCTGGCCATCGGCGAATTCCTGAACGAGGTTGCGCCGAAGGCGGGCCTGCTGCCCAAGGATCAGGCGACGCGCGCGCATTGCCGGTCGATCTGCGGCGAGATGCACTCGGGCTTCGTCTCGCTCCGCCAGGCGTTGCCGATGAACATCAAGGCCGAGATTCCCCATTTCAAGATCTGGTCGAAAGCCGAGGCCGACATCGAGCGGATCAAGGCGATCTGGCGCGAATGCCTCGACGCCTACGGCGGGCCTTTCCTGTTCGGCAAGATCTCGATGGCCGACGCGATGTATGCGCCGGTGGTCAGCCGCTTCCGCACGTACGGCGTCGAACTCGACGACGGCCTCCAGGCCTACGCCGGCCGCATCTGGGACCTGCCGGCGATGAAGGAATGGCGCGAAGGCGCGCTCGCCGAGGAGGACGAGATCGAGGAGCTCGAGGTGGAGTTCTGACCCGCTCTGCGGGCGGGTACTTTCAGCCCGACCCTGCCCGAAAGTTAAAAGGCCGCCGTTCGCCGGCGACCTTGCGATCTGGAAAACGTCGATCGCTCAGGAGAGTGCAGGGACTTTGCTTACGGCGCGACGGGCCGCGTAGCCCAGGCCCGCAAAGCCGATGAGGGCCATCGCCCAGGTCGAAAGCTCGGGCGTCGCCGTCGCGGTCACCGATCCGTCGCCGATATAATCGAGCGCGTTCGCCGAGGTCGCGACGGCGACCCCATAGCCCATGCCCGTGCCGTTGCTCCACAAATTGACCACCTCGCCGCCGTCGATGCTGAACATCAACCCGTAGATGTCGAGGAAACCGCCGCCGAAAGGATAGTCGCTCCCGGTCTGCGGCGACCCGCCCGGCCAGAACAGATTGTCGTAGGTCACGTTGCCGTTGCTGTCCGGAGGCAGGCCCGACGCCACCGGAAACCTGCTGAAGTCATAGGGCGCCAGGAGATTTCCGGACTCCGGCGTAGCGTTGGTGATGGAGACCAGACTGCCGACCAGGGCATTCACGATGTCGAGGCCGTTGTTGGCGTCGCTGAACGTGCCGCTGATCCCCGTGACCTCATAGGCGTTGCCGTAAATCTGATCTGTCGCCCCTGAAAGGGTCAGCGAAAGGCTTCCGCTGACGCCTCCACCGCTGAAACTGACGAGGAGGTTGGCGTGCGTCGAACCCGTGGCGGCCGTCAGTCCTGCGAAGGCGGCCATCGCGACAGTCGCAAGCTTTGCTGCTTTCATGCGTTCCCTCCCAGAATGTCAACAACGCGAGCCTTTCGCCAAGCTCCGCAAGGGAAAGATGACACGCTCGCCATGACCGCACAAGGACGGATTCCCTTGGGGGTTCGCGTTCCTCGCGCCATTCGGACGCGGCGAGACGCCCGGGGTGCAGCAGACCATAAGATGGCGACGACCGCCTTCACCGCACCAGCGCCACGCCGGTGATGTCGTCGAATTGCGGGCGCCCGTCGGAGAAACTGCGCACGGCGTCCTCGACCCGGGCGATCCACGCCGCCGCGCCGCACGGCGCGCCGGATGCGAGAAGCGAAATCAGCCGCGCCTCGCCGAACTCGGCGTTCGCGTCGTCCTCCGCCTCCGTCACCCCGTCGGTGTAGAGATAAAGCAGGTCGCCCGGGCGCATTTCGGCGCGCTGCATCCGCGGCTTCAAGGTCTCGAACAAGCCGACCGGCAGCCCGCCGCCCGACAGGCTCTCGACCGCGCCGCCGGCGCGGCGCAGCAGCGCCGGCAGATGGCCACAGCTCACGAGCTCGACGTCGCCGGTCCGCGGATCGAAGGCCGCATAGAGAAGCGTGGCGAACAGTTCGGCCGCGTTGTTGTTGGCGAGCCAGGCGTTGGCTTCGAGAATCGCGCCCGGCAGATCGGGCGTCTCGCGCAGCTTGATGCGAATCAGCGTCTTGGTGATGCCGGTGAAGAGCGCGGCCGGAACGCCCTTGCCGCACACGTCGCCGACCCCGACGGCGACGCGGCCGTCGGCGAGCGGCACGAGCTCGAACCAGTCGCCGCCGACGTCGAGCGCCGCGTTCATCGAGGCTGCGGCGTCGACGCCCGTCTCGGCGGCGAAGGCCTCGGGCTTGGGCAGGAGCGCGCGCTGGATGACGGCGGCGCTCGCCATCTCGTCGCTGCGCTGCCGGCGCAGCAGGATCTGCTCGGCCATGCGGCCGAAGGTGTGGCCGAAGTCGGCGAGGTCGGGGAGGGGATTGCGCAGCTCGTCGAGCAGGGCCGGGTCCAGCTCGTGCCGCTCCAGCGCCTCGAGCGCGTGCGTATACAGGCCGATCGCCCCGTTGAAGCGTCGCAGCCGGTCGCCCATCCGCCCGATGACGTCGATCAAGAGCGACGGCGTCGTGCGCGCGACCTCGGCGAGCGCGGACCGCCCGATCCGCAGGACCGTCACGTCCGTGCGCGCGCGCACCGTGGCGGAGCGTTGCAGATGCGCGAGCGCGCCGAGCTCGCCGACCAGCGCAGGCGCTTCCAGCGTCGCGATCGGAATGCAGCCGCGCGCGCTGTCGGCGACGATCGTCACCCCGCCGCTCAGCACCAGAGCGGCGTCGTGCGAGTCTTCCCCCTGGACCATGAGCACGGCGTCCGGGGCATAGGACCTCAGCTCGCCGACTTCGATCAGATAGGAGACGTCGTCTTCGGTGATTTGGCGGAACGCGCTGGTGGCCCGTATGATCGTCCGCAGCGCAGACAGGTCTTTCATTCCGCGGGAATGGCTCCGGAGCCTGCGTTCCTGTCGGACCCCGAGTCGAATTCGAGGACGAGGCGGTTGGCGCCGTCGGCGCGATGGTAGGTCATGCGGCGCGTGAACTTCTGGACGAGACCCGTGCCGAAGCCGCCGATCTCGAAATTCGTTTCACGCCCGTGCAGGCGCTTTGCGGGCGCGGCGGTCGGATCGAACGCCCGTCCGTCGTCGACGAATTCGAGTCGCAGCCCGTCTGGCTCGGTCCAGATGGAGATCGTCGCCCTGTTCGCATGGCCATGCCTGACTGCATTGAGAAACAGCTCCTCGACACAGAGGTTTATCGCGAACGTCGTGTCTCCTGCAAGGCCGAGAGCGCCGGATTCGCCGGCGATCCATTCCTCCGCCTCCGCCGCCGCCTCGACCGTGCCGGGAAACTCGCGGGAAGGCATCGGCGCCGGACTCCGGTCTAAGCCTTGCGGCTCTCGAATTCCTTGGCCCGCGACGTGAGCGCCCGCGCGGCCGAATCGACATCCGGATAGAGTCCGACGAGTTCGTCGTAGCCGGTCAGGCGGAGCACCTTCTCGACATCCTGGCTTGCGCCGGCGACGGCGATATAGGCCCCGCGACGGATGATCGTCTTGGCGCTGATCATCAGGGTGCGCACGCCGAGAGAGGCCAGGAACGACACCTTCGCGAGGTCGACGACCAGGATCTTCGCCTTCTCCGCGAGTTCCGCGAAGCGGCGGTCGACCGCCTGCGCGCCGGCGATGTCGAATCGGCCGTCGAGCGCGACATGGGTCACGCCTTCGGGGGTTTCAGTGACGGTCATATCCATGCGCGCATCCGTCCGGGCTGGTTCGGTTGACGATAGATGACGGACTATGCGGGCTTGATGACAGTTTCGCAACAAAGCGCGGGGCGACCCGGCTTGGTCGCATCCGCACCCCAGCTATCCGCCGAGCTGAACGAAAATCTCGTACCGGCCAGAACTCACCGTGATCCCGTTCTGCTGGCCGGAGAGCCGGATGATCACGCCGCTTGTGTTCTTCAGCCAGATTTCTCCAGGCAGCGAGCCTGCCGCGAGCGGCGCCGCGCCCTGGATATAGGCGCCGGCGAACTGCGAGACGTCCTTCAGATTGTAGACGTCGCCCGCCCCCTGGATGCCCGAGAGCGCGCCGAGGCCGTTGAGCTCGCCGGTCAGCGTGAAGGGGTAGTTCCGGCCCTTGAAGGTCAGCGTGCCCGAGCCCAGCCCCGTGCCGGAAAGGAACACCTGGGTCATCGCCACCCGGCCCGAGGGTTTCAGGCCGCGGATGTCGGCGGCCGTCGGAACGACGGCGGGCGGCGTCGCGCAGCCGGCGAGCGCCAGGAAGCCGAGGGCCGCGGCGGCGATGCGAGCGAAACGTCCGGCTTCGACGGTCATGACTTTTGCCCCGCGACGAATGTATCGGCGGTCATCGCGCAATCTGGGCGAGGCGGCAAGGGTTCTCACCACCAAGGCCACGAAGGGTCACAAAGTCTTCGTGTATCTTTGTGTCCTTCGTGGTGAACCCGGCCCCTACTTCGCCTTCTCGAGTTCGATCAGCAGCTCGTCGCGGCCGAGGCTGAGGGCCGCGCCGGTCTGGGTTCCGGTCAGGTGCATGACGACGCCGGCCTTGTTCTCGAGCCAGAGGTCGCCCTTGGCCGAGGTTTCGAGGCCGATGGCGCCGGTCCCCTGGACGTAAGGGCCGGAGAATTGCTTGATGTCGTCGAGCTTGTAGACGTCGCCCGACACGTCGAGCTTTTCCACCGCGCCCGGCCCGATCACCGTGCCGACGAGCTTGAACGGATAGGTCTTGCCCTTGAAGGTCAGCGCGCCCGTGCCGACGCCCCCTCCGCCTGCGAAAAGTTCCGTCATGATGACGCGGCCCGAGGGCTCGAGGCCGGCGATCGTCCGGGCGTTCGGGACCTCTGTCGGGAGCGGGTTCATCGCGCAGCCGGCGAGCGCCACGGCCGCGGCGGCGAGCGCCGGGATCGCGCGGCGAAACGGAATGACTTTGGCGCGGATGGACATGACGGACACCCCGGATCGAACCGCGTCCGGACCGCCGGCCGCAGCATGAAGTTTACGTGACGGTGATGGCGGATTCCCGCGGCGACCGCAAGCCGGGCGTGCGCCGCGTCCAGCGAGACTGCGGGCGCAGTTTCAAAGCGCCGGCCGCCCTTCCGGCGTCGCGCGTGCGGCCGGCGCCGGCCGCTCAGTCCTTCCGATGCCCGATCGCCCAGACATAGGCGACCACGGCGTCGACGTCGGCCGGCGTCAGGCGACCGTCCATGCCGGGCGCCATCTTCATGTTGTGGCCGATGGTGGCCTTGATCGCGGTCACGCTTCCGTCGCCCCAGATCCACAGTCCGAGGGTCAGGTCGTTGCCGTTGGCCGTGCCCTTGGCGTCGTCGCCGTGGCATTCGGCGCATTTTCCGCCCGCCGCCTCGCCGTGGAAGATCCTGTCGCCCAGCAGAACCTGCTCACGCGTTCCGCCCGGCGGGACCGGCAGCGCGCCGGCGTCGGGGCGGCCGGAATCGGCCTTCGCCGCGGGCGGGACGGCCAACGCGAGAACAAGCGCGCCCGCGCGCGCAATCGACAATCGGGACATCGGCGGTTCCTCCCGGCCGGGAAATTACGCGAACTTGCGCCGGGGGGCGAGGGGGACGACGAACCGGGTTGACCTTCCGCCGTCGCCGCCTCATCCGCCCTCCACCCGTCCGCAGCCCGGCTCCCGGCAGACGAAGCCGCCGCGGGCGTTGTCGAAGAGCATCGGCTTCGGGGGAAAGACGCAGCGGCACAGGGGATAGCCGAGGTCGCGGGCGAGCCTGGCGTTGGAGAGCTCGAGCGCCCGATCCGCCTCGTCCAGGCGCCGTGCGATGGCGTCGCGGTCGCGGCCCCTGGGCAAGAGGGCGGAGGCCGAGCGCATCAGATCCACGACCGCGCGACCCGCCGCGACCCATTCCGCCGCCTGCATCGGATCGATCATGACCGCCTCCCCTCGGTGAGACCGGCGCGTGCCCGGCGGGCGGTTCCGTAGCAGCGGGTTTCTGAAAAGTCAAATTAATGGAAAGGTATTATTCGCAATAACAGGATTTCTTAGGCCTCGCCGGCACAGCCTGCCTGAGACATTTTTGGGATCGCTCGCGACCGTTGTCCATGATTTCGAGAGCGATTTCGAGACGGGAATCCGACTCGAATGCCCGGGCTGTCGCGGCGCCGTCCTGATCAACGCCGTTCCGCAGGCTACTCCGCCGCCGCGGCCCTCACGGGGATGTAGTTCAGCACCGGCGCGAGCCAGCGCTCGACCTCGGCGACGCTCATCCCCTTGCGCGCCGCATAGTCCTCCACCTGATCGCGCTCGACCTTGGCGACGCCGAAGTAATGCGCCTCCGGATGGGCGATGTAGACGCCCGAGACCGAGGAGGCCGGCCACATGGCGAAGCTCTCGGTGAGCTTGACCCCGATCGCGCGCTCCGCGTCGAGCAGGCGGAACAGCGTCGCCTTCTCGGTGTGGTCGGGCTGCGCCGGGTAGCCGGGCGCGGGCCGGATGCCGCGGTAGGGCTCGGCGATCAGCTCCTCGGGCGCGAAAGCCTCGTCAGGGGCGTAGCCCCAAAGCTCGCGCCGCACGCGGGCGTGCATCGCCTCGGCGAAAGCCTCGGCGATCCGGTCCGACAGCGCCTTGACCAGGATCGAGGAATAGTCGTCGTTGGCGCGTTCGAAGCGCGCGGCGATCGTCTCGTCCTCGACCCCGGCCGTCACCACGAAGGCGCCGACATAGTCGCTCGGGGCGACGAAATCGGCGAGCGCCATGTTGGGCCGGCCGTCGCGCTTGCCGAGCTGCTGGCGCAAAGTATAGAGCGTCGTGACGCGGCTCCGCCGCTCGTCGTCGGCAAAGAGCGCGATGTCGTCGCCCTCGCGCCCAGCCGGCCAGAAGCCGACCACCGCCTTGGGCCTCAGCCACTTTTCTTCAATGATCCGCTTCAGCATCGCCTGCGCGTCCGCGAACAGCGCCTTCGCCGCCGCGCCCTGCTTCGGATCGTCGAGGATCGCCGGATAGCGGCCCTTCAGCTCCCAGGTCTGGAAGAAGGGGGTCCAGTCGATGTGTCGGACGAGCTCGGCGAGATCGTAGCCGTCGAACACCCGCGTTCCGAGGAAGCTCGGCCGCGTAGGCTGATAGGCGCCCGAGGCGGCGAAGGCGTTGGCGCGCGCCTTGGCGAGCGGCACGCGCTGCTTCTCGGCCTCGCTCCGCTCGTGCGCGTCCGCCACCTTCCGATATTCCGCGCGGATCGCGGCGATGGTGGAGCCGCGCGTCTCGGGCGAGAGCAGCGACGACACGACGCCGACCGCGCGGCTCGCGTCGTTGACGTGCACCGCCTGCGAGCGCGTATAGCGCGGGTGGATTTTGACCGCGGTGTGGACGCGGCTCGTGGTCGCCCCGCCGATCAGCAGCGGGATGTCGAAGCCCTCGCGCTCCATCTCGGCCGCCACATGGACCATCTCGTCGAGCGAGGGCGTGATCAGCCCGGAGAGCCCGATCGCGTCGGCCTTCTTCTCCCGCGCCACGGCGAGGATCTTCGAGGCCGGCGTCATCACCCCGAGGTCGACGATCTCGTAATTGTTGCAGGCGAGCACCACGCCGACGATGTTCTTCCCGATGTCGTGGACGTCGCCCTTGACGGTGGCGAGCACGATCGTTCCTGCCGTCTGCCGCGCCCCGCCGCTCGCCTTTTCCGTCTCCATGTAGGGGAGCAGGATCGCCACCGCCTGCTTCATCACCCGCGCCGACTTCACCACCTGCGGCAAAAACATCTTTCCGGCGCCGAAGAGGTCGCCGACGTGATTCATGCCCGCCATCAGCGGGCCTTCGATCACGTCGAGCGGACGTTTGGCCAGAAGCCGCGCCTCCTCGGTGTCGGCCTCGATGAACTCGGTGATCCCGTTGACCAGCGCGTGGGCGATGCGCTTGTCGACCGGCTCCTCGCGCCAGCGCAAGTCCTGCGCCTTGGCTTCCTTTCCGGCCGCGCCGCGGTAGCGCTCGGCGATCGTCAAGAGGCGTTCGGTGCCATCGGCGCGGCGATTGAGAACGACGTCCTCGCAGGCCTCGCGCAATTCCGGATCGATCTCGTCGTAGACCGCGAGCTGGCCGGCGTTGACGATGCCCATGTCCATGCCCGCCTGGATGGCGTGGTAGAGGAAGACCGCGTGCATCGCCTCGCGCACCGGCTCGTTGCCGCGGAACGAGAACGACAGGTTGGACACGCCGCCCGAGATATGGGCGTGGGGCAGGGTGGCGCGGATCTGGCGCGTCGCCTCGATGAAGTCGACGCCGTAATTGTCGTGCTCCTCGATGCCGGTGGCGATCGCGAACACGTTCGGGTCGAACACGATGTCCTCGGGCGCGAAGCCCGCCTGCTCGGTGAGCAGCTTGTAGGCGCGCGTGCAGATCGCGACCTTGCGCGCGAGCGTGTCGGCCTGTCCCTGCTCGTCGAAGGCCATCACCACGACCGCCGCGCCGTAGCGGCGCACGAGGCGCGCCTGACGCAGGAACGCCTCCTCGCCTTCCTTCATCGAGATCGAGTTGACGAGGCTCTTGCCCTGAAGCCGCTTCAGGCCGGCTTCGATGATCGAGAATTTCGACGAATCGACCATCACCGGCACGCGGGCGATGTCCGGCTCGGCGGCGGCGAGGTTGAGGAACGCGATCATCGCCGCCTCGGAATCGATCAGCCCCTCGTCCATGTTGACGTCGATGATCTGCGCCCCGTTCTCGACCTGATCGCGGGCGACGGCGAGCGCGCCGGTGAAATCGCCCGCCGTGATCAGCTTGCGGAACTTCGCCGAGCCGGTGACGTTCGCCCGCTCCCCGATATTGACGAAGGGGATGTTGCGG
>CAIZGR010000060.1 GCA_903932535.1 uncultured Hyphomicrobiales bacterium | reverse complement strand
CGACAGGAGGTTGAAGTGCTGGAAGATCATGCCGATCTTTCGGCGCGCCGAGCGCAGCGCGTCGCCCCCGAGCGCCGAGATGTCGGCTCCGTCGACGCGGACGCGTCCGGTCGTCGGCCGTTCGAGTCCGTTGATCGCGCGCAGGAGCGTCGACTTGCCGGCGCCGGAGCGGCCGATGAGGCCGTAGATTTCGCCCGCGCGGATCGCGATGTCGACGTTCCGGAGCGCCGTCACCTCGGCGCCCTTCGCCGTGGCGGGGAAGATGCGCGACACGCCCTCGATGCTGATCATCGGCGCGTCCGCCGCGCCGGTCGTGGAGGCGCTGGCGGAGTACCGGGGGCGCTCGTTCATGAGCCCACGCTACGCTGTACAGTTGATAAACACAATAGACATACTTCCTTTCGTGACCTAAAGCCGTGCGCTGGCGGCCCGGAAGACAAGAGAGGCCGCGCCGAGATCGAAAGGCCAACGCAATGACGCAATTCGCCGATTTCGCCGTCGCGCCGTTGACGCCCGCCGTCGGCGGACTCGTCTCCGGGCTCGACCTGGCGCGTCCGCTTTCCGACCGCACGATTGCGAACCTGCGCGCCGCCGTCGCCGAACGCCATGTGCTGTTCTTCGAGAACCAGTTGCTCGACCCCGCTGCGCAGCGGGACTTCGCGAGCCGCTTCGGCAAGCTCCACGTTCACCCCGTCTACCCTCACGTGGAGGGCGTGCCAGAGATCACATGGATCGAGACGCGCGCCGACTCGCTGCCCGACAACGACAACTGGCACACCGACGTCACGTTCATCGAAACGCCGCCGTTCGGGGCCGTGCTGACGCCGAAGCATTTGCCGCCGAACGGCGGGGACACGCTCTGGTCGTCGACCGTCGCCGCCTACGGGGCGCTGTCGGAGCCGATCCGCCGCCTCGTCGACGGTCTCACCGCCGAGCACGACTTCCAGCACGGCTTCCGCCGCCACCTCTGGGGCGTGGGCGAGCGCAAGGCCGCCTGGGAGCGGGCGGTCGCCGCCAATCCGCCGGTGGTCCACCCGGTCGTGCGCACCCTCGATGACGGCCGCCGCGGCCTCTTCGTCAACGAGGGCTTCACCTCGCGCATCATCGAGCTCCGCTCAAAGGAAAGCGAGGCTCTGCTCGCCTTCCTCATCGCCCACATCGCCAAGCCGGAGTTCACGGTGCGCTGGCGATGGAAGCTCGGGGACGTCGCGTTCTGGGACAATCGGCTGAGCACGCACTACGCGACGCTCGACTATCTGCCGCAGGGCCGAACCATGGCCCGCGCCGCGATCCTCGGCGATCGACCGCGCTGAGAGCCCGGAGAAGCCTTGCAGATCCGTCGAGGCGAGTCGCTTCAGACCCTGCCTTGACGCGTGTCCCAGCTGACGATCGCGAGGGCCCGGCCCGTCGATTCCGCCGCCGCCCGGATCGCCTCCGACCCGGGAAAAGCGGGTCGGACGACTCAGCTCCACACCCCCGTGCGCCGGTCCTCGACGCGCTTGGCCTTGTGGGTCGCGCGCGGCAGGGTGTCGGGCGG
>CAIZGR010000059.1 GCA_903932535.1 uncultured Hyphomicrobiales bacterium | reverse complement strand
CTCGGAATCATCCTCAGAATGCTCGGTATCGCAGGGAACCAAACAGCCCTGAGTCCCTCCCCGCCGCCCGGCCTGCGCCCTACCCCAGCGCCTTCTCCAGCACCCGTCGCAGGCGCGCGGCGAAGGCCGGCGGGTCCTCGACCAGCCCGCCTTCCAGCACCCGCGCCTCGTCGAGCATCAG
The DNA here is from genome assembly GCA_903932535.1 of uncultured Hyphomicrobiales bacterium. Classification (GTDB taxonomy): domain Bacteria; phylum Pseudomonadota; class Alphaproteobacteria; order Rhizobiales; family Beijerinckiaceae; genus Roseiarcus. The sequence continues at coordinate 3,101 of CAIZGR010000059.1, read as the reverse complement.
GTGCGCCGCGTCCTCGATCAGCGGCTTTTCCTGGCCGTCGTGCAGCCGGGCTGCGAGCGACACGGTCAGCGGATGGGTCGGGTTGACCTCGAGGATGGGCTTGGCGCGCTCCGGGAGCTTCCCATGCGCGGCGAGCATTTTCTCGAGCTGCCGGTCGGGGCCGAACTCGGGGGCGATCAGGCAGGCGACGCTGTCGGTGAGGCGATCGGAGGCGCGCACCTCCTCGACCTCGTTCTCCAGCGTCTGCTTGATGAAGGCGAGCAGCGTCGCCACTTCGGCCGAAGCCTCCGCCGGCGCCTTCGCGCCTTCGACGAGCGCGATCGACTTGATGTCGGCCGCGCCCTGGCTCACCGACTTGAACGGCTTGCCGTCGAAGCCCGCCGCGGTCGACACCCAGAACGAGTCGACCGGATCGGAGAGCAGCAGCACTTCCACCCCGCGGGCGCGAAAACCCTCGAGCTGCGGGCTCGCGGCGAGGCGCTTGCCCTCGTCGCCGGTGAGGTAATAGATCGCCGTCTGGTTCTCGCGCAGAGACGCGACATAGTCCGCCAGCGTCCGGCCGCCGTCGGGATGGGTGGTGGTGGCGAAGCGGGCGATCTTGAACAGGCCGTCGCGCCGCTCCGGGTCCTCGTAGAGCCCCTCCTTGATGACGGCGCCGAAGTGCTCCCAGACCTTGGCGAATTTCTCCGGCTCGTTCTCCGCGAGCTTGCCCAGCTCCTGCACGATGCGGTTGGTCACGCCCTTGCGGATGGCGGCGAAGACGTCGCTCTTCTGGATCAGCTCGCGCGAGACGTTGAGCGGCAGGTCGGCGCTGTCGACGACGAGGCGGACGAAGCGCAGCCAGCCCGGCAGGATGTCGGCGTCCTCGGTGATCAGCACCCGGCGCACGTAGAGCTTGTTGCGCCCCTTTCGCGACGGATCGAACAGGTCGAACGGCCGCGAGCCGGGGATGAAGGCGAGCACGGTGTATTCGTGCCGCCCCTCGGCGCGCCAATGCAGGGTGAGGGCCGGCTCGTCGAACTGGCCGGCGAGGCCGCGGTAGAACTCGGTGTACTGCTCGGGCGTGACCTCGGCCTTGGGCTTGGCCCAGATCGCCGCGCCGTCCGCGAGGCGCTTGGGCTCGGCGCCCGGCTTCTCGACGAAGTCGATCGGCACGGCGACGGCGCCGGAATGCTCGCGGATGATGCGCTCGGTCCGCCAGCTGTCCAGAAACTCCTCCGACTCGGCGTTGAGGTGGAGGACGACGCGCGTGCCGCGCGCGGGCGCTTCGTCGAGCGGGAGGGGCGCGATGGTGAACGAACCCTTGCCGTCCGACGACCAGCGCCAAGCTTCCTCCGACCCGGCGCGGCGCGTGTCGACCACGACGTCGTCGGCGACCATGAAGGCGGAATAGAAGCCGATGCCGAACTGGCCGATCAGCGCCTGCGCCTCGCTCTTGGCGTCCTCGGCGGCGAGCTTGTCGAGGAACGCCTTGGTGCCGGAGCGGGCGATGGTGCCGAGGCCCGCGGTCAGGTCCTCGCGGGTCATGCCGATGCCGTTGTCGGAGATGGTGAGGGTTTTCGCGTCCTTGTCGAGCGCCACCGTGATCGCGAACGGGGCGCCGCCGGCGACGAGTTCCGGCTTGGCGATCGCCTCGTAGCGAAGCTTCTCGCAGGCGTCGGCGGCGTTGGAGACGAGCTCGCGGACGAAGATTTCCCGGTCGGAATAGACCGAGTGCACCATCAGATGCAGCAGGCGCGAAACGTCGGCCTCGAAGCTCTGCGTCGTGGCTTCGGGGGTCGGGGTCATGGCGTCGGCGGTCAAATCGGGCCTCTTGGTCAATGGGTTGCGAGTTTCGGACAGGCGCGCGCCGATGACGCGCGGCGACGCTGATATCGTCGCGACCGTCAGCGGATTCAAGATTGGAAAGGAACCGGAGCACCCCGCCTTCGGGAGATATCGGCTGGCAGGCGGCCGAGCCGCCCCGCCGGAGGGAGCGCGTCTCGCGCTGCCTGGGCGGCGAGACGCCGCCCCTCCGATCTGTTCAGCTCTCCGACGTCGTCAGCGCCAGCGCATGCAGGTCGCCGCCCATCTTCCCCTTCAGCGCGGCGTAGACCATCTGGTGCTGCTTCACCTTGGTCAGGCCCTTGAAGGCGGGGGAGACGACAATGGCCGAGTAATGCTCGCCGTCGCCGGCGAGGTCCTGCACCTCGACGCGCGCGTCAGGAAGGGCCTGCCGGATCATGTTTTCGATGTCAGCGAGGGCCATGGCCATGATTGTTGTGCTCCTTGGTCAGCAACGCGTCGTCTTGTTCCCGCGCCTCGGCTTCGAGACGCGCCACCACATCTTCGGCCGGTTCGGCCGCAGCGATGGTGACGCCGTGGGACATCAGGATCGCGCAATCTTCCCCGTCGGCGGCGTTGATCGCGATCACGTGCTCGGGCCTCACATAAGCGAAGCCGGCTTTGGTTTTCACGACGACAAAAGGAATCATACCGCTTCCCCGCCTCGCTCCATGTACGACGACAACCAACTCTCGTACGCTTCGCGAAGCTCCGCAAGCGGAATGGGCCGCGCGGCGCCGAGCGCCAGCGCTGCGCCGCCGGTCGCGCCGATGCGGACGGCCGCCACGCCCGCGCTCGCGGCCTCCTCGAGGATCGCGTGCGTCTCGGCCGGCGCGGTCGTCACGACATAGCGGCCCTGGTCCTCGCCGAAGAACACGGGCGTCTCGGGGCCGGGAAGCGCGACCGTCGCCCCGACGCCGCCCGCCATCGCCATCTCGGCGAGCGCCACGGCAAGGCCGCCGTCCGACAGGTCCTGAACGCCCGTGACGCGCCCCGTCGCGATGAGCCCGGCGACGAATTCGCCGTTCCGCCGCTCGGCCGCGAGGTCGACCGGCGGCGGCGCGCCCTCGTCGCGGCCGGCGATCTCGGCGAGCCAGGCCGAGCGGCCGAGCCAGCCGGGGACGCCGCCGATCAGCAGAATGTCGTGGCTTTCACCCTTGAACGACGGCGAGGCGGTCTTGGTCACGTCGGCGACGAGCCCGACGCCGCCGATCGCCGGGGTCGGCGGAATCCCGACCCCCATCGTCTCGTTGTAGAGCGACACGTTGCCCGACACG
>CAIZGR010000058.1 GCA_903932535.1 uncultured Hyphomicrobiales bacterium | reverse complement strand
GGTGGCGATGGGGCTGCTCGGCATGACCAATGCGGAGACGCAGGCGATCGGCCTCGGTCCGGAGGCCCCGATGAACACGACGGCCGCAGCCGACCTCTCCGGCGTCGCCGCGGCGCAGGAGACCGTCACGATTCCCATCACGCCGGCGCCCTGATGTTCGATCTCGCCTCGCTCGAGCGCGCCTTCCGCGAGGCGCACGAGCACATCGCCGCCCTGGTCGCCGGCCACGCCGACCTCGAGGCGCGCATCGAGCGCCTGTTCCGCAAGGGCAAGGTGACCGACGTCGACCCGAAGGGGGGCCTCTATCGCCAGGAGATCGGCCTCGACGACGACGGGAACCCGGTCCTGTCGCCCTGGCTGCCCTATTCGCAGGTGGCGGGCGGGCGAAAGGTCCATTCCCCGCCGTCCGTCGGCGAGCAGTACCTGCTCGTGAACCCGGACGGCTCGGCCGACTTCACGCAAGGCCTCGGCGTCCCGCACGGATGGTCCGACGCGAACCCGTCGCCCTCGGCGGCCGGCGACGCCGACGTCGCGACCCGCGGCTCGACGAAGGACACGACCAAGGCCGGCTCGCGTGTGATCGCGGCCGACGAGAACGCGGCGCTCAATATCCAGAAGGACGGCTGGCTGATGCTGACGGTGAAGAGCGCCGACCGCTTCGTGATCTTCGATCGCGACGCGCAGGCCTGGCTGCAGATCAACCCCGCGGCCTTCCTGCCCGCTGTGAAGCCGCCCGACCCGACCTGAGCCGGAGACGCGCACATGCCCGCATCCACCGGCCTGTCGCGCGTCGACGGACAGCCGCTCTCGGATTTCGACCACGTTCGCCAGTCGCTCGGCGTGATCTTCACCACCCGCCTCACGAGCCGCGTCCTCGCCCGCACCTTCGGCTCGGCGATCCCGGGCCTGCTCGGCCAGCCGCTGACGCCGGCCGACCTGATGAAATTCTACCTCGCGATCGTGATCGCCGTGGAACTCTGGGAGCCGCGCTTCGTCGTGACGAGCATCGCCTATCCCGACGCCTCGAATTCGCCAAAAGCCCTCGGCCAGGGCCGGTTCGGCGTGCGCATCGCCGGCGGCTACCGGCCGAATGCGCTCGCGGGCGACTTCACCGTGGCCGCCGCCGTGTCGGTGATCCTGTGACCTTCGCCCCGATCGACCTCTCCGCCCTGCCGCCCCCGGCGGTCGTCGAGACCTGGTCGTTCGCCGGCATCGTGACCGCCCGTCTCGCGGATTTTTCCGCGCGGATGGGGCTCGCATCGATCCCCTATGACGTCTCGGCGCTCCAGTCCGATCCGGCCGTCATGCTCCAGGAGGTCGGCGCGTATCGCGAGGGGCTCGTCCGTCAGCGGATCAACGACGCGGCGCTGGCGACCATGCTCGCCTTCGCGGCCGGGACCGATCTCGACCAGGTCGTCGCCGCCATGGCGACCGTGCGCGCGGCGGGCGAGCTCGACCCGAGCCTGCGGCGCCGCGGTCAGCTCGCCTGGGAGGCGCTCAGCCAGGGCGGCACGTACGGCGGTTATCGCTACAAGGCGCTGACCGCCGATCCCGTCGGCCTCGCCGACGTCGTCGTCTACGGCGCCGAGGTTTCGGGGGTCGCGCCGGGCGAGGTGTGCATCGTCTGCCTCGGCGCGACAGCGAGCGCCCTGCCGGCGCCGGCCTCGCTCGCGGCGGTGGCGGCGGCGTTCCCGCGGCCGTCCCGCAAGGTCAACGACCGGCTCGTGATCCGGCCGGTCAACCCGGTCCCGTGGTCGGTCGACGCGACGCTGATCCTGGCTGACGGCGCCGACCCGGCGGCGGTGGTCGCGGCGCAGATCGCCGCCCTGCAGGCGTTCGCGGCGGCGCGGCGGACGATCGGCGGATCGGTCTCGGCCGGCGCGGTCGCGGCGGTGCTCGGCTACAACGCG
>CAIZGR010000057.1 GCA_903932535.1 uncultured Hyphomicrobiales bacterium | reverse complement strand
CGCGCGCCGCCGGCCTGTGGAACCTGTTCCTGCCGGACAGCGAACGCGGCGCGGGCCTCTCCAACCAGGACTACGCGCCACTGGCCGAGATCATGGGCCGCACGCCCTGGGCCAGCGAGGTGTTCAACTGCTCGGCGCCCGACACCGGCAACATGGAGGTCCTGCACCTCTTCGCCACCCCCGAGCAGCGCGAGCGCTGGCTGAACCCGCTGCTCGACGGCGACATCCGCTCGTGCTTCGCCATGACGGAGCCGGACTCGTCCTCTTCCGACGCGACCAACATCTGCACGCGCATGGAGCTTGAGGGCGACTCCTGGGTCGTCAACGGCCGCAAGTGGTTCATCACCGGCGCCCTTCATGCAAACTGCAAGGTCGCGATCGTCATGGGGATCACCAGCCCCGGCGCCGAGCCGCATCGCCGACAGAGCATGATCCTCGTGCCCATGGACACGCCCGGCGTGACGATCGTGCGCAACATCAGCGTGATGAATCACCTCTCGGCGGAGACCCATTGCGAGATCGTGTTCCGCGACGTCCGCGTGCCGAAGGCGAACCTGCTCGGCGAGGAGGGCGGCGGCTTCGCGCTCGCCCAGGCCCGCCTCGGCCCGGGGCGCATCCATCATTGCATGCGCTCCATCGGTCAGTGCGAGCTGGCGCTCGAGCTGATGATCCAGCGGGCGCAGGAGCGGAAGACCTTCGGCAAGTATCTGCACGAGCACGGGCCGGTCGCCGAGTGGATCGCGCTCTCGCGCTGCGAGATCGAGCAGGCCCGCCTGCTGACGCTCAAGACCGCCTGGATGATCGACACGCTGGGCGCCAAGGCGGCAGCGGCGGAAATCTCGATGATCAAGGCGGTCGCGCCCCGGATGCAGACGACGATCGTCGACCGCGCCATGCAGACCTTCGGCGCGATGGGGCTCTCGCCCGACACGCCGCTGCCGGACCTCTGGACCTGGGGCCGGGCGCTGCGCCTCGCCGACGGGCCGGACGAAGTTCACCTGCGCGCGATCGCGCGGCGCGAAATCTCCCGCAGCCGCAGGAACCTCGGCTCGGCCGCCGCGTTCCTGACGCCGCCGCTCGACGCGGAGGAGGCGGAGCATGGCTGACGCTTCCCCCTACGCCGAAAAGCCGTGGCTCGCGCGCTATACGCCGGGCCTGCCCGCGACTGTCGACGCTTCGCCCACCGACGCGCTGAGCCTTTTCCGCGAGGCGGTCGAGCGCGCCGCCGACAAGCCCGCCGTGGTCTATTTCGACCGTAAGCTGACCTACGGCGAGATCGACGCAATGAGCGACGCGCTCGCTGCGGCGCTGGTCGACCGGGGCTTCGAGCCGGGCGACCGGCTCGCCGTCTACCTCCAGAACATGCCGCAGTTCCCGATCGCGACGCTTGCGGCATGGAAGGCGGGCGGGGTCGTCGTCCCGGTCAATCCGATGTACCGCGACCACGAGTTGACGGCGATGTTCGCCGACAGCGCGCCGAAGGCGCTCGTCTGCATCGACGCGCTTCATCGGGACGTGGTGCAAACCCTGCCGGCCGACGCCTTCAAGCCCTCGATCGTCGTCACGACGTCGCCGCTGAGCTTGCAGGCGCGGAACGACCCGCGCGTCTTCGGCCCGGCGCCGGCGAGGGTCGCGGCGGAGCCGGGCGGCCCGCCGGACCTCGTCGCGCTGATCGAGGAGAACCGCGGACGAAAGCCTGCGACGCGCGCTGCGCCGAAGGCCGGCGACGTCGCCTTCCTGGTCTACACGTCGGGGACGACCGGCGTGCCCAAGGCGGCGACGAACACCCACGGCAACGTCGCCTTCAGCGCCCAGGCGATCACGCGCTGGTATTCGCTTCAGGACGGCGACTCCGTTCTCGGGCTCGCGCCTCTCTTCCACGTCACCGGCCTCATCGCCCATCTGGCGCTGTCGTGGCGGCTCGCAAGCCCGCTGATCTTGTGCTTCCGCTTCGAGCCGGGCGTCGTGCTCGACGCGCTGGCCGAGCAGCGGCCGGCGTGGACGGTGAGCGCCATAACCGCCTTCATCGCGCTCATGAACCACAAGGACGCGACAGCGGAGCGCTTCGAGAGCCTGAAGGTGATCGTCTCCGGCGGCGCGCCGATTCCGCCGAGCGTGGTGGAGGAATTCCGCCGGCGCACCGGACACTATATCCACAACGGCTACGGCCTCACCGAGACCAACGCCGGCGTGATCGCCGTGCCGCATGGGGCGCAAGCGCCGGTCGACCCGGCGAGCGGCGCGATCGCGATCGGCGTGCCGAAGTTCAATGTCGAGGCCTGGATCGCCGACGACAAGGGCGCGCCCGCGGCCGTGGGCGAGACCGGCGAGATCGTCGTCTCCGGCCCGACCGTGGTCCCGGGCTACTGGCGGAAACCCGCGGAGACCAGGGAATCAATGCGCCGCGACGGTTTCCGCACCGGCGACGTCGGCTTCATGGACGCCGGCGGCTGGTTCTATCTCGTCGACCGCAAGAAGGACGTCATCATCGCCTCAGGCTTCAAGGTCTGGCCGCGCGAGGTCGAGGACGTGCTCTACACCCATCCCGCCGTGCGCGAGGCCGCCGTGATCGGCGTCAAGGACCCATACCGGGGCGAGAACGTGAAGGCTTTCGTCAGCCTCAAGGCCGGCGCCACGGTCGAGCCCGAGGCGCTGATCGACTTCTGCCATCGGCACATCGCCACCTTCAAGCGTCCGCACGTCGTCGAGATCGTCGACGACCTGCCGAAAACCATCACCGGAAAGATCCTGCGCCGCATGCTCAAGTGACCGAGCATCTCGGAAAACGACCACTCAGGCAGGGGACCGCATGACCACATTCCGCATCGGCGAGCTCGAAATCATCCGGGTCGAGGACTTCGTCGACCATGGCGTGCCGCTGACGCTGCTGTTTCCCGACGTCGGCGCGGAGGCGATCGCCGCCAACCGCTCCTGGCTCGCACCGCGCTTCCTCGACGCGGACGCCGACACGATCAGCGTCCACGTCCAGAGTTTCGTGGTCCGCAGCCGGCATCGCACCATCATGGTCGACACCTGCGTCGGCCACGGCAAAAAGCGCCACTTTCCGCCCTTCAACCTGCGCGACAGCGTCTATCTCGACAACCTGCGCGCGGCCGGCGTGTATCCGGAAGACGTCGATTACGTCTTCTGCACCCACCTGCACAGCGACCACGCCGGCTGGAACACACGGCTCGACAACGGCCGCTGGGTCCCGACCTTCCGGAAGACGACCTATCTCTTCTCCCGCAAGGACTACGACGCCTTCGACCCGCGCCGGCAGGACTGGCCGCATTACGGCGGAACCGGCGAGGACACCTTTCTCGACAGCCTGCTGCCGGTGGTCGAAGCGGGACAGGTCGAATTCGTCGACGGGGAGCACAAGGTCGGGGACGGCCTGACGATCGTCCCCTCCCCCGGCCACTCGCCGGGCCACAACGCGCTGCGCGTGGAGGATTCCGGCGACAGCGGCCTCTTCACCGGCGACTCGATGCACCACCCGATCCAGATCGCCGAGCCGGACCTCAACAGCTTCAGTTGCTGGGACCCCGCGCTCGCGCGCGCCTCGCGCCGGAGCCTGCTCGAGGAGTGCTGCGAGCATCACCGGCTTCTCGTGCCGGGCCACTTCGCCGCGCCCCACCGCGGTCGGATCAGCCGCAAGGGTTCCGCCTTCGCCTTCCACCCGGAAGGATGAGCCCTGGTGACGCGGTCGGCGACCGCGTCAGCCGCGCGCGGCTGACGCGGCGGTTCACGCCACCGTGTGGCCGCTGGTCACCCAGAGCGTGCAATTGTCGGAAGCGAGCTGCTGGATCGTCTCGTTGAAGGTCATGGCCAGCGATCCGCTGTAGGCGGCGGCCCACGGATTGTGGATCGTGAACGCGCCGGAAGCCGCATTGATGGCCGTCACCATGAACATGTGGTTGCCGACAAGGTTGCCGGACGAACTGCCGGGCGTCGACATCAGGACCTCCTGGCCCGACTGGAAGCTCGACGCCGTGTTCGACAGGATCGACTGAAGCGTGCTCTGGGATTGTCCGGAGCGGAGGCCGGTCGAGCTTTCCGGCTGGCCGGTGATCTCGGTCAGGGCCGAGCCGTTGCCGGAGGCGATGCCGGCATAGGAGTCCGACGCGGAATTGAGCGTCATCCCGTGCGGCGCGTCGGTCTGCGCGTTGAGCTGCGCATAGGCCTTCTCGACCAGGGCGACCCAATCGTCGGTGGAGCCGTTGGCGAATTCCAGCGTCGACCCGTCGGCCCAACGATGGCCGCCGCCCATGACCGGCAATTGCGTGTTGACCGTGACGTCGTCTGGCGCGCCGTTGACGAAGAACCGCACGCCGTAGGTCCCGTTGCCGTTGTCGACGATCATGTTCTCGATCGCGGCGGGGTCCTGGAGGGCGACCTCGCCGAGCGCCGAGAGGAGATAGCAATCGCCGAGCACCCCCTGGTTCACGTCCGTATAGCGCGGCGCGCCGCTCGCGCCATAGAGCGGCAAGGTCGAAGCCTGGTAAGTCGAATTGTAGTTCGGCGCCCCGACCGACGACACGTCGAGGCTCGGCAGGTTCGCGCCCTGAAACCACATGCCGATCAATTCGTCGGCCTGGGTCTGGGTGGACGTCGCGCCGAGGTTGCCGAGCGTCGTCGCCGTGGACGATCCGCCGTTCCACCCGGCGTTGGCCGAATTGCCGAGGATCACGTCGTCCGCGATCTGCTGCACATAGGCCGAGACGCTGGTTCCTCCGGGCTGGTTGAGCCCGGCCGCGAACGCCTGCAAGGCGCTGAACTTCGAGGCGGTCATCCCGCCGGCCGCTGCGTTCTGGAGGGTCGACAGGACCGAGGCGTAGCCGAGCGAGCCCCCGGACGCGCCGCTGGCGGCGTTCGTCGCCGACGGACCGCTGGAAAGCCCGGCCGCAACCGTCGAGCGGGCCGAAACGCCGCCCGCCGGCGCCGGGCCACGCAGGATGGAGGCGGCATTCGCAGCCGGCGGAGCGAACGGCGTCGAGCCGGCGTTCGCGAGCGCCGAGGCGATCCAGCCGCTGCGCGCCATCGGCGCCGCCCTCCAGCCGGCCGGAACGCCGCCGGGCGCCCAAGAGGGGCCGGCCGGTCCCCAAAGCGGCGCGCCGGAATTCCAGAGGATAGCGTCGGACTGCGAATTCATGGGCGACTTGTCGCCATTCCACAGCCGGGAGGCAAATAATGTTGAGCCACGATGCGCCATGACAACCTCTCGTCGTGATGCGGATACGGCTCGGGCAGGGCTCGCGACTGAGGACCGCTTTCCGTTCGTCGCGCATTTTCGCCGCGCGGGCTTGGAAGACCGGCGCCAAAACCTGTAAAGCCGAGCGCAATTCGCGCTTCTTGTGCCCCGAGTCTTTCGACCGGAAGCCCTAATGCTGGGGGAAGCGTTCCGGGAATGCGGTACGCCGACGCGCCACATGTCAACACTCGACTTGCGAAGGGCTCGGCGCCCGAGAGGCCGATCCTGTGCTAGCGGTAGGCGCGACCGGCTTTCGAGCCCGGAGCGCAGAGGGGTTGAGGAGATCCAAGTGTCGGAGATCAGCCAAACAGAAAGAGTCCGCCTGCCCGGCGACGACGCGCCGCCGGCGCCGGCGTCCCTGCCCGCCCTGGTCCCAGCCGCTTCGCAGCCGGACGCCGCCCCGGCGCAGGGCGAACGAACGGGGCACCCGATCTTCCTCGCCGACGCCGCGGAGGGGGCGGACGTGCTCGGGGCCGGGCAGATCGTTCAGCCGCTGGCGCAGCTCTGCGTGACGCGGGCGGTCCAGACCCCGTCCCTCGCCGCCATCGCCGGTCCGGCCGGCGCGGGCAAGACGTTCGCGCTCAATCGCCTTGCGCAAACGATCGAGACGCTCGCCGGGTCGAGCCATGCGCTGGCGCAGGTCGTGATCGCGCGGGTCGACGCCTCCAACGGCGCCGAACCGCCGGTCGCGCTGGCCAGCGCCGCCTATGCGGCGCTCAATCGCGAGCCGGGCGGCGTCGACTACGCGCCGCTTCTCGACGAATCGGCGCAGGCCGGAGGCGACCCGCTGCGCGCGGCGATCGCGGCGGCGGACCGCCACGACGGGCTCGTCCGCCGCCTCGACGCCGAGCGGGCGCAGCGCGACGAGGCCGAGGCGCGCAGCGCCCGGCTGCCCGACGCGCTCCTGTTCGAAACTCCCGGCTCGAGCGTCGACGTCTTCGCGCGCGCGCGGCGCGTGGCGATCGACGGCCGATTGCGCCGGTTCGATCTCGCGGGCGCCGACTCCGACGCGAGCTACCGCGACCTCGTCCGGGATATGGCGAGCCTGCGCCCCGGCGGCCAGTTCGGCGTCGCGTTGCGCGCGATCTGGGCCTATCGCGGCCAGCGCCAGCTCATCTTCTGGGCGATCGTCGCCTTCCTGCTCGGCTTCGGCCTTCACTTTGTCCATGGCCAGCAGGCGCTGAACGCGGTTCAGGTCCCCGGCGCCGCCGGAACCTACATCGCCGGCTGGCTTTCGAGCGTCGACGCCTGGCTCGAGACGGCCACCGGGATCCTGTATCTCGCGGGCGCCCTCGCGCTGGCGGTGAACCTCCTGGGGGCGATCGGCTTCGCCAGTCTCGTCCTTCGCGGCGCGCAACTCCTCAACCTGGACGTCCGCGACCGCCGCCGCGATCTCGACAATCGCGTCGCCCGGCTCAACCAGCGGGTCGCGGCGCTGTCCGCCGAGGCCGACGCCGCCGGCAGGCAGGCCGAGGCGGCCGCCCGCCGCGCCGGCGCCAAGGTCCACACCCGAGCGCCGGGACCGGAATTCCTCGACGCCTCCCACAACCATCCCGCCGCTGCGCGCGGGTTCCTCGCCGCGCTCGGCGAGCGGATGAGCCAGGGCCCGTCGGCGGGCGCCCCGGAGCGGCTCGTCTTCGTCGTCGACAATCTCGACGCCCTGCCGCCGGCGGCCGCGATCGCCTGGATCGACGCGGCGCAGAGCGCCATCGGCGCAGGCGCCGTCGGCGTCCTCGCGCTCGATCCCGCCCGGCTCGTCGAGCCGCTCGGCGGCCGGGCCGAGGCGCGCCGCCGGTTCGACAAATGGCTTCAGGTCGTCGTCAACCTGCCCGGCCGCGCCGGGATCGACGGGGAGCGGCTGGTTGCGCACCTGCTTGCGCCCGACGGCCGGTCCGTGTCGCCGCCGCTCGATCCCGCGATCCGGAACGCGCTGATCGAGCCCCTGTCGGGCGCGGAGACCGCGCTGCTCACCGCGCTCGCCCCTCTGGCCGCCGGGTCGCCGCGGGCCGCCAAACGCTTCCTCAACGCCTACAGGCTGGCGCGCTGCTCGGACGTCCCGCGTCCGGCGGTCGCGCTGATGCAGGCCGTGGCCTTCGCCGACGACGCAACGCAGACGGCGATGACGAGGCGATTGTCGAACGCCGGAGGCGGCCTCGAGGCGTTCGACGGACCGGAGGCGCTGGTCAAAGCCGTCGAGGCCGCCCGCGCCGCCAACGGCGGCGTCCTCACGGTCGCCGACGCGCGCGCGGCGGAGGCGGTCGCGCGCCGCTACGCTCTGTCACTGTGAGGCGGACGGCGCCGCGGGAACCGGCGCCGCGTCCGCGGCGGCGTCGGGCAGCTTCGACGCGCTCCAGCCGCCGCCGAGCGCCACGATCAGGTTGACCGCGTCGGTCTGGAGCTGCGCCTGGGTCGAAAGCAGCGCCTCCTCCGCCGAGAGCTGCTGCGCCTCGGCGACGACGACCGCGGTGAACGCCTGGGTGCCGGCGCGGTATTCGTTGAGCGCGATCTGGGTCGCCTGGCGCGAGATGCGGACGTCCTCCGCCTGCACGGCGACCTCCCGCGATCGAATGCGGATTCCGGCTAGCGCGTCCTCGACCTGCTGGATGGCGGCGAGCACGGTCTGGCGATAGGTCGCGACCTCGGCCTGATAGGTTTGGCGCGCCGCCTCGACCTGAGCGCCGGTCAGCCCGCCGTTCAGCAGCGGCTGCGAGAGCGAGGCGCCGAACGACCAGACCGGATTGGCCGCGCCGAGTCGGACGGCGAAGGGATTGCCGGAATACCCGAGAAGGCCGTTGAGCGACACCGCGGGGAAATAACCGGCGAAGGCGACCCCGACCTCGGCGTTGGCCTGCCGCATCGTCTCCTCGGCCGCCGCCACGTCCGGCCGGCGCTCGAGCAGCGCCGAGGGCACGCTGACCGGCGTGGATGGGATGCGGGTCGCGAGCGACCCGTGCGGGATCGTGAGCCCCGCCGGCGGGCGGCCCATCAACACGGCGGCGGCGTGCTCGCCCTGGGCGCGCGGCACGCCCGCGGCGACGAGTTGCGCCTGGGCGCTGAGCACCTGGGCCTGAGCGGTGATGACGTCGGACTTCGCGGCCGTCCCGGCGGCATACTGGTTCTGCGTGATCGTCAGCGAGCGCTGGTATTCCGCGACCGTCCGGGTGAGCAGGTCCTCGAGCGAGTCCGCTTGGCGCACCTGGACATAGGCCAGGGCCAGCGCCGACTGCGCCGCGAGCGTCGCGTTGGCGAGCGTGGCGGCGCTCGACTCCGCGCCGGCCTGCTGCGCCTCGATCGCGCGCCGCACCTCGCCCCAGACGTCGAGCGTCCACGTCCCCGAGGCCTCGGCGGCGAGCGTCGTGCCGAGGGTTGAGCCGCGCGTCGCGGACCCCGCGCCGGCGACGGTTGGAAACAGGCCCGCGCGCGCCTCGTTGATGAGGGCCAACGCCTGACGGTAGTTGGCCGCGTCCGCCGCGAGGGTCTGGTTGGAGACGGCCACCGCCGGCATGAGGCGGTTCAGCTCGGGATCGTGGAACACGCTCCACCAGTCGCCCTTGGCCTCGCCGGCGCGGGGCGTCGCGACCTTCCAGCCGGCGATCTCCTTGTATTGCGGCGACTCGAGCGCGGCGGGCCGCTGGAAATCCGGGCCGACCGTCACGCATCCCGCGAGCCCCGCCGCGACGGCGAGCCCGACGATTGGCGCTGCGCCGCGCAACGCTAGCGCGCCCCCCGCGCCGGAACGGCGCGCAGATAGTGACGATTCCAACGCCGCCCCAACCATCTGGCCAACGAATCGAGATAAATGAAAACCACCGGCGTCGTATACAGGGTCAGGGCCTGACTGACGATCAGGCCGCCGACGATCGTGATGCCGAGCGGATGGCGCAGCTCCGAACCCTCGCCCGCGCCGAAGGCGAGCGGCAGCGCGCCGAAGATCGCCGCGCAGGTCGTCATCATGATCGGCCGGAAGCGCAGGAGGCAGGCCTGCTCGATCGCCTCGCGCGCCGCGAGGCCCCGCCGCTCCGCCTCGATCGCGAAATCGACCATCATGATCGCGTTCTTCTTGACGATGCCGATCAGCAAAAGCACCCCGATCGCCGCGATCACCGTGAAAGGCGTGTCGAACAGCCACAGCGCGAGCGCAGCGCCCGCGCTCGCCGAAAACAGCGTCGAGAGGATCGTGATCGGATGGATCAGGCTCTCGTAGAGAATGCCGAGAACGATGTAGATCGTCAGCAGCGCCGCGCCGAACAGCATCGGCAGGTTAGACTGCGACTGCTGAAAGGTCGCCGCGGTGCCGGCGAATTCGCCCCGCACCGTCGACGGCATGCCGATGGCGCGGACGGCGTCGTCGATTTCCGTCTTCGCCTCGCTCAGCGACTTGCCCGGCGCGAGGTTGAACGAAATGGTCGCCGCCGCGAACAGACCCTGGTGATTGACGCCGAGCGGGGTATGACCGGGCGTATGACGGGCGAAAGCGGACAGCGGGACCATCGTCTCGACGGAGGACGAAACCGCCGACCCGGTCGAGGCGCTCATGCGTCCGCTCGCCGCCAGCGCGTTCGTGGCGAGATTGCGGGCCGCGTCCGCCGCGATCGACGCGGCCGTGGTCTGCGTCCCGGTGCTCGACTTGTAGAGTCCGGCCGCGACGCCGGTCTGCTGCGTCCCGGTCGGATTGGCCCCGGCGGTCGAGACATAGAGGTTGTCGAGCGTGCGCGGGTCCTGCCAGTAGCGCGGCGCGACCTCCATCACCACGTGATACTGGTTCTGTGCGCTGTAGATGACGGACACCTGCCGCTGTCCGAAGGCGTCGTAGAGGGTGTTGTCGATCGCGTTCAGCGTCAGCCCGAGGCGCATCGCCGTATCGCGGTCGATGACGATGTCGGTCTCGAGTCCGCCCTGCTGCTGGTCGGAATTGACGTCCTTGACGACGTCGCTCTTCGTCAGCGCGTCGGTCAGCTTCGAAGCCCATTTGGCGAGATCGGCGGTGTCGTCGGAGAGCAGCGTGTACTGGTAGGTCGCGTTGCTCTGCCGCCCGCCGGTGCGCAGGTCCGACACCGAGACCATGAACAGGCGCGCGCCGGCCACGCTGGACAGCTTGCCGCGCAGCCGGTTGACGACGTCGTCGGCGCTGACTTTCCGCTCCGCGTAAGGTTTCAGCGCCACGTAGGTGAAGCCGGTGTTCGTCTGCCGGCCGCCGGTGAAGCCGACGACGCTCGCGACCGCCGGGTCTTCCTGCACGATCGTCTGCAACTGCTTGAATTTCCCCGCCATCGCCTGGAACGAGATGCTCTGGTCGGCCTGGATCGACCCGACGATCAGGCCCGTGTCCTGCACCGGGAACAGGCCGTAATTCACGTGATAGCGGAAGAGGTCGTAATTGAGCCCGATCGTGGCGAGGAGCGTCGCCATCACGATGGCCGGATGGCGGAGCGCCGCGCCGAGCGTCATCCGATAGAACCCGAGCGCCGCCTCGAAGACGCGCTCCGAGGCTTGGTAGAGCCGGCCATGCCGGCGCGCAGCCTGCCGTGGCAGGATGAGCGCGCACATCATCGGAGTCGTGGTCAGCGAGACGACGAGCGAGATCATCACCGCCGCCGACAGGGTCAGCGCGAATTCGTTGAACAGCCGCCCGACGATGCCGCCGAAGAAGATCAGCGGCGCGAACACCGCGATCAGCGACAGCGAGATCGAGAGGACGGTGAAGCCGACCTCGTTGGCGCCGACGATCGCCGCCTCGAGGCGCGGCATGCCCGCCTCGAGATGGCGCGAGACGTTCTCCAGCACCACGATCGCGTCGTCGACGACGAAGCCGGTCGAGATCGTCAGCGCCATCAGCGAGAGATTGTCGAGGCTGAAGCCGGCGAGATACATCACGCCGAACGTGCCGATGATCGAGGTCGGCACCGCGACGCTCGGGATCGCCGCCGCACGCGCGGAGCGCAGGAAGACGAACACGACCAGGATCACCAGGACGACGGCGACGATCAGCGTCCTCTGCGTGTCGGCGAGCGACTGCCGGATCGTCTTCGAGCGGTCGACCGCGACGGTCAGGTCGACGTCTCCGGGCAGCGACGCGACGAGCCGCGGCAGTTCAGCCTGCACCGCGTCGACGACGTCGATGATGTTGGCCCCTGGCTGGCGCGACACCACCACCGCCACGCCGGGCTGTCCGTTGACGAGGCCGGCGTTGCGAAGGTCCTCGACCGAATCGACGACCTCGGCGACGTCGGAAAGCCTGACCGCCGCGCCATTGCGGTAGGCGACCACCAGATCGCGGTATTGCGCCGCCTTGGTCGCCTGATCGTTGGCGTAGATCTGATAGTGCGCCTCGCTGTCCTCGATCGCGCCCTTAGGGCTGTTGGCGTTGGCGGAGGCGAGCGCGGCGCGAATGTCCTCGAGGCCGATTCCGTAGCGGAAGACCGCGGTCGGATTGATCTCGACGCGAACCGCCGGCAACGCGGAGCCCGAGACGTCGACTTCGCCGACCCCCGGAAGCTGAGACAGGCGCTGCTGCAACACGTTGGAGGCGATGTCGTAGAGCTGCCCGGCCGTATGGGCCGGGGACGTTATGGCCAGGACCATGATCGGCGCGTCGGCCGGGTTGATCTTGTGGTAGGATGGGCTTTGGCGCAGGCTCGCCGGCAGGTCCGCCCGCGCGGCGACGATCGCCGCCTGCACGTCGCGCGCCGCGCCGTCGATATCCCGGCCGAGACCGAACTGCAAAGTGATGCGGGCCGAGCCCTGCGTGCTCTGCGACGTCATCTCGTTGACGTCGGCGATCTGGCCGAGGTGACGCTCGAGCGGCGAGGCGACCGAAGTCGCCATCGTGTCGGGGCTCGCGCCGGGCATGCTGGCCTGCACCGAAACGATCGGAAAATCGATCTTCGGCAGCGGCGCGACCGGCAACTGCCGATAGCCGAGCAGACCCGCCAGCACGATCCCGATCGTCAGCAGCGTCGTCGCCACCGGCCTCCGGATGAAGATCTCGGAGAAGCGGTTGTTCACGCCGGCTCCGCCGCGAGCGCCGAATCGGTCGCCCCGAGGCCGAATCGCCCGCCGAGCCGCTCGAAGAAGAGATAGATGACCGGCGTCGTGTAGAGCGTCAGCACCTGGCTGAAGGCGAGCCCGCCCACGATCGCGAGCCCGAGCGGGTGGCGCAGCTCGGAGCCGACGCCCGTGCCGAGCATCAGCGGCGCCGCGCCGAAGATCGCCGCCACCGTCGTCATCAGGATCGGCCTCAGGCGCAGCAGGCACGCCCGGTAGATCGCCTCGCGCGGCGGCAGACCCTCGTTGCGCTGCGCGTCGAGGGCGAAGTCGATCATCATGATCGCGTTCTTCTTGACGATGCCGATCAGGAGCACGATGCCGATGACGCCGATGATGTCGAGGCCGGCGCCGGCGAACTCGAGCGTGAGCAGCGCGCCGATGCCGGCGGAGGGCAGCGTGGTCAGGATCGTGATCGGATGGACGAAGCTCTCATAGAGCACGCCGAGCACGATATACATCGCCGCGATCGCCGCCCCGAGCAGGAACAGTTCGTTCGACAGCGCCGCCTGGAAGGCCTGCGCCGCGCCCTGGTAGCTGACGGCGAAGCTGGCGGGGAGGCCGATCTCGGCGAGCGCCGCGTTGATTTGGTCCACCGCCGCGCCGAGGGAGGCGCCGGGCGCGAGGTTGAACGAGATCGTCGTCACCGGGAACTGCTTCAGGTGCGAAATCTGCAACGGCGACGGCTTGACGACGAAATTGGCGACGGCGTTCAGCGGCGTCCGGCCCGAGGTCGACGACGCCGACGGCAGGTAGAGGTTGTCCAGCGAGTCGAGCGAGCGCGCCATCTTCGGGTCGATGTCGAGGATGACCCGGTACTGGTTGCTCTGGGTGAAGATGGTCGAGATGATGCGCTGCCCGTAGGCGTCGTAGAGCGCGTTGTCGACGATCGCCGGCGTGATGCCGAAGCGCGCGGCGGCCCCGCGATCGAGATCGACGAACACCGACCGGCCGTTCGGCTGAAGGTCGCTCGCCACGTCGACGATCGCGGGAACCCTGGCGAGCCGTTGCAGCACCTTCGGCGTCCACGCCTGCAACAGCGCCAGATCCTGATTCTCCAGAGTGAACTGATATTGCGTCGCGCTGACGGCCGTGTCGATGGTCAGGTCCTGCACCGGCTGCATGTAGAGCGCAATGCCCGGGACGCCGGCCGTCTCCTGCCGCAGGCGCCGGATGATCTCGCTCACCGTCGCCTTGCGCTCGGCCTCCGGTTTCAGATTGATCAGAAGGCGGCCGGAATTCAGCGTGACGTTGGTTCCGTCGACCCCGATGAACGACGAGAGGCTGGCGACATCCGGATCGGCGAGGACCGCCCTGGCGAGCGCCTGCTGCAGAGCCGCCATGCGTTCGAACGAGACGTCCTCCGACGACTGCGTCACGCCCTGGATGACGCCGGTGTCCTGGATCGGAAAGAACCCCTTCGGAATCGTCGCATAGAGATAGCCGGTCAAGAGGAACGTGCCGAGCGCGACGAGGAGCGTGATCCCCTGATGGTCGAGCACGACGCGCAGGGTGGAGGCGTAGAAGCGGGTCAGCGCCTGGAAGAGCTTGCCGCCGCTCGCCTCGTGCCCGCCGGTCGGCCTGAGGAGCTTGGCGCACAGCATCGGCACGAGCGTCAGCGACACGAAGGCGGAAATCACGATGGTCGCAGCCAGCGTGATCGCGAACTCGTGGAAGAGCCGCCCGACCACGTCGCCCATGAAGAGGAGCGGAATCAGCACCGCGATCAAAGAAACGGTCAGCGAAATGATGGTGAAGCCGATCTGCGCCGAGCCCTTCACCGCCGCGTCGTAGGGACTGTCGCCGGCTTCGAGATAGCGGGCGATATTTTCGATCACCACGATCGCGTCGTCGACGACGAAACCGGTCGCGACCGTCAGCGCCATCAGCGACAGGTTGTCGAGGCTGAAATCGAAGGCGTGCATGATCGCGAGCGCGCCGACCAGCGACAGCGGCACGGACAGGCTCGGGATGATCGTCGCCGGAATGTTGCGCAGGAACAGGAAAATGACCATCACGACGAGGCCGACCGCGAGCGCGAGCTCGAACTCGACGTCCTTGACCGAGGCGCGGATGGTGGTGGTGCGGTCGGTCAGCGGCTTCACCGTGATCCCCGCCGGCAGGCTCGCGCTCAACGCCGGCAGGAGCGCCTTGACGCTGTCGGCGACCTGGATGACGTTCGCGCCCGGCTGACGCCGGACGTTGACGATCAGCGCCGGCGTCTCGTCCATCCAGGCCGCGAGCCGGCTGTTCTCCGGACCGATCTCGACGGCCGCCACATCCGAGAGCGTGATCGGCGCGTTGTCGCGCCAGGCGACGACCGACTTCAGGTAATCCTTGGGATCGCGGATCTGGTCGTTGGCGTTGATCGTCGACGACTGCGTCGGCCCGTCGAAGCCGCCCTTCGGCGTGTTGACGTTGAGATTGGCGACGGTGGTGCGCAGGTCGTCGAGATTGACGCCGTAAGCCGCGAGCGCCAGCGGATTGGCGTGAATGCGCACCGCCGGCCGCTGCCCGCCCGAGATCGTGACGAGGCCGACGCCCGGAAGCTGCGAGAGCTTGGGGATGATCCGGCCCTCGATGATGTCCTCGACGTCGGTGAGCTTCATCGTGTCGGACGCGACGCCGAGGGTCAGGATCGGCGCGTCGGCCGGATTGACCTTGGCGTAGATCGGCGGCGCCGGCAGGTCGGAGGGCAGCAGGTTGCCGGCCGCGTTGATCGCCGCCTGCACTTCCTGCTCGGCGATGTCGAGGCCGATCTCCAGAGCGAAGCGCAGGGTGATGACCGACGAGCCGGCCGAACTCGCCGACATCATCTGGTTGAGGCTCGCCATCTGACCGAACTGGCGTTCGAGCGGCGCGGTCACCGCCGAGGTCATCACCTCCGGGCTCGCGCCCGGATAGAAGGTCTGGACCTGGATGGTCGGGTAGTCGACCTCCGGCAGCGCGGAGAGCGGCAGGAAGCGGTAGCCGGCGAGCCCGATCATCAGGATCGCGATCATGATCAGGCTGGTGGCAACCGGCCTGTCGATGAAGAGACGGGACGGGTTCACGGGCGACCGCGCTGCGCGGAGAGGTTCACGGCCGCGGTCCCGACGCGGCGGAAGCGCCGTTCGACGACTGCGGAGCGCCGTCGGATGCGCTCTGCCTTTGCCCGTGGCGGCGGTTCGGTCCATTGCCGTCCGAGCCGCCCGAACCGCGCCGGGCGCCGTCGCCCGGCGCCGAGCCGCCAGACTCGCCTGCGACCGTCACCTTGGCGCCGTCGCGCAGCCGGTCGACCCCGTCGATCACGACCTTGTCGCCCACGGCGAGGCCCGACGCGATGGTCGTCGACTTGCCGTCCGAGGGACCGGCGACGACGTCACGCTTGGACACGGTTCCTTCGGCGTCCACGAGATAGACGAAACTGCCCGAAGGCCCGATCTGGACGGCGGCGTTGGGGGCGAGCGCGACGCCCTGGAGCGTGTCGATCAGCAGGCGCACGTTGACGAACTGCTGCGGGAACAGCGCCCCCTTCGGGTTGTCGAAGGTGGCGCGCATCTTGATCGTGCCGGTGGTGACGTCGACTTGGCTGTCGTAGGTGATAAGCCTGCCCTCGGCGAGCTTCTCGACATTGGCGCGGTTGAAGGCGGTCGCCGGAATGGCGGCGCCCGATCCGAGCCGCGCGGCGATGCGCGGCAGGTTGTCCTCCGCGGTCGAGAAGAGGACGCTGATCGGATCGAGCTGGGTGACGACGACGATGCCGGTCGAGTCCGACGGTTGCAGATAATTGCCGGGGTCGACGAACCGGATGCCAGCCCGGCCGTCGATCGGAGAAACGATTCGCGTGTAGTTCAGGTTGAGCTGCGCGGTCTGGACCTGGGCCTGATCGGTCTGGATCGCCGCCTTGTCCTGAGCGACCAGCGCCTCCTGGTCGGCGACTTGCTGCTTGGCGATCGAATCCTGCCGGCTCAGCGCCTCGTAGCGTTCGAGGTTGCTCTGGGCCTGGGCGAGGAGCGCTTGGTCCTTGGCGAGTTGGCCCTGGGCCTGGGCGAGCGCGGCCTGATAGGGCCTCGGGTCGATCTGGGCGAGGAAGTCGCCTTTCTTCACCATCTGGCCCTCGGCGAAGCCGGCCTCCATCAGCGTCCCGGCGATCTGGGTGCGGATCGTCACCGTCTCGAACGGCGTGACCGTTCCGAGCGCGTCGAGCGTGATCGGCATGTCGCCGGTCGTGACCGGCGCGACGCGCACGGTCTGCGGCGGCGGGGCAGAGCGGCCCGGAGCGACGCCCTCGCTCGGCGGCGCGCCGGCGGTCTCGAGCTTCTGCCAAGCGACGACGGCCGCAACCGCCAAGACGACCGCGATCGCAATCCAGCCGACCGCCCTGCGCCGCCGCGGCGCCGGCCTCTCAGGCCCGGTTCCAGGCGCCGGGTTTTCCGGAGCCGGAGGAAGAACCGGAGCCGAGCGCTCGGCGGCCTCCGGCTTGACCACTTCGTTCATACGCGACCTCGTTCAGGCCCCATGACACGCGGAAACCCGCCTGACAAATCAACCCCGCGTGTCCCCCCGCGGAACGGGGTAAACGGTTGGCTGCAATATTCGTGTCAAGACGGCGAAAACAAGGTGTTGCAATCGTCGCGGAGCTGAGCCATAAGCACCTCGCGAACGGCGACGCCGTAGCACGGATGCGGGTGTAGCTCAGGGGTAGAGCACAACCTTGCCAAGGTTGGGGTCGAGGGTTCGAATCCCTTCGCCCGCTCCATTTTACTCCAAGTCGTTGGCCGTGTTACAATCTGCAGTTGCGACGGGTCAGCCGCGCGGCGGCTACGAAAATGGTTGCCGCTCTGGTTATGACCCGAGCCCACCGATGCCCCGTCCATCGACCTCTGGAACCCCATATCTCGCCCCACGCCCGGAAAACGGGACATATTGCTGCTGGAGAAACCTCGATCCGGAAATCGCCCCTTCTTCGTGGGAAATCTCAACGTGTCCTGGGCCGTCGCATCGCGAAAACTGAACGGAAAGGCGGTTGTTAAACTGTCGCTCGGGACCAACGACCTTCGGGACGCCCGAAGACGTCGGGTCGAAGTCCATCCGCAGATCGAGAAACTCGTCAAGAGCGCTGTGAGCAAGGCAAAGAAGGGAGTGAACCCGGTCGAATTGGCTCCTGTCGGCGTGACGGTCGGGGCGGCGCAGACGTTGACGTCCGGCGATCGCGCCGCGATCACGGAGCAGGCGCACCACGACGTCATGGCCGAGGTTGACCAGATCTGGGCCGACCCGAAAACTTCGACCAATCCGTTGGCGCGCGGGCTCGAGGCGATGCTCGCGGCGCGGAAGGAGGGGGAGTACCCCTCGTTCATCCTGAATGAGCAGATGACCAGGGATGTCCTGGACTTGGTCGACGCGCTTCCCGCCAACATGACGAAGGCCGAGATGCTGGAGTGGGCGCGCGAGCGTGAGAGACAAAGCGTTTCGGAGACGCTGGCGACCGGCAAGACCTGGAAAATCGATCCCCCGGCCGTCACTCTAGAGGGATACGCCCCCGACCCGTCGAGCCCTGACGGCTGGCGTTTGATGGAGACGACCCTGATTCAGGGCGAGTCGACGCAGCGTCTCGTTGAAAACGGGCTTGCGGAAGACGGCGAGGTCGAACGCCGCAAACTCGCTCATGCCGTTCTCATGGCAAAGGCTGCAGGCTCCCAGGTCATCGATGCGCGTAAGCGCGGTGAGGCTGTCGAGACGCCTCCGCGGCCTGCGCCGCTCGCCGCCCCCGCCGCGAAAGGCAGAGAGTTGCCGACGCTCCGCGAACTTCACGCAAAATGGGTCAAGGAAGCCCGTTTCGGGAAGAGCAAACCCGAAAGATCAACCCGGGCGCCCAAGGCGCCAACCACCTCCGATCCGGTTGGACGCCGAGAGATTCAGACATTTCCGCCCCGCGATAGACCCCCCGAGCAAAAAAATCGCCGCCCCTGCCCACCCCATGTCAGGTCCCCATCCCATCGCCCAGGGTCCCGATAGGAGCCACGGCGGAAAACGGAATCGGAAACGACGGGTTCTTCGGCCGCGCTTGCGCGGGGTCTCACCGCTTTCGCCGGCCGCGCGGACGTCACCCCTTCGGAAACTCCAGCCCCATCGCCCGGGAGCGTTCGGGATCGTCCTGCCAGTGCTCGCGCACCTTGACGTGCAGGAAGAGATGCACGGTTCCGCCGTGGGCCTCGGCGATGTCCTTGCGCGCCGCCGTGCCGATCGCCTTGATCGTCCGGCCGCCCTCGCCGATCACGATCTTGCGGTGCCCCTCCCGGGTCACGAACACGGTCTGCTCGACCCGCGCCGAGCCGTCGGGCTGGTCCTTCCACGAATCGGTCTCGACGGTCGCCTGATAGGGCAGCTCGTCGTGCAGCCGCTCGAACAGCTTTTCGCGGGTGATCTCGGCGGCGAGCGAGCGGATCGGCGCCTCCGTGATCTGGTCCTCGGGATAGAGCCACGGGCCTTGCGGCAGCATCGCCCCGAGATGGCCGGCGAGGCGGTCGAGCCCGTCGCCGGTCGCAGCGCTCACCATGAAGGTCTCGGCGAAGGGATGGGCGGCGTTCAGCCGCGCCGAGAGCGAAAGCAGCCTCTCCCGATCCATCAGGTCGATCTTGTTGAGGACCAGAACCTTCGGCTTCGGCCTCTCCTTCAGCGTCGCGAGGATCGCCTCGGTCTCCTCGGAAAGGCTTGCCGAGGCCGCCTCCTTCCGTGCGTCGATCAGGAGCGCGAGCGCGTCGGCGTCCGCCGCCGCGCCCCAGGCCGAGGCGACCATCGCCCGGTCGAGCCGGCGCTTGGGCGCGAACAGGCCGGGCGTGTCGACGAACACGATCTGCGCCTCGCCCCGTATCGCGACGCCGCGCACGGTCGACCGCGTCGTCTGCGCCTTGCGGGTGACGATCGAGACCTTTTCGCCGACGAGGGCGTTGATCAGGGTGGATTTGCCGGCGTTCGGCGCGCCCATCAGCGCGACGAAGCCGCAGCGTGTCGCGCTCATGCGCCGCTCCATCGGTCGAGAAAGGCCTGCGCCGCGGCCTGCTCGGCGGCGCGCTTCGAGCTCGCCTCGCCCGTCTCGGGCGCGTAGCCGGGCAGATCGACCCGCATGACGAACAGCGGCGCATGCGCCGGGCCGCTGCGCGCGGCCTCCTGGTAGCGCGGCGCCGCGAGCGCCCGGGCCTGCGCCCATTCCTGCAGCGCGGTCTTGGCGTCGCGCGCCGGCTCGTCGCCGGCGGTGAGCCGCGCGCCCCACGCCCTCAGGATGAGCGCGCGGGCCGCATCGTATCCGCCGTCCACGAAGACCGCGCCGATCACCGATTCGCACACGTCGGACAGGATCGCCGCCTTCTTCCGCCCGCCGCCCCGAGCCTCGCCGAGGCCGAGCACGACATGCGGGCCGACGTCCCATTCCGCGGCGATGTCCGCGCAGGTTTCCCGCCGCACGAGCTTGGCGAGCCGCATCGACAGCTCGCCTTCGCTGGCGTGCGGGAACGAACGGTAAAGCTGGTCGGCCACCACGACGCCGAGCACGCGGTCGCCGAGGAACTCCAGCCGCTGATAAGAGCGCCCGCCGCCCGCCTGAGCCGAGAGATGGGTCAGCGCCAGCGTCGCGAGATCCGGGTTCAAGAAGCGGTACCCGATCCGCGCCTCGAGCTCCGCCAGCTCGACCTTGCCCCGTCTGGTCATGGGCGGCGCCGGCCGGCGAAGGCCGGCCCCGAGGGGCCGCGCGTAGTCAACGCACGCGCTGGAAGATGCGGTCCCAGCGCACGGTCCATGGCCACTTCCACACCTGCCAGGCGGGGGTGTCGTCGCCGATGGAGAAGAAGATGATCTCGCCCCGGCCGATCAGGTTCTCGAACGGCACGTAGCCGACGCCGCCCTGGTCTCCGGAAAGGCGCGAATCGCTCGAATTGTCGCGGTTGTCGCCCATCATGAAATAGTGGCCCGGGGGAACCTCGTAGACCCGCGTGTTGTCGAACGTGCCTTCGTCGCCGTCGATCTGGATGATTTCGTGCTTCACCCCGCCCGGCAGCGTCTCGAGATACCGCGCCGCCTCTTCCGGCTTGCCGAAATGGTTGACGGTCGCATAGGGCGCGATCTGCTCGCGCGGAACCATTTCGCCGTTGATGATCAGCCGGCCGTGCTGGACCTGAATCTTGTCGCCCGGCAGGCCGACGAGGCGCTTGATGTAGTCGGTCTGCCCGTCGCTCGGCAGCTTGAAGACGATGATGTCGCCGCGCTTGGGCTGCGAGGCGAAGACCCGCCCCGGCAGCGCCGACGGGACGAGGTCGAGGAAGCCCGGCAGCGAGAAATGCGAATAGCCGTAGGCGTATTTCGACACGAACAGGTAGTCGCCGACCAGCAGCGTCGGCACCAGCGATCCCGACGGGATGTTGAACGGCTGGAAAAGAAGCGTGCGGACGACGAGCGCGATCAGCAGGGCTTCGACGATGACCTTGATCGTCTCCCACCAGCCCTCTTCCTTCTTGACCGCCGCCGCTCCGGCGTCGGCGGGTTTCACGGTCTTTTCGCTCATCGGACTCAAATCGCCCTTCCTGTCCCGGCCGGCCGGCGCCGCCTCTATACAGACGCGCGCCGTCCGAGCCAAGCGGTCCGGCGCGCGACACCGTGCGCGCTCTTGGCCAAAGAACGTGTCGCTTCGATGGCCGCGCCGGGCGTCACGGCAGAAGGACGATCGAGCCCGTCGTCTCGCGCGCCTCGAGCGCCCGGTGCGCCTCGGCGGCCTCGGCCAGCGGCAGCCGGCGGCCGATCTCGATCGTCACGTCGCCGTTTTCGACCGCGCGGAAGAGCTCGCCCGCCATCGTCTCGAGCCGCTTGCGGTCGGCCATGAAGGTGAACAGGGTCGGCCGTGTGGCGAACAGCGAACCTTTCCGCCCGAGCAGGCCGATGTCGAAAGCCTCGATCCCCCCGGAGGCCGAGCCGAAGCTCGCGAACATGCCGAACGGCCGCAAGCAGTCTAGCGAAGCCGGAAAGGTCGCCTTGCCGACGCCGTCGTAGACGACCGCGCATTTCTCGCCGGCGGTGATCTCCTCGACCCGCTTGGCGAAATCCTCCTGGCGGTAGAGAATCGTGTGATGCGCGCCCGCCTTCCTGGCGGCCTCGGCCTTTTCGGCCGAGCCGACGGTGCCGATCACCCTGGCGCCGAGCGCCCGCCCCCACTGGCACAGAATCAGTCCGACGCCGCCCGCGGCCGCATGGACCAGAATCCAGTCGCCCGCCTTCACCGCGTAGGTCTGGCGCAGGAGATATTGCGCGGTGAGGCCCTTGAGCATCATCGCGGCGGCGGTGTCGTAGGCGATCGCGCCGGGCAGCTTGACCAGGAATTGCGCGCCGATGTTGCGCGCCTCCGCGTAGCTTCCGGGCGGGCCCGCGTAGACGACCCGGTCGCCGGGCTCGAGGTCCGCGACGCCCGGCCCGACCTCCACCACCTCGCCCGCGCCCTCGGCGCCCGGGGTCAGCGGCAGAGGCATCGGGTAGAAGCCGGTGCGGTGATAGGTGTCGAGAAAATTGACGCCGATGGCGTGATGGCGGACCCGGACTTCGCCCTTGCCCGGCGGCGGCAGGTCGACCTCCTCGATCTTCAGCACCTCGGGTCCCCCCGTCTGATGGATGCGAATCGCGCGCATGCGTCTCCTCACGAATGGTTCTCTTGGGAGAATTGACCCTCTCCGCCCCGCCGCGCAAGGCGTCCGGCCGTTATCCGGCGAAAAAGCCCAGCGCCCCTTGCGCCTGCGCGCCCGCGCCCGTATAGCAACCCGGCGCTTCGGAGCCGCCCGGAGCGCAAAACTTCGTATTTTTGCGCCCATCGTCTAGCGGTCCAGGACGTCGCCCTTTCACGGCGAAAACACGGGTTCGAGTCCCGTTGGGCGCGCCAATCATTTCAAGCTGTGGACGGTTTCCCGAGCGATGCGCGGTTCCTTACGGAAGAAACACGGAGAAGACGTCGCCAAATTGCACAAGGCGACAGTGCGGTTTGTTGACTTCACCGCCCCCGCCGCCCTACCCTTCCCGCATGGGCCGTCTCGCTCGCGTCGTCACAGCAGCCGACGGTGCTGATGGGGTGACGGGGGCGAACCGACGGGTAGTCCGTGGAAATGAATGCACTGTCAACGGAAGACCGTAACGCAGGGTGGGGTTCGGTCTTTGTGATAAGCGCACTGTCACCGTAATGCCGTAATGCCTGTGGCGGCTCGCGGCGCCCTCCTGCCTCGGGCGCCGATCGTTTGATCGTGACCGTCACCCCTTCGGCCCCGGAACCCGCCCTTCCGCCTGCCGCGCCAGCATCCAGCCGGGATATTCGGGCTTCAGCGCGCTGACCGCGTCGAGGGCGGCGATCTCGTCGGCCGCCAGCGTCAGCGCCGCGGCGGCGAGATTGTCGTCGAGCTGCTCGACGGTCTTGGCGCCGACGATCACGCTCATCACGCCCTTGCGCTGAAGGAGCCAGGCGAGCGCCACGCGCGCGACGGAGGTCTCGTGCGCCTTGGCGACGGTCTCCATCACGTCGATGACGTCGTAGGCGCGCTCCTTGTCGACGGGGGGGAAGTCGAAGGTGGTGCGGCGCGAATCGGCGCCGCCGCGCTTGTCGCGGGTGTACTTGCCCGACAGGAAGCCGCCGGCGAGCGGGCTCCACACCATCACGCCGAGGCCCTGGTCCTCGACGAGCGGCAGGATTTCGCGCTCCAGCTCCCGCCCGGCGATCGAGTAATAGGCCTGGACGGTCTCGAACCGAGCGAGCCCATGCTTGTCGGAAATCGCCAGCGCCTTCATGATCTGCCAAGCGGCGAGGTTGGAGCAGCCGATCGTGCGCACGAGGCCGCGCTGAACGCAATTGTCGAGCGCCCTCAGCGTCTCCTCGATCGGCGTGGCGGGATCGAAGCCGTGGATCTGGTAGAGGTCGACGTGATCGAGGCCGAGCCGCTTCAGGCTCGCTCCGATCTCGTCGAGGATATGGCCGCGCGACAGGCCGACCGCGTTCGGCCCCGGACCCATCCGCCCGCGCACCTTGGTGGCGACGATCACGTCCTCGCGCTTGACGCCGAGGTCGCGCAGCGCCTGCCCGAGCTGCATCTCCGACCGGCCTTCGGAATAGACGTTGGCGGTGTCGATGAAGTTGACGCCGGCTTCGAGCGCGCGCCCGACGAGCGCGGTGGACGCCGCCTGGTCGAGCGCGCCGATCGCGCGCCAGAATCCGGCGCCGCCGTCGAAGGTCATCGTGCCGAGGCAGATTTCCGAGACGAACTGGCCGGTGCGGCCGAGGGGTCGATAGCGCATGGGTTCCTCTCCCGATTGCTGCGGCGATGTTGGGTAAGCCGACACATAGGCCGTGAAGCCGGTCGCCTGCAAATCGCCGGCGCGTGAACGGCGGGCGCGGGTCCGCAGCGCCCCGCCGCAGCCGCCCTCGCCAGAGCGAACAGCCACGGTTATGGTGTCTTTCGGGCCGCCGAAGACGGCCCGATTCTGGGGAGATTCAACGATGATCAGGACGTTCGCTCTCGCTGCGCTCGCGCTTTGCCTCGCGGGCGCGCCGACCCTCGCTTTCGCCGAGGACGCCTGCATGACGCAGTCGATGGACAAGAAGCTCGCCGGCGCCGCCAAGACCAGCTTCCTCAAGAAATGCGAGCGGACCGCGTGCGAGGGTCAGGCCGCCGACAAGAAGCTCTACGGCGCCGCCAAGACCTCGTTCGTCAAGAAGTGCGCCGCCGACGCGCTCGCCGCGCCGATGTAAGCCGTCCAGCGTTCCCGCCGCGCCCTGCGCATTCCGCCGGGGCGCGGCTGCACGAAATCAAACCGCTCCGTCGCCGAAAGGTCCGCGATCTGAGTGGACGGGACGGACGCAGCCCGCGACGTCCCGCGATGACGCGCTCGAGTCCGGGCGACGGAAAGGGAGACAATGGAAACGCACCAGGGCGCGCCCGAGCGCGCCGGCGCCGGGCAGATCGTGCTCGCGAGCCTCGTCGGCACGACGATCGAGTTCTACGACTTCTACATTTTCGGCACGGCGGCGGCGCTGGTGTTCGGCCCGTTCTTCTTCCCGAAGTCCGCGCCCGAAACGCAGACGCTCAACGCCTATCTGACCTTCGGCATCGCCTTTCTCGCCCGTCCGGTCGGCTCGTTCCTGTTCGGCCATCTCGGCGACCGGATCGGGCGGAAGTCGACGCTGGTCGCCACCATGATGACCATGGGCCTCGCCACGACGCTGATCGGCGCGCTCCCGAGCTACGCGACCGCCGGCGTCCTCGCGCCCGCGCTTCTGGCCGTCCTGCGCTTCGTGCAGGGCGTCGGGTTAGGGGGCGAATGGGGCGGCGCGGCGCTGGTGGCGGTGGAGAACGCGCCCGACGGGCGGCGCGGGTGGTTCGGCATGTTCCCGCAGCTCGGGCCGCCGATCGGGTTCTTCATCGCCACCGGGCTCTTCCTGCTGCTGCTCCTGACGTTCGGCGAGGCGGCCTTCGTCGCCTGGGCGTGGCGGGTCCCGTTCCTGTTCAGCGCCGCGCTCGTCGCCATCGGCCTCTACGTGCGGGCGAAGCTCGAGGAGACGCCGGCCTTCAAGGCGGCGCTGGCGGAGGGCGCGCGGGTCGACATGCCGCTCGCGACCATCGTGCGGAGCCATCTCGCGCCGCTCGTCCAGGGCTCGCTCGCGATCGTCGTCTGCTACGCGCTCTTCTACATTTCGACCGTCTACACCCTCGGCTACGGGGTGAAGACGCTGGGCATCCCGCGCATCCGGTTCCTCGAGCTCCTGTGCGTCGCGATCGTCTTCATGGCGCTCGCCACGCCGATCGCGGCCTGGCTCTCCGACCGATTCGGCCGGCGGCCGGTGCTGCTCGTCTCGGCGGCGATCGCGGCGGCGGTCGGGCTCGCCATGCCGGCGCTGCTCGCCCACGGCGAGGGCGGCGCGCTCGTCTTCCTGTCGGCGGCGCTCGGGACGATGGGCCTCACCTTCGCGCCGCTCGGGGCGCTGCTGCCGGAGCTGTTCCCGACCGAGGTGCGCTACACCGGCGCGGCGAGCGCCTACAATCTCGGCGGCATCCTCGGGGCCTCGTTCGCCCCGTCGCTCGCGCAGGTGCTGGAGGCCGCGGGCGGCGTCGCATGGGTCGGATACTACGTCGCCGTCGCCGCCGTCGTCAGCTTCCTCGCCATCCTGTCGACGCCGGAAACGCGGCATAGGTCGCGCGGTTAGCCGTCGAGATCGCGCCTCGCCGGCCTGCGGCGAAATGCGGCGTTGTCGCGCTTGTCATGGCCGAAACGTTTTGCTAGACGACCGGCCTCCGCTTCGCGCCGCGTGGCGCGGAGCCTCCGTGCGGTCATGGCGGAATTGGTAGACGCGCTAGCTTGAGGTGCTAGTTCTTTAACCGGAGTGGAGGTTCGAGTCCTCTTGACCGCACCATCAGTTTCCCCAGCGTTGAGCCCTATCTGGACTTGCCGGCCGGGGCGCTGAATTCGGCGCGCGCCGGTCGGCGGGTCCGATCTCCGCAAGCCGCTGCCGCTGAAGGCGAGGCGTCGCGCCAAATCTGGCGAGCGAAGCCGCCGTACGAGTCGCGCACTCGAACGCCACCGCGACGGCGCGATCACCAAGCCTGGACGGCGTTATCGCTTCGGGGGGAATCGCGCGCCGTCCGCGCCGTCGAGGATGTCCATCAGCGCGGCCACTCCGTCCGTACCCACGCGCTGGTTCAGCTTTCCGATTCTGTCGCTGATGTCGCGGGCTTTGCCTTCCCAGGCCGTCCCGCGGGTCGACATGAACATCACATGCGCGAGTTGATCGAGAAGATCGATCGCTTCCAAAAATTCATCACGCTTCACGTTGCACCCCCGGTTGTTCCATCCGGTGCGAAGCCCATCGAACAGTTCCTGGTATGCTTTTCTCACATGCGCATCAAGCCGGATCGACCGGGCAGGAGAACCTCCGGCGACGTTGTTCAACGATGTTTATAAGACGGTGAAAGAGCGTGTTTAATGCCGGCGGCTCGACCTGATCGGTCGCTGCGGGAAAGGCGCGTGCTTCGCTCGGGCGAGGATCGGCGAATCGAGCGCGAAGTCACGGCCGACGCGTGATATAGCGTTCCGATGACCCTGAAGACGATCGACGCCGGCGTTCTCCGAATCGCGTACGAAGACCATGGGCCGGAAGACGGCTGGCCCTGCATTCTCGGGCACGGCTTCCCTTACGACGTCCACGCTTATGAGGAGGTCGCCCCGATTCTCGCGGCGGCGGGAGGGCGCCTCGTTGTCCCCTATCTGCGCGGGTTCGGGCCGACCCGCTTCCTGTCGTCGGACACGCCGCGGTCGGGCGAGCAGGCCGCCCTCGGCGCCGACCTCGTCGCGCTCATGGACGCGCTCGGAATCGAGCAGGCGATTCTCGGCGGCTACGACTGGGGCGGGCGGGCGGCCTGCGTCGTTTCGGCGCTGCGGCCGGAGCGCGTGGCCGCGCTCGTCTCGGGCAATTCCTACAATATCCAGGCCATCGCCCGGGCGATGGAGCCGGCGGCCCCGGCGGAGGAAGCCGCGCTCTGGTATCAGTATTATTTCCACAACGAGCGCGGGCGTATGGGACTGACGAAGGACCGGCGCGGGATCGCGCGCCTGCTGTGGCGGCAATGGTCGCCGGCCTGGGCCTTCGACGAGGCGACGTTCGAGCGCACGGCGGAGGCGTTCTATGGCCCCGACTTCGTCGATGTCGTGATCCACTCGTACCGGCATCGCTTCGGGCTGGCCGAGGGCGACGGTTCTTACGCCGACGTCGAGCGGCGTCTCGCCACCCAGCCGCCGATCCGCGTGCCCGCCATCACCGTCGACGGCGACAGCGACGGCGTCAATTTCGGGACCGCCCATCACGCGCGAAAGTTCCTCGGCGCGCACGAACATCGCGTCTTCGCCGGCGCAGGCCACAACCTCCCTCAGGAGCGACCCGCCGACTGGGCCCTGGCCGTCCTAGACGCGCGCGCGATGGCGCTGGCCGGCGGCGCGGCGCCGCTCGTCATCCGGGACGCCCGGCCCGACGAGCTCGAGGCGGTCGGGCGGATGATGGTCGC
Organism: uncultured Hyphomicrobiales bacterium; assembly: GCA_903932535.1. GTDB lineage: Bacteria > Pseudomonadota > Alphaproteobacteria > Rhizobiales > Beijerinckiaceae > Roseiarcus. Next base: position 12,983 of record CAIZGR010000057.1, on the reverse strand, counting down.
GGTCTATTCCGGGCTCGAAGGCTTCCCTAAGCCGGAAGCACAGCCCGTTTATTACAAAGCCTTAGCGAATATTGGGGAAGAGGCGGCGAAAGCCGGCGCCCGGCTCCTCGTCGCGCTCGAGGCGGACGGAATCGCCGGCGCGGTCGTCTTTCCTTCCCGGATGTCCGAGCACGGCTCGGGCGCAACGGCGGGTGACGACCAGAACGCCGGCGGCTTCGGCTTTCTGGCCGCCGAACCGGCCGCGCGCGGCCGCGGCGTCGCGAAGGCGCTGGTCGAACGCTGCATCGATCTCGGCAGGGATGCCGGCAAGACGCGGATCGTCGTCCATGCGACCGAGGCGATGACGACGGCCCGCGCGATTCTCGCGGCGCGCGGCTTCGAGCGGACGCCGGCCCTCGATGTCCGCGAAGGCCCCATGCCGGTCTTCGGCTATCGCTTCGCCTTGTGAGCGCGGGCGGGCCCCAGGCGCGTCAGCAGCTTCCCCGGGTGGCCGCGCCGGCGAGGCGGGCGGCGAGACGCGGGATCATCCGCTCGAGGTTCGCCTCGGCCGAGACTTCGATCACGTCGCATTCGCCCCACGGCGGCTCGAGCGCGGCGAACTGGCTGTCGACGAGCGACGCCGGCAGATGATGCCCGGCCCGGCCGCCGACGCGCCTGCGCATCGCCGCCGGCTCGGCCGCGAGGTAGACGAATTGCAGCGCAGGGCCCGTCGCCGTCCGCAGATGGTCGCGCTCGGCGCGCTTGAGCGCCGAGCAGGCGACGATCGTGCCGCTCGGGGCGCGAAGGCCGATCGAGAGCGCCGCCCCGATGCGGTCGAGCCACGGCCGGCGCTCCGCGTCGGACAGCGCGTGACCCGAGCGCATCTTCTTTCGCGATTCGTCCGCGTGCACGTCGTCGCCGTCGATGAATTCGGCCGCGAGCGTTCTGGCGAGGCCTCTCGCGACCGTCGTCTTGCCGGCGCCGGCGACGCCCATCACGACCACCGCGATGCGCTCAGAGGCAGGCGGTGATCCCGCCGTCGACATAGAGAATGTGACCATTGACGAAACTCGATGCGTTGGAGGCCAGGAAGATTGCGGCGCCGACCAGCTCTTCGACGTCGCCCCATCGGCCCATCGGCGTGCGTCCGGTGAGCCAGAGAGAGAATTTCTCGTCTTCGACCAGGGCCTTGTTGAGCTCGGTCCTGAAATAGCCGGGCGCGATGGCGTTGACCCTGAGGCCGTGCCGGCCCCAGTCGGTCGCCATGCCCTTGGTCAGCATCTTCACCCCGCCCTTGGAGGCGGTGTAGGGCGCGATGTTGGCGCGCGCGAGCTCCGCCTGAACAGAGGCGATGTTGACGATCCGGCCCGACTTGCGCGCGATCATGCCGCGCGCGACCGCCTTGGAGACGTAGAACACGCTGTCGAGATTGGCGGTCATGAGCTCGCGCCAAGTGTCCTCCGGATAGTCTTCGAGCGGCCCGCGGCGCTGAATGCCGGCGTTGTTGACGAGAACCTCGATCGGCCCGGCCTCGGCCTCGATCCGCCGCGCCGCATCGGCCACCTGAGCCGGCTCGGTCACGTCGAACACCGAAGCGTAGGCGTCGGCGCCCCCGGCCCGCAGCGCCTCGACGGTCGCGTCGACGGCGCTGCGCGTACGGCCGTTGACGACCACGCGGGCGCCCGCGCCCGCGAGGCCCCGGGCGAGCGCGAGGCCGATGCCGGCAGACGAGCCGGTCACCAGGGCGACGGCCCCGGAAAGGCCGAACAGGCGATCGATGAGGCCGCTCATGGACGCTTCCGCGTTGGGTTGTGCTGTATGTGATCGATAACATCGGCTCCCGTCAAACGCTTTCTTGTTCGACATGCCCTTGCAAGGCACGTATGTTACCGATAACAAGCGGCAGCAGGACCGGGCGGCGGCGCCAAGGCGAAAAAACAAGGGGAGTGGCATGTCCAAGCCCGTGGTGCTGATGCTCGGCGCCTATCCGGAATGGGACGTGGCGCCCATGGAGCAGGCCTACGACCTCAGGAAACTCTGGCTCGTCGCCGACAAGGACGCGTTTCTCGCCGAGGCGGCGCCGCTGGCGCGCGCCATCGCCACCCGCGGCGATCTCGGCGCTTCGGCCGCGCTCATCGATCGCTGCCCCAGGCTCGAGATCGTCGCCTGCTACGGCGTGGGCGTCGACGCGATCGACCGCGATCGCGCGCGGGCGCGGGGCGTGCGCGTCACCAGCACGCCCGACGTCCTCACCGACGACGTCGCCCATCTCGCCTTCGCGCTGATCCTCGCCCATCTGCGCAAGGTGATCGACGGCGACGCGCATGTCCGGTCGGGCGCGTGGCGCGCGGGTCCCCTCCCGCTCGGCGCGAGCCTGCGGGGCAAGCGGCTCGGCATCCTCGGCTTCGGCCGGATCGGCCGGGCGATCGCGCGGCGCGCCGAGGGGTTCGGCGTGACGATCGCCTATTCCGACATCAAGCCTGCGGCCGGCGTGTCTCACGCCCACTACTCGTCCGCGGTCGAACTCGCCGCCGCCAGCGACATCCTCGTCGCGTCCGTGTCCGGGGGCGAGGCGACTCGGGGGATCGTCAACGCCGCCGTCCTCGAGGCGCTCGGACCGAACGGCCTCTTCGTCAACGTCGCGCGCGGTTCGGTGGTCGACGAGGCGGCGCTGATCGACGCGCTCGCCAAGAAGCGGATCGGCGGCGCTGCGCTCGACGTGTTCGTCAACGAGCCGAACCCCGATCACCGGCTGCTCGCCTTCGATCAGGTGATCGTCCAGCCGCACCAGTCGAGCGGCACCGTCGAGACCCGCAAGGCGATGGGGAAGCTCGTCCGGGAAAATCTCGAGGCGCATTTCGCCGGGCGCCCGTTGCCGACGCCGGTGATCTGAGAAAGGAGCGCCCCATGCGCGCAATCGTCGCCCACGCCGCCAAGGACCTTCGCGTCGAGGAGGCCGTGGTTCCGGGGCTCGGGCCTCAGGACATTCGCGTCCGCGTCGCTTTCGGCGGCATTTGCGGCTCCGACCTGCACTATTACAACCACGGCGGCTTCGGCGCCGTGCGGCTGCGCGAGCCGATGATCCTCGGCCATGAGATCGCGGGCGTGGTCGAAGCGGTCGGCGCCGAGGCCCGGCGGGTGAAGGTCGGCGACCGAGTCGCGGTCGGCCCGAGCGTGCCGTGCAACCGTTGCCGCTATTGCCTCGAGGGGCTGCAAAACCAGTGCCTCGACATGCGCTTTTACGGCAGCGCCATGCGCTTTCCGCATGTCCAGGGGGCGTTCCGCGAGCGCCTCGTCTGCCTCGAAGCCCAGGCCCATCCGGTCGCCGAGGGCGTGACGTTGCAGGAGGCGGCGATGGCGGAGCCGCTCGCGGTGGCGCTGCACGCGACCCGGCGCGCGGGCTCGCTGATGGGCCGCCGGATCCTCGTCAGCGGCAGCGGGCCGATCGGCGCGCTGGTCGTGAGCGCAGCGCGGCGGGCGGGCGCGGCCGAGATCGTCGTGACCGACATCGCCGACGGCGCGCTCGGCTTCGCGGCGGGCGCCGGCGCGGACCGCACGATCAACGTCGCCAAGGCGCCCGAGGACCTCGCCGCCTACGCCGCCGGCAAGGGCTATTTCGACGCGCTGTTCGAGGCCTCGGGCGCGGATGCCGCCCTGCGCAAGGGCATCGAGGTCGGCCGGCCGCGCGGCGTCATCGTCCAGCTCGGCCTCGGCGGCGACATGACGATCCCGATAAACCTGATCACGGCCAAGGAGCTCGAGCTGCGCGGCACGTTCCGCTTCCACGAGGAGTTCGCGCTCGCGCTCGAATTCATGGCCAAGGGCCTGATCGACGTGAAGCCGCTCATCACCGCGACGGCCCCGCTCGACAAGGCGCGCGACGCGTTCGAGCTTGCCGGCGACCGGTCGCAGTCGATGAAGGTCCAGATCGCATTCTAGCGCGCTCCCATCATTGCAAGGAGCGCAGCGAAACCATCCAGGTATCGCAGGGCGCCCTACGACCCCTGGATGGCTTCGTCGCTTCGCTCCTCGCAATGACGATTCAAGCCGTCTCGCGGGCGACGACGCGGAATTCGATCCGCGCCGTTTCCGGCTCGCGGACCGCGTTGCGGCTGCGCGCGTCGAGCGCGCCGAGCGCCGCCTGCGCGGCCCGGCGTCCGATGCCGGCGCAATCGACCGCGATCGTCGTCAGCCGCGGATGACAGCAGCGCGCCACCTCGAAGTCGCCGAAACCGGCGATCGCGATCCGGCCCGGGACGTCGATCCCGCGCCGCTGGCATTCGGCGAGCACGCCGAAGGCCGAAAGATCGGAGACGCAGGCGATGGCGTCGACGTCGGGCCAGCGGGCCAGCATGGCCTCCAGCGCTTCGGCGCCTTGCGCCATCGACACCGGCGGCTCGCCCGCCAGAACGATGCGGTCGCCCGGAAGGCCGAGCGCGCGCGCCGCCCTCCGGAACCCCGCGCGCCGTTCCGTTCCGCGCGTGTCGAAATGCGTCTTGCCGCCGACGAAACCGATCCTCCGTCGCCCGCGCTGGTAAAGATAGCGGACCATCGCCGCGCCCGCGTCCTCGTTGGAGAAGCCGACGACGTCGCCGAGCGGGTTTTTCGGCAGGTCCCAGGTTTCGACGATCGGAACGCCGGCGCCGGCGACGAGTTTGCGCGCCGCTTCCGAGTGCGCGCCCCCGGTCAGGATGACGGCCTCCGGCCGCCGTTGCAGCAAGGCCCGGATCAGGTCCTCTTCGCGCGACAGGGAATATTCGGTGTCGCCGAGCAGCATCTGCAAGCCCGCGGCGTCGAAGACCTCCGACATTCCATGAACGGTGTCGGCGAAATTCGAGTTGTTGAGCGAGGGAACCAGGGCCGCGACGAAGCCCGAGCGCCGGGTCGAAAACAGCCGCGCGGTCGCGTCCGGCACGTAGCCGACCCTTCTCACGACGTCGAGCACGCGGTCCCGGGTCTGCCGGGAGACGGACGTATCGCTCTTGAGCGCCCGCGAAACGGTCATGGCGGAGACCCCCGCCAAGCGGGCCACAGTCTGCATCGTGACGGCGCCGGCCGGCGTGGCCGGCCCCGCCGCGTCCGCGTCCGGCCCGTCCGCTCTGCCGCGCATCGCCGCTCTGTCGAGTTGTCATGGCATCGAGAACCCGGGACGCGGGAGGGGGTCCAATGGACAGATCCCGGCCCGGGGCAAGCGCGAGACGACGATCGCTAGCTCTTGAGCCCCGCCTCCGCGATGGCGGCGAGCAGCGCGGCCTCGTCGGCGTCCGACGTGTCGCCCGACGCGCCGGCCGCCCCGATGACGGCGCCGCTCGCGTCGCGGATCAGCACGCCGCCCGGAACGGGCACGAGCCCTTCGCCGAACACGCTCGCGAGCGAGGCGACGAAGTGCGGCCGCTCGATCGCCATGTCGTGCAGCTTGCGCGAATCGACGCCCATGCTGAGCGCGCCGTTGGCTTTGCCGTAGGCCACCTTCCAGCGGGCGAGGCTGGTCCCGTCCTCGGTCGCGGCGGCGCGCAGCGCGCCCCGATCGTCGAGCACGACGAAGCCCATCGGCTTCAGCCCCTTCGCCCTTGCGTAAGCCAGCGCCGCCGCGACGATTGTCTGCGCTTCGTCGAGTTTGAGCCCCATGGTCGTGTCCTTCCGTGCGCCGCGCCGTTCGCCGGCGCCTCGTCCGCTTCTTAGCGTGGAATCTTGCGCCGTCCCAGCGCGGCGCCGCGGAGGCTCAACGCCCTTCCGCCGCCGCCTCGAACGCCTCGACCGCCTCACGGGCGTATTCGTCGGCGAAGAGCCCGGCGGCGAGCTTCGGACCGAAGGTGAACGTGTCGAGCCCCTCGGCCGCGAGACGCACGATGTCGCCCGGATCGCGCAGGGACGCGACCAGGATGCGCGTGCAGGAACCGTGCGCGCGCGCCGCCTTCGCCATCGTCGCGATTGCGCCGAAGCCGTCGCGGCCCGCGTCGTTCATCCGGCCGAGGTACGGGGCGGCGTAGTCGGCGCCGAGCGCGCTCGCGGCCAGCGCTTGCGCGGCAGAATAGACCGCCGTCATGGTGATGCGAACGCCTTCGCTGCGCAGCGCCGCCGCCGCGGCCATTCCCTCCACGGTCGCCGGCGCCTTGACGACCACCCTGGGGCTCAGGGACGCCAGCGCGCGCCCGTGCTCGACGTAGCGTTCGCGCGTCCGGCCCCAGGTCTGCACGTGGATTTCGCCGGCGCCGAGGTCGAGCGCCTCGCGCACCAGCGCGGCGAGGGCCTGCGCGTTGCAAGGCGCGCCGGCGGCCTTCAGGAGGATCGGATTCGTCGTGACGCCGAAAAAACAGCCGAGCGGCAGCCACGTTTTCCAGGCGGCGGCGTCGGCCGTGTCGAGCAGGAACCGAAGGCCGGGGGCGGGCGACAAGGAGCCGGTCGAAGTCATGGGCAGACCCGAATGGAAGGGCGAACGCGCCGCACGGAGGCCTTCCTACGCCCAACGCCTCCCCATGACCAGCCTCCGACCCGCTTGCGCCGGCTTACCTCACCCTGGCGCTTCGCGCCGGATGAGGGCCTGCGCGCGCTAAACCGCCGGCGCGGGGACCCCGAGCGCCGCGGCGACCTCGGCGAGGGACGCTTTCTCCGCCTCGCTCACCTGCGTGCCGCCGAAACCGAGGAAGCCGCCCTCGGGCGCGGCTTCGGCGACCGCCTTGGCGACGCCGGCGAGCCAGGTCTTGAACGGGACGGCGTCGGCGCCGCCCTTGGCGTCGAGCACGGCCGCGATAGCCTTCAGGGAGTCGATCGCCATGGCGACCCGATCGGCCGGCCGGCTCGCGCCCGCGATCGCTGCCGTGAAGCCGTCGTGGGCGAGCGTGCGGCCCTCGGAGGTTTCGTAGTCGCCCGCCACCGCCTTCACGAGCGCGTCGGCGTTCGGGTCGGACTTGACCGCGAGCAGCGCTCGCGCGCTCGCCATGCTCTCCTTGATCATGCCGACGAGGCCGCTGGGGTCGGCGGCCGAGATCGCGATCGCGGCCACGAGCGGGCTCTGCAGCAGAAGCTTCCATTCGTCAGGGGTGAAATCGGTCTTCGTCGCCATGCGCGCCTCCGTTGTCCGCCCCGGCCTGCCCGTCTCGCGGCATTCATGGCCGGGAAACATGACCGTTTTTCGTCGCCGAGTCTCGACGCGGCCGCCTCCGGGTCGGGAAAAGCCGATCGGCGGCAGGCGGCGCCGGTCCGCATGCCCGCGAGGGCGCGGCGGCGACGCCCGATTGACCGCGGCATTCGGCAATGCGAAAGGCGGCCACGCACAGCGTGAGCGAGGGGCGATGACGACGACGATCGAAGTTCTGGGCTTGGGCAATTCGCTGGTCGACATCCTCGCTCACGCCGACGACGCCTATCTCGACGGGCAGGACATGGTGAAGGGCGCGATGACGCTCATCGACGAGGACCGCGCCGAGCAGCTCTACGCCGCGCGCGTCGATCCGATCGTCGTCTCGGGCGGCTCGGCCGCCAACACGATCGTCGGCGTCGCCTCGCTCGGCGTCGCCGCCGCCTATATCGGCAAGGTCAAGCACGATCCGCTCGGGCAGGCCTTCATCGCCGACATCCGGTCGACCGGGGTGGCCTTCGACACCCGTCCGGCCGAGCACGGGCCGGCGACGGGGCGTTGCTTCGTCTACGTCACGCCGGACGGCGAGCGCACGATGAACACCTATCTCGGCGCCAGCACCTATCTCGCCCCGCCCGACGTCGACGAGGATCTCGTCCGGGCGGCGAAGGTCGTCTACCTCGAAGGCTACATGTGGGACCGGCCCGCGGCCAAGTCCGCCTTCCAGAAGGCCGGCGCGGTCGCCCACGCGGCGGGGCGGCGGGTCGCGCTGACGCTGTCGGATTCCTTCTGCGTCGACCGCTTCCGCGGCGAGTTCATCGACCTCATGCGCTCGAAGACGGTCGATACGATCTTCGCCAACACCGACGAGCTGCTTTCGCTCTACGAGACCCCGCATTTCGACGAGGCGCTCGACGCGCTGCGCGCCGAGGGGGTGCTCGGCATCGTCACCCGCTCCGCGAAGGGCTGCGTCGTGATCGAAGGCGAATCGACCTGGGAGGCGCCCGCCTTCCCGATCCAGCGCCTCGTCGACACGACCGGCGCGGGCGACATGTTCGCGGCCGGGTTTCTCGCCGGTCTGGCGCGGGGCCGCGACATGACGACCTGCGGCCGTCTGGGCGCGCTCGCGGCCGCCGAGATCATCCAGCACCTCGGCGCGCGACCGCAGGCGCCGCTGAAGGCGCTGGCGGCGGAGAACGGGCTCGCGCTTTAGGCAGGGGTCGCGAGGCCGGCCTTGTAGACGCGGTCGCTGACCGCGCCGCCGCCGATCACGGATTGCCGGCGTTGTGGTCTCGCAGGAACCGCTTGAAGTCGCCCATCGAGGCGAACTTGAACGCGCCTGCGTCGGTCTCGGCCTCGATCGAGCCGTCTGAAAAGATCATGTAATTCGCCCCGCCGGAGGAGTAGCGGCCGATGAGCGTCGGAGGGGCCTCGGGCGTCTCGAACGCCCGCTCGATCGCCCCGAGCGTCGGCAGCCGCCCGGCGCGATTGGCGTTGAGCGGCTCTTCCGGCTCCTCGGGTTCGACGCCGCCGGCCGGCGGCTGAAGCTGGGGCCTGTCCGCCGCCGGCGCCGTGACGGCTTCGGGCTCGGGTTCCGCTTCGATCTCCTCTGCCGGGGCCTCGATTTCGAACGAATCGGCGTCGTCGGCCGCGAACGCCGCCGCCTCCGCCGGCGGCGGCGCGAAGGCGGCCGCCGCGGCCACGGCGGCGGCCTGCTCGCGCACGGCCCCGGTCAGCCGGCCGACGCGAACCGCGACCACGCCGAGCGCAAAGACCACGACCGCCCCGACGGCCAGCACCACGCCCGCGAAGGCGTAGACCAGCCCGGGACCGGTGGGCAGGAGGTCGAGGCTCATGGCGCCGCTGGCGGCCCCGGCGACGAGCAGCGCCAAGCTGAGGACGAAGACGAGAACCGCCATGAAACCCTTCTCGCAATGGCGCCTAAACGGGAGTCTGGCGCGGCGCCCGCCCGCCGAAAATGGCGCTGCCGACCCGGACCGCGGTCGCGCCGAGTTGCACCGCCAGCGGCCAGTCAGCGCTCATGCCCATGGACAATTCGTTAAGGCCGTTGCGCTTGGCGATCACGCCGAGCAGGGCGAAATGCGGCGAAGCCTGCTCGCCGACGGGGGGAATCGCCATCAGCCCGTCGATCGTCAAGCCATACGTATCCCGGCAGAGCGCGAGGAAGGCGTCGGCCTCTTCCGGCAGGATTCCCGCCTTCTGCGGCTCGGCCCCGGTGTTGACCTCGACCAAGAGCCGCGGATGCTTGCCGAGCCGCTGGATCTCGTGCGCCAGCGCGCTGGCGATCTTCTCCCGGTCCACCGTCTCGATGACGTCGAAATGCTCGACCGCCTCGCGCGCCTTGTTGCTCTGCAACGGTCCGATCAGGTGCAGCTCGATCGTCGTGCCGAGCTCGGCGGCGCGGGCGCGCAGGTCCCGCCACTTCGGGATCGCCTCCTGCACCCGGTTCTCGCCGAACACCGTCTGCCCGCCGATCGCGATCGTCGGCCAGACCTCGTCGGCGGAAAAGGTCTTGGAGACGGCGACGAGCCTGACCGCCTCCGGCGCCCGGCCGCAGTCGCGCGCGCGCCGCGCGATCGCCGCGCGCAACGCCTCGAGACGGGCGACGGCGTCGAGAGGATCGGCGGGATGAGCGAGGTCGGTCAAGGCGGTCTCCATGCGCGGCGCCGCGAGCGGCTTGCCAGAAGTTTGCCCGATGTACAACTTGACGAAGAAAACCCGTTCCCCTATAGACCCGCAACCCAATGAGCCAGGGCCGGATCGACCGGCGGGACGCTTCCTGACCGAGGCGGCCCGTTTTTTGTTTGACCGGACCTCGTGTCCCAGTTTTTGCGAAGGATTCCGCGCGATGTCACGCCGCTGCGAGCTGACAGGCAAGGCCGTTCAGTACGGCAACAAGGTCAGCCACTCGAACCGCAAGACGCGCACGCGCTTCTTGCCGAATCTGGTCCAGATCACGCTGATCTCGGAGTTGCTCGAGCGTTCGGTGCGCCTGCGCGTCACCGCGGCGGCGTTGCGCTCGGTCGAGCACCGCGGCGGCCTCGACAATTTCCTGGTCAAGGCGAGCGACGGGGACCTCTCCGTCGGCGCCCTCAGCCTCAAGCGCGAGGTCGAGAAGAAGCGGGCCGAAGCTGCGCCCGAAGCCCAGGCGGCGTGACGAGCGGGTTTTGCACCCGCGCGCGATGAGCGGGCAGATGCGGTCGGCGACCGCGTCTACAGGCCGCTATCCGAGGCTCGGCAGATCGAGCCCCTGCTCCTTCGCGCACGCCATCGCAATCTCGTAGCCCGCGTCCGCGTGGCGCATGACGCCGGTGGCCGGGTCGTTCCACAGGACGCGCCCTACCCGCATCGCCGCCTCCGGCGTTCCGTCGGCGACGACGACCATCCCGGCGTGCTGGGAAAAGCCCATGCCGACGCCGCCGCCGTGATGCAACGACACCCAGGTGGCGCCGGACGCGCAGTTGAGCAGCGCGTTGAGCAGCGGCCAGTCGGAGACGGCGTCCGAGCCGTCCCGCATCGCTTCCGTCTCACGATTCGGCGAGGCGACCGAGCCCGAATCGAGGTGGTCGCGCCCGATCACGATCGGCGCCTGAAGCTCGCCAGAAGCCACCATGGCGTTGAAGGCGAGGCCGAGCCGGTGGCGGTCGCCGAGGCCCACCCAGCAGATGCGCGCCGGCAAACCCTGGAACTTGATTCGGGCGCGGGCCATGTCGAGCCAGTTGTGGAGATGCGGATTGCCGGGGATCAGGTCCTTGACCTTCGCGTCGGTGCGATAAATGTCCTCCGGGTCGCCCGACAGCGCCGCCCAGCGGAACGGCCCCACGCCGCGGCAGAAGAGCGGGCGGATGTAGGCGGGCACGAAGCCGGGGAAGTCGAACGCGTCCTTAACCCCCTCCTCCAGCGCCATCTGGCGGATGTTGTTGCCGTAGTCGACGGTCGGCACGCCGGCGTGGAAGAAGTCTAGCATCGCGCGCACGTGCTCGGCCATCGAGGCGCGCGCCGCCCGTTCGACACCCTTCGGATCGGAGGCGCGGCGCTCCTCCCATTGCTCGAGCGTCCAGCCCTTCGGCAGATAGCCGTTGACGGGATCGTGCGCCGAGGTCTGGTCGGTGACGACGTCCGGTCTCACGCCGCGCCGCACGCATTCCGGCAGGATGTCGGCGGCGTTGCCGATGAGGCCGACCGAGACGGGCTCGCCGGACTTCACCGAGCGGTCGACGATTTCGAGCGCCTCGTCGAGGGTGTCGGCGGCGGCGTCGAGATAGCCGGTGCGCAGGCGGAACTCGATGCTCGACGGCCGGCATTCGACCGCCAGCATCGAGGCGCCGGCCATCGTCGCCGACAGGGGCTGCGCGCCGCCCATGCCGCCGAGGCCCGCGGTCAGAATCCAGCGCCCCCTCAGCGAGCCGCCGTAGTGTCGCCGGCCCATCTCGACGAAGGTCTCGTAGGTGCCCTGCACAATGCCTTGCGAGCCGATGTAGATCCACGAGCCCGCCGTCATCTGGCCGTACATCATCAGGCCCTTGCGATCGAGCGCGTGGAAATGATCCCACGTCGCCCAGCGCGGCACGAGATTGGAGTTGGCGATCAGCACGCGCGGCGCGTCGGCGTGGGTCCTGAACACGCCGACGGGCTTGCCCGACTGCACGAGCAGCGTCTCGTCCGCCTCGAGCCGGCGCAGCGTCTCGACAATCTTGTCGAAGGCGTTCCAGTCGCGCGCGGCGCGGCCGATGCCGCCGTAGACGACCAGCTCGCCCGGCCGCTCGGCGACGTCGGGGTCGAGATTGTTCATCAGCATCCGTAAGGGGGCTTCGGTCTGCCAGCTCTTCGCCGTGCGCGAGGGTCCGCGCGGGGCGCGCACGACGCGCATGTTGTCGAGGCGGGCGGAAAGGGTCATGGGCGAATCCTCTGCTTCAGGGCGCATGGGTCCACTCGACGAGGACGTCGAGCAGCGCGCGCAGCGTCGCGCGGGTCGGCGCGGCGCGGGCGTCGTCGATCGGACCCGGCCAGTTGTCGGGGCCGGGCCGCGCCGGCTCCGCCATGTAGGCGCGACAGGCGAGCTCGAGCTGGACAGCCTCGACCCCGGCGTCGGGCGCGCCGAACGCGCGGGTGATCCAGCCGCCCTTGAAACGGCCGTCGACGGCGAAACTCTGGTCGCTCGAAGCGAGCGTCTCGCCGAGGCGATCGCGCAGAGCCGGCGAGCAGCTTCGCCCGGAATTGGTTCCGAGATTGAAGAGCGGCAGCTCGCCCTCGAACAGCCGCGGAATAACGGAGCGGATCGCATGCGCGTCGTAGAGCGCGACGCGCGCATGGGTCCGGCTGAGGCGGGCGATCTCCCGTCCCAGCGCCTCGTGATAGGGCGCCCACCAGCGCGCCCGGCGCTCGGCGATCTCGGCTTCGTCCGGCGCAGCGCCCTCGCGGTAGAGCGGTTCGCCGTCGAACGTCGTGGTCGGACAAAGCTCCGTCGTCGCCTGTCCGGGATAGAGCGAGAGGCCGCCGGGATTGCGGTTCACGTCGACGAGCGAGCGCGAAATGTCCGTCCGCACGATCGTCGCCCCGAGCGACGCGGCGAAATCGTAAAGCGCGGGGATATGCCAGTCCGCGTCGCGCCGGGCGCGCCAGGGGCTGACGAAGCGCGCCTCGCACCCGGCGAGGTCGACGCCCGCGTGGGGGATGCTGACGATCAGCGGCGCGTCGCGCCGCTCGACGTGGAGCCAGCCGGGCGTCATGCGGGGTCGAGCTCCGGCCAGCGGACGCCGCCCGCGGCGGCGGCGAGCTCGTCCGAGGCGATCAGCGCCGCGGCGGCGACGATGTCGGGATGGAGGTAGTGGTCGTCGTCGAGCCTCGGCGCAACGCTGCGCAGGCGCGCGCGCACGCCTTCGAGCGCCGCGCTCGACGTGAGCGG
>CAIZGR010000056.1 GCA_903932535.1 uncultured Hyphomicrobiales bacterium | reverse complement strand
CCGGCGACCGAATTCAACATGAAGTGGGTCGAGCCGGCCGGCCTCGTCAAGTTCGACTTCCTCGGCCTCAAGACGCTGACGACCCTGCAGAAGGCGGTCGCGATGATCGCCCGCAAGGGGGTCGGGATCGACCTCTCCAGGATCCCGCTCGACGACCCGAAAACCTACGAGATGCTCGGGCGCGGCGAGACGATCGGGGTGTTCCAGGTGGAAAGCGGCGGCATGCGCAAGGCGCTGGTGGAGATGCGCGCCGACCGGTTCGAGGACATCATCGCCCTCGTGGCGCTCTACCGCCCGGGCCCCATGGCCAACATCCCCACCTATTGCGCCCGCAAGCTCAAGCAGGAGGAGCCCGACTACCTCCACCCGATGATCGAGCCTGCCCTGCGCGAGACCTTCGGGGTCATCATCTACCAGGAGCAGGTGATGCAGATCGCGCAGGCGCTGTCTGGCTATTCGCTCGGCGAAGCCGACATGCTGCGCCGCGCGATGGGCAAGAAGATCAAGAAGGAGATGGACGCCCAGCGCGCCCGATTCGTCGACGGCGCGGTCGCGCGCGGCCTGACCAAGGCGAAGGCCGACGAGATCTTCGACCTGCTCGCCAAGTTCGCCGACTACGGCTTCAACAAGAGCCACGCGGCGGCCTACGCCCTGATCGCCTACTGGACGGCCTGGTTCAAGGCGAACCACCCGGCGGAATTCCTCGCGGCCTCGATGACGCTCGACAAGGGGAACACCGACAAGCTCGCCGAATTCCGCGGCGAGGCGATGCGGCTCGGCATTCGCGTCGCCCCGCCCTCGTCCGACGCCTCGGAGGTCGACTTCGACGTGCGCTACGACGCCGAAGGGAAGGCCACGATCGTCTATGCGCTGAGCGCGGTGAAGGGCGTCGGCGACATGCAGGCCGCAGCGCTGGTCGCGGCCCGGGGCAAGCGGCCGTTCGCCTCGCTCGCCGACTTGGCCGGCCGGCTCGATCCGAGACTCGTCAACAAGAAGGCGCTGGAAAGCCTCGCCGCGGCCGGGACGTTCGACGAGCTCGAACCCGACCGCGCCGTCGTCTTCGCCTCGATCGAGCCGATGCTGGCGATCGCCAACCGGGGCGCGTCGGAGAAGCTTTCGGGCCAGAACGCCCTCTTCGGCGAGACCGAGGCCGCGCCGCTCCGGGTGCGCGCGGCGGCGTGGACGGAGTCCGAGAAGCTGAAGCGCGAGTTCGACGCGGTCGGCTTCTTCCTCAGCGGCCATCCGCTGGAAGCCTACGATTCGGCGCTGAAGCGGCTGCGCGCCACCCGCTGGGCGGAATTCGTCCGCTCGGTGCGCGCCGGCGCCTCGACCGCCCGGCTCGGGGCGACGGTGCTCGACCGCGCCGAGCGGCGCACCAAGACCGGCTCCAAGATGGGGATCGTGCAGCTCTCCGACCCATCGGGACAATACGAGGCGATCGTGTTCCAGGAGGGCCTGAGCCAGTACCGCGACCTGCTCGAGAAGGGCGCCGACGTGCTGCTGACCCTCCAGGCCAACGTCGAGGGCGAGGACGTGCGCGCGCGAATCGTCATGGTCGAGCGCCTCGTCGACGCCGCCGCCAAGGTCCAAAAAGGGATCCGGATCTTCGTGCGCGACGAAAGTCCGCTGGCCTCGATCGAAAGCCGGCTCAAGGCCAACGGCGACGGCGAGGTGTCGCTGGTCGTCATGCTCGGACCGAAGGACGGCGAGGTCGAAATCCGCCTGCCCGGCCGCTACGCCGTCAATCCCGCCGTCGCCGGCGCGCTCAAGGCCGCGCCGGGCGTGGTGGCGGTGGAGCATGTCTAGCGAAGCCAGCAAGGGGAGGCGCAGCGTCGCGCCGCCCCCGGCGCCCTCCGACCGAGCGTCCGCGAAAAACTTGTTCGCGCCTGAGCGAATGCCGCCCCGCGGACGCTTGGAAAGACTTGCGTCGCCGCGAAGGCTTCGCTATTGACCCGGCCTGCGCCGCGCGACCGCTTCGCGAAGGCCGCCGTTGGGGGATAGTTCAACGGTAGAACTGCGGACTCTGACTCCGTCAATCTTGGTTCGAATCCAGGTCCCCCAGCCAACGTCTCGGCAGCCGACAAGAACAGATACTTCATGCCGGTTTCGCTGCCGGCGCCAGCGTCTCGCGCTCAAGTTGTCGCGCCGGGTCCGCCGGCCGGGCGGTCCAAGGCTTCTCTTGAGCTTGGCGCGGGATAGCGGAAAATAACCCGCGCGCTGTCCCAGACCTCGAAGCCGTCAGCATCCTGCTGCTCGAAAAGAGAATGCGCCAGTTCAACGGCCTCTTTGTCCGAGAGATCGGACAGGATCGCGACGTCCACGACACGTCCATTTCTTAGCAAATAGCAAAGCAACCAGTCTCTCCCGTGCGGAACAGTGCGACAACGTCTTTATAATATCGAATTGTAAGGATCGCACGTCGAAATTATGACAGGACTGTTGTAGCGAAGCGGGTGGCCTTTCAGGACCTGATCGGAAAAAATCCGGCGCTTATCTCGAGCGAAGCCTGATCGTCAGTCAGCATTGCACGAAGGCTGCGCTCGCGCAGACGTCGTTCAGGCTCGCCGCGGAACGCCGACGATCCATCCCGGCCGTCGCGGAGCAGCCGTTCCAGGCGGTGGGCGTGAAAGCGGCGCGTCGACGCGCGGCGGGCGTTCAGGTCGACGAGTTGCGCCATTTCGACCCCGGTCGAGGGAGGATGTCCCCCCCGAACGCCGAAAGAGAAACCGCTCCGGGGCCTTTGGAGGGACGGAACGCCGACCTGCGGTCCCGCATCCGGGCGACCGCGGCGCGCGGGTCCGCGAGGCCCGGCCCGGCGTATGAACGATCCTGCGTATCCGAGAAATGCGGCCTGCCGCTGCTCTTGAACGAGCCGGCGCCGCTGTCGTCGAGCTTGGCCGTCCCGATCCTCGTCGAAGAGGAAGGGGAGCGGCCATTCCGGTTTCGCCGAGGCCCCGAGGACCCCTTGTCGCGGAGATTTCGCTCGCGGATCGCGAGCCGTCCCGCCTGGGATGTAAAGTTGCAACGATTCCGGCCCTCGCCACCCGCGCCGCCGCATCGTGCTCGGCTCGCAGGCGCGCCGCCAGCTATCTTCCGATTGCGAACTTCGAATTTTTGATAGGCCGTTCGAGCCGTCTCGCCGGCCTTCGGGCCAGGGGCGGCGTTATAAACGCGCGCGCATGCCCCTGCGGGAGGGCGCCTTGCAGCCTTTGACGGCGACCCGGCGCCGGGGCCTCGGCTCGGGCGTCCGCCTCCGGCAGCGAATCCGAAGGCGCCGCATCGAAGATGTCTGTTCCCGGACCTCTTGACATGGCCTTTCCCTTCCCGGCGCCCGCATGTTCGTCCGCCAACCTGCTCTCATGCCCGCATACCGAGCGCGCCCTCCATACGGCGCGATGCCGAGCGCGCGCTCGCCGCCCGGCCGGCGCGATTGAGACACACGCTTTTGGCGAGAATCTGGCGGCTGCGCCGGGCTGCGAGGAGGCCCGCCTCCGTGGGGGGAGCGCGTCCCTTGCGCTCGACGGCTTCGGCGTTCGCGTCCGGACGCAGGACCGCCATGTCCGCCTGAGGGGCGCGAGCGCCCTTCGACGAGCGTCGTCTCAAATATACAGCGGCGCCATTTCTCGCCAGGCGCGCGGACTGTGGGCGCGGCCGTCCCAGAAATGGAGCTGATGGCGGACGCTCTTTTCCTCGAGCAGGCGGCTGAGGTGGAGGGTGTTGTCGAGGAAGGGGTCGGCCCTGCCGACGGTGAGCACGATGTCCAGCCGGCGCAGGCTCTCCAGCCGCCACGGGCAGTTCAGGCCGGGCAGGAAATGGGTCGGGGTGTGGAAATAGATGTCGTCGTCGTAATAGCCGTGGAAGAGGTCGTCGAAACATTCCACCTTCGTCGTCAGATCGTAGCGGCCGGAAAAGGCGACGAGCTTGCGAAAGAGATGCGGATGCCGGAGCACGAGACTCGCGGCCTGGAAGGCGCCGAGGCTGCACCCCATCGCCATCGTGCAATCGTGGGGGTTGCTCCATGCCATCAGCGGCAACACCTCATGGAGGATATAGGCCTCGTAGGCGGCGTGGCGGCGGATGCGGTCGGCCGGATGACGGCCATGGTCGTAGAAGGTCTCCCGCGCCAGCCCCTCGATGCAGTAGAGCTGCAAATGGCCGGCGTCGACCTTGTCGGCGAGGCTCCCGACGATGCTGAGCTTCTCGTATTCCCAGAAGCCGCCGTCCCGCGTCGGGAACATCAGGACCTTTGCGCCGGCATGGCCGAAGATCAGGAGCTCCATGTCCCGATGAAGCGCCTGGCTGTACCAGCGGCGATATTCTCGTCTCATGTCGCCCCGAAGAACCGTTTGACCTTGTCCGAGAGGAGCGCGTGCTGCGCCTCGCCGCCTGGATAGTCGACATGACCCGCATCCAGGATGACGGTTTCATGATGGTTTGACGTCGGCAGCCCGTTGGCGACCGCAAACTGGCAAGGCGGCGCCACCACCGGATCGAAGCGCGCGACGGCCATGAGCATGGGGACGGCGATGCGTGTCGCCGCCGTCGCCGCGTCGAAGAAGCTCAAGGTCTGGAGCACGTCCCGATGCTTTTTCCGATAATTTTGCACCGCATGACCGCTGCCGACGGTGGGCAGGCTCAGCCAGAGCGGCATTTTGGCGAACGTCGGCACGACCAGATGGCCGCGATCGACGCGATGGTCGAAGGCGATCGCCACCGCGCCGACGCCGCCGCCGAAGCTCGTCCCGGAATAGCCGATCCGTCCCTCGACCTCGGGATGGAGCGCCGTCAGCGCGGAGACGGCCAGCCAGAGATCCTCGACGCAGCCGCCCAGAATATAGCGCTCCGGCTTGTCGATGTCGTGGAGCACGTGCCAATACGGATCGCTGGAAATCCGCGCCCGGCGACTGCGCGAGAGCCCGCGAAAGCAGGGAAACAGCACGGCCGTCTCGTGGACCGGAAGGTCGAAATCCGGCTGCTCGCGCCCGCCGTAGCCATGGCCGACGACGAGGCCGCGCCTGACCGCTCCCTCTCGCGGCAGCATGAGCCAGCCGCCGATCTCGAATCCGTCGGTCGAAGCATAGTGGATGTCCCGGACGCGCCAGTCCGGATGGCGGGACGCGCTTTCGCTCAGCCGCGGCTGCGGATCGACGCCGCAGGCGGCGGCGTAGCGCGCGCGCCAGAAGGCGTCGAAGCCGGGCGGCGCCTCGGGCGGTCTGATCGCGCGAAGCTCTTCGACCGCGAAGCCGTAGGTCGGATCGAAATCATAGGGGTGGACTGTCGGAACGCTCATGGGACGCTTGTTTCGAAACAAGACGAGTGTTTCGTGAAACAGGCGAAGTGACAAGGCCGGGATCGGCCCGGATCAGCGCGCGTCTCTGGAAAAAGGATGAGAGGGGGCCAGAGGCGCGGGCTGGATTCCCGCGCGCCGCAGCCGCGCGGGAATCCAAAAGGTCCGCTATCGGAACGACCGATGTCCGTCAGGCGCGAACAGATGCGGTCGCCGCTTTGCCGATCGGTCGGCGATACGCGGCGAAGCCGAGGCCGGCGAAGCCGATCAGCAGCATCGCCCACGTCGAGGGCTCGGGGACCACTCCGGTGAGCTGCGCCTGGAAAGGCCCCTCGCTGTTGGGTCGAACGCCCAATTGAGTATTGAACCAGAATTCGCCGGCGACGCCGACGCCGGCGTCGTTCGAGGAATACGACCACTGCACCGAGCTGGCGCCCCCTGGCGGCAGGTCTATTCCAAACCAGTATCGGGTATTCGGCGCCAGCGTCACCGGCGCGTTGAAGGACGCATCGACGACGCCGAGCGTCGCCGACAAGGCGCTGTCGAGGACAGCGCCGAAGGCGAGAGGGACAGGAGACGGGGAGCCCGAGTTGTCACCCACAAGCCCAACGAGAAAAAGACCGCCATCGCCAGGATTGACGGCGTCGACCAGGAGACTGGCGCCGGCGACGGTCACCGCCTGGGATCCGGTCGAGAAGGAGTCGAGAAGCGGATAATTTTGGGAAGCGGCGTCGACCCCCGCCGATGGGAGACCGATGTTGTCGTAGAGCACCGTCGCGTTCGCGGCCGCCGGCACGAGGCCGGCCGCCACGAAGGCTCCGGCGGCGATCATTCGATTCAGCATGCAATCCCCCCGATTGGCGTTTATCCGAGGAGAACGACGCGTCCTCCCGTCCGCGACGATACCTTGTCATCGTCCGTGACGGAAGCCACAAAGTCGCCGCAGGTTTGTTGGTTTTTTGAACGGACCGCGGCTTCGTGCGGTTCGAAAAATCAGCACTTTTGCAACGCCCTCCAGCGCCCTCGACGGAGCACGCTACGCCCGTGCCGGGCTCGTCAGCGTCCGTCCTGGGAACGGCCCCGGCGCAAAAAGCCGGCCGTGTTCGAGCACCAGAGTCCCGTGGACCCACACACAGTCGATCCCCGATGGCCGGACCTCCGGGTTCAGATAATCGTTGTTCTCGCGCACGCTCGCCGGGTCGAACAGGGTCAGCGACGCGTCGGCGCCGACTCTCAGCGTCGGGTCGGGCAGGTTGAGGAAGCGGCAGGGCAGCGTCGCCATCCGCCACACCATCTGCTCCAGAGGAATCCCCATCTCGCGCGCCATCCGCAGCGCCTTCGGGAACGCGCCGAGCGAGCGGGGATGCGGCTTCTGCCCGGGCCCCGGCATCAGGCCGTCGGTGCAGATGGCCATGGTCGGGCGGCGGAAAAAGCGCTCCATCGTCGCCTCGTTGCCGTAATGGCTGATGATCGCGACCTCGCCTCGATTGGCGCTGAAGAAGTCGAACGCCGCGGCATAGGCGGCTTCGCTGTCGAGATCGGCGACGCCGGCCGCGCGCGCGACGTCGCTCAAGGCGCGGCCGAGAAAGGCGTCGCCGACGCCCGGCTTCACGCCCGCGATCTGAATGCCCTGAAGCCCGCCGCAGAAATGAATGAAATTGTCCCAGCTTTTCGAATCGAAGCGCATCTTGGCGATCGTCGCCGCGCGCCGCGCGGGATCGTCGAGCGCCGCCAGAAACTCCGCTCGTCCCCCCGCCCGCATCTCGGGCGGGAAGATCGCGTCGCCGGTCGTCGAGCCCGCGGTGTAGGGGTACATGTTCTCCATGGTCGGGACGAGCGAGGCGGCGTCGGCGAGCAGGCTTTCGAGCTCGCCGATGCGGTCGTAGTTCTGGGCGCCAGCGATCTTCGAGTGCTCGTTGCAATAGCCGCCGCCGCCCTCGATCGCCGCGCCGATCACTTCCTTCGCGCTCGCGATGATATTGTCGCTCTCCGAACGCAGGTGGGGAAAGAGGGCGCCGGGCTTCACCGCATTGAACGCGCGCACCAGCGCGGCGATCTCCCGCTCGTCGGAATAGACAGCGGGATTGTAGACGAGCCCGGTCGAGACGCCGAGCGTCAGCGGCGCCTCGCGCCTGACCACCTCCGCCATCGCCGCGATTTCCGCGTCGGACGCTGGGCGCGCCACGTTGGCCATCACGACGCGGCGCACGGCCGAATGGCCGAGATAGAGCCCCATGTCGGTGACCGATCGCCCGCGATGCCAAGCCAGGAATTCGGCCACCGAGCGCCATGTCCATTCGCCTTGAATGGCCCCGTCGAGCGGCTTCAGTTGCGCCGCGTATTGCGAGCGCTGCGCCTCGGCGACGGGGGCTGGCGAGAGACCGTCGACGCCGCAGACGCGCTTCGTCACCCCGCCGAGAATGGCGAGTTCGCAGGCGATCGGCAGGCCGCTGTCCCCGGGCGCCGTTCCGCCGAGCGCGCCGTGGTTGTGGGTGTCGACGAAGCCGGGCGCGAGCGCCCGGCCGGCCGCGTCGATGACCCGGTCGGCGGTCGCGGCCTCGGTCGGGCTCGGGGCGCCGAGCGCCGCGATGCGGTCGCCGTCGATCAGCACGTCGCCGGGAAACGGCGGCGTGCGGCCGTCGCCGGTGACGATCAGGGCGTCGCGGATGAGTTGGCGGGTCATGCCACGCCCCCTTCCCCGGCTTCGCCGGGGCAGGCGCCGCCGAAGGCGACGGATGGGGTGCGGAAAGCCAAGCGCTCGCACGGGAAGTTCGGAGAAACCTCGAGGCAAGCGATCAGGGGCGGTAGCAGCGGGCCGCACCCCATCCGGCCCTTCGGGCCCCCTTCCCCGGCGGAGCCGGGGAAGGGGTTCCGCCGCCGCCTCATTCCGCAAGCTCGGTCACGAGCCGCAGCAGCACGTCGGCGCCGGCGGCGCAATGGTCGGGGGCGGTGTATTCCTCGACGTTGTGGCTTATCCCCCCTGCGCTCGGCACGAAGATCATGCAGGTCGGGCAGACCGCCGCCAGCATCTGCGCGTCGTGTCCCGCGCCGCTCGGCAGCCGCTTGACGGAGAACTCGAACTCCCGCGCGATCGCCTCGACGCGCGCAACGAGCGGCTTCGCGAAAGCGACGGGGTCGAAGCGGGCGAGCGTGCGGCGCTCCACCGTCACGCCCTCGGCCGCGGCGGTCTCGGACACGAAGGCGGCAAGGCGCCGCTCGGCCTCGATGAGCTGTGCGTTGTCGGTGTTGCGCAGGTCGACCGTCATCACCGCCCGTTCGGCGACGACGTTGACGAGATTGGGTGAGAGCGTCAGCGCGCCGACGGTGGCGACCTGATTGCCCCCGATCTCCCGGGCGAGCCGGCGGGCGAAGGCGGCGATCTCGGCGGCGACGTAGCCGGCGTCGCGGCGCATCCGCATCGGCGTCGTGCCGGCGTGGTTCGACTGGCCGGTCAGCGTCAGCTCGGTCCAGGAGATGCCCTGCACTCCTTCGACCGCGCCGATGGTGAAACCTTCCGCCTCCAGCGTCGGCCCCTGCTCCACGTGCAGCTCGACATAGGCGTGGACGTCGGGCTTGCCGACCGGCGCCGAACCCGCGTAGCCGATGCGCCGAAGCTCTTCGCCCGCGACCGCGCCGTCGACCCCGACGGTCGCGAGCGCTTTTTCCAGCGGCAGCGCGCCGGTGAAGACGAGACTGCCGAACATGTCGGGCTGGAAGCGGGCGCCTTCCTCGTTGGTGAAGAAGGCCACCGCCAGCGGCCGGCGGGTGACGACGCCGGCCTCGGCGAGCGTCTCGACCACTTCGAGCCCGGCCAGCACCCCGAGCGCGCCGTCGTAGCGCCCGCCGGTGCGCACCGTGTCGATGTGGCTGCCCATCATGACCGGCGCGCCCTCTTCGAGGCCGCGGCGCAGGCCCACGACATTGCCGATCGCGTCGATCCCGACCTCGAGGCCGAGCGCGCGCATCCAGCCGGCGACGAGGTCGCGGCCCTCGCGGTCGGCGTCGGTCAGCGCGAGACGGTCGACCCCGCCGTCGGCCCGCGCGCCGGCCGCCGCAAGGCGCTCCAGGCGCGACATCAGCCGCGCGCCGTTCACTCGAAGGTTGTGTCGCATAGGAGACGTCTCGCGGCTTTGAAGCGTGACCCAATCCCGTCATTGCGAGCGACCCCCGGGTCAAAGCCCGGGGGAAGCCATCCAGGGATCGTAGGGCGCTCTACGACCCCTGGATGGCTTCGTCGCTTCGCTCCTCGCAATGACGGGCGCGGTTTGACGTGCTGGCCCCCCGGCTGCGACAATGAAACACCTCCCTCGCCCACGCGTCCAGGCCTATCTGACCTGCGCGCCGCTCGCGCGCACGACCCCGGCGGACCGCATGAAGACGATCCAGTTCAAGCTCAACGGCGAAGCGCGCCAGTTCGAGGCTCCGCCCGATCAGCTCTTCATCGAGGCCTTGCGGGAAACCTTCAAGATCAAGTCGGTCAAGGCCGGCTGCTCGCCGCAGCGGGAATGCGGCGCCTGCCTGATGCTGTTCGACGGCCAGCCCAAGCTCGCCTGCGCGGTGCGCTCCGAGCAGGTCCAGGGCCGCGCGATCACCACCCTCGAAGGCGTCTCCGACAACGAGCGGCGCCTCTACGCCGACGCGTTCCAGGCGGCGGCCGGCCTGCAATGCGGCTTCTGCACTCCCGGCCTCGTGCTGCGCATCAAGTGGATCACCGACCAGGGCGAGCGGCTGACGCGCGCCGAGATGGCGCGCCTGCTCGACGGGCATCTCTGCCGCTGCACCGGATACGTGAAGATTCTCGACGCGGTCGAGCTCATCCAGGAAGCGAAGTTCGGCGGCGCGTGGCCCGCCGTCGTCGAGGACGGCGGCGTCGGCAAGGCGCTAAGGCGTTGGCAGAGCGCCGAGCTCGCGCTCGGGGACCGCCCCTTCGTCGCCGACGTCGACGCGCCGGGCATGCTCTACGGCGCGCTCGTGCTCTCGGCCCACGCCCGCGCCCGGATCGTGCGCGTCGACGTCTCGCAGGCGCTCGCGGCGCCCGGGGTCGCGGCGGTCGCGACCGCCGCCGACGCGCCCGGCGACCGCTGGGTCGGGCAGATTTATGCGGACTGGCCGGTCTTCGTCGCCGAAGGCGAAGAAGCGCGCTATGTCGGCGACGTGCTGGCCGCCGTCGCCGCCGAGACGCTCCGCCTCGCCCGCGAGGCCGCCGCCCTCGTCGCCGTCGAATACGAGCCCCTGCCCCCGGTGCTCGATCCCGCCGAGGCGATCCGGCCCGGCGCGCCGCAGGTCAATCCGAAGCACGGCAACGTGCTCTCGACCACACGCTACGCCCGCGGCGACGTCGAAGCCGCGCTCGCGTCTTCCGCCCATGTCGTCGGCGGCGAATGGCGAACCCAGCGCATCGAGCACCTGTTCCTGGAGCCGGAGGCGTGCCTCGCAAAACCCCTGCCCGACGGCCGGCTGCATGTGTTCAGCCAGGGCCAGGGCATCTTCGAGGACCGCCGCCAGATCGCGTCGGTGCTCGGCGAACCGGAGGCGCGCGTGTTCGTGGAGCTGGTCCCGAACGGCGGCGCGTTCGGCGGCAAGGAGGATATGACGGTCCAGGCGCAGACCGCGCTGCTCGCGCGCCTGACCGGGCGTCCGGTGCGAATCGAACTCACCAGAGAAGAGTCGATCCGCATGCACCCCAAGCGGCACCCGCTGACCATGACCTACACGGTCGGGTGCGACGCCGAGGGCCTTCTGACCGCGGCGAAAATCGACATTCTCGGGGATTCGGGCGCCTACGCCTCCGTCGGCGGCAAGGTGCTCGAACGCGCCGCCGGCCACGCCTGCGGCCCCTACCGGATGCCCGCGCTCGCGGTCGAGGCGATCGCGGCCTACACCAACAATCCGCCCTGCGGCGCGATGCGTGGTTTCGGCGTCAACCAGACGAGCTTCGCCATCGAAGGCTGTATCGACCTGCTGGCCGAGAAGGCCGGCCTCGACGGCTGGGATATGCGCTGGCGCAACATCGTGCGGGTCGGCGACCTGACGACGACCGGGCAGAGGCTGGAAAAGTCGGTCGGCGCGGAAAAGACCCTGCTCGCGGTGAAGCCCGCCTGGGACGCGGCGCGCGCGGAGGGGCGCGCGGTCGGAATCGCCTGCGGGTTCAAGAACTCCGGCCTCGGCAACGGCGCGATCGAGTTCGGCCGGTCCCGCCTCGTCGTCGCGCCCGGCGGCCGCGTCGAACTCCACACCGGCTTCACCGAAATGGGCCAGGGCCTGCTGACGATCCTCACCCAATGCGCGGTCGAGGTCACCGGCCTGCCCGCGGCCGTTTTCCGGCCACAAGTCAACAGCCGCTTCGAGCTCGGCTGCGGCCAGACGACGGGATCGCGCGGCAGCCTGCTCGCGGGCCGCGCCGTGGTCGACGCGGCCGAAAAGCTGAAGGCCGACCTCGTCGCCGGGCGGACGCTCGCCGACCTCGTCGGCCAAGTCTACGCAGGCGAAGTGCGGATCGACGACACCACAGCCGCGGGGCAACTCAAGGATGGCCGGATCAAGACGCACACGACCTACGGCTTCGCGACCCAGGTGGTCGCGCTCGACGAGAAGGGCGCCGTCGCCAAGGTGACCGCCGCCCACGACGTCGGCCGGGCGCTGAACCCGCAGCAATGCGAGGCGCAGATCGAGGGCGCGGTGCAGATGGGGCTCGGCTACGCGCTGACCGAGGAGCTTCCCTGCAAGGACGGCATGCCGGTGACGTTCAAGCTACGCGAGATCGGCGTCCTGCGCGCCCAGCACATGCCGGAGATCGAGGTCATCCTGGTGGAGGACCCGGAGCCCGAGGGGCCGTTCGGCGCCAAGGGCGTGGGCGAAATCGGCCTCGTGCCGACCGCCGGAGCGGTTGCGGGCGCGCTCGCGGCCTTCGACGGGGTGCGGCGGACGCGCCTGCCGATGAAGGATTCGCCGGCCGCGCGCGCGATCAACGTCGGCCGCATCCCCGACGCCGAACGCGAGCGGTGGCGGTGAGCGACGCCCTCGTCGTCGGCCCCGACCGCCATGGGCGCATCGTCGCGATCCAGGGCGGCCGCGTCGTCGCCGAGGCGCCCCCCGGCGCCGCCGCGCTCCCCTGCCCCGACGGAGAAATCGCGCCGGGCGCGGTCTGCGCTCACACCCACCTCTACAGCGGCCTCGCGCGCTGGGGCATGCCGCCGCCCGAGCCGCCGCCGCGCGATTTCCTCGAGATTCTGCAACGGGTGTGGTGGCGGCTCGATCGCGCCCTCGACGCGCCAAGCCTCGACGCCGCCGCGCGCGATTACCTCGCCTGCGCGCTGCGCGCCGGCGTGACGACGCTCGTCGACCACCACGAATCGCCGAACCTGATCGCGGACTCGCTCCCGATCCTCGCGCGCGCTGCGGCCGACCTCGGCGTCCGGACGCTGCTGTGCTACGGCGCGAGCGAGCGCAACTTCGGCCGCGAGGAGGCGCGGCGCGGGCTCGCAGCCTGCCGCAGCCTCGCGCCCTCGCCGCTCGTGCGCGGGCTCGTCGGCCTGCACGCGAGTTTCACCGTGTCCGACGACACGATCCGCGAGGCCGGCGCGCTCGCACGCGAGCTCGGAACCGTCGTCCATGTCCATGTCGCGGAGGACCGCGCCGACGTCGAGGACGCGCGCCGTCGTGGCTGGGCCGGTCCGCTCGAACGCCTGAGCGCCCTCGACGCGCTGCCCTCGGGCTCGATCCTGGCGCACGGGGTGCATCTGAGCGTCGATCACGTGCGGCGCGCGGCGGCGGCCGGCGCATGGTTCGTCCACAACCCGCGCTCCAACGAGGGCAACCGGGTCGGCTACGCCTCCGCCCTGTCAGCGACGCAGCGCGTCGCGCTCGGCGTCGACGGCTGGGGCCCGGACATGGCGGCGGAGGACGAGGCGCTGCGCCGGCTCGCCGCCGTCAACGGCGACCGGGGCGTCGAGGGCCGGCTGGCCGCGGGACACGCGCTGGCGGCGGAGCGCTTCGGCGCGACGAGCGCCCCGCTCGCGCCCGGTTCGCTCGGCGACTGCGTGGTGCGACGCGACGGCGCGATCCTCCACGTGGTCGTCGGCGGCCGTATCGTGGTCGACAACGGCGCGCTCGTCACCGGCGATTTCGAGCGGATCACGGCCGAGGCGCGCGCCCAGGCGGCGCGGCTGTGGGAGCGCATGGCGGAGTTTTGACGCGCCCGGCGCCGCGACCTCAGGGGCCGCCCGCTTCGCCCGGGCTCGCCGCATCGGCCGGCACGCATGTGCCGGGCACAGGGCAGACCGAGGCGCAATGCGAGGTTTCGTAGAACCCGACGCATTCGGTGCATTTCGCCGGATCGATCACATAGGTGAAGCGGTCCATGCTGATCGCCTCGTTCGGGCAGTCCAACTCGCAGGCGCCGCAACTGGTGCACAGCTCGGCAACGATCCGATAGGCCATTACCCTTCTCCGACGCCTTGCGTCCGCGGCTTTCCACAATCGTTTCGACTCTATGACCGCGGCCGCGTTTCGACAATCCGGGCGGACGCGGCGGATGGTCACGCCGAACCGGGCGTGTGCGCCGGGCGGCGAGGCGCCGACCCCTCCCTTCGGCAGCTTCGGAGGGGGCTCGCCGCGGCGCGAGTCCGAGCCTCGTTCCTGCGGGAGGTCTGCGTGGCGCGCGGAGCCGCGACGCCGGATTCCTGCTTGTCATTCTCAATCGAAATCATTAAGTCTATTTTATAGGTACTATTTGTGACAGGTAACATTCGAATGGCGAACGCAGCGCACCCTGGCCGTATTCTCGCGTTCGCGGCCGGCGGCCTGGGTCGCGCGGCCGCGCTCGCGATAGCGCTGGCGGCCGGCGCCGCGCTGGCCGACACGACGGTGCTGAACGTGTCCTACGATCCGACGCGCGAACTCTACAAAGCGGTCGACGCCGCCTTCGCAGCCGATTGGAAGGCCAAGACCGGCGAGACGGTCACGGTTCAGGCCTCCCACGGCGGCTCGGGCGCCCAGGCGCGCGCGGTGATCGACGGCCTCGCCGCCGACGTCGTGACCCTGGCGCTCGCCGCCGACATCGACGCCATCAGCGCCAGAACCGGCAAAATTCCAGCCGACTGGCAGAAGCGGCTGCCGCACAATTCGTCGCCCTACACCTCGACGATCGTGTTTCTGGTGCGCAAGGGCAACCCCAAGGGGGTCCACGATTGGGACGACCTCGCCAAGCCCGGCGTCTCCGTCATCACCCCGAACCCGAAGACCTCCGGCGGCGCGCGCTGGAACTTCCTGGCGGCCTGGGGCTACGGTCTGAAGACCTTCGGCGGCGACGAGGCGAAGACCAAGGCCTTCGTCGCCGGCATCTACAAGAACGCCCCGGTCCTCGACACCGGCGCGCGCGGCTCCACCATCACCTTCGCCCAGCGCGGCCTCGGCGACGTGCTGATCGCCTGGGAAAACGACGCCTTCCTGGCGTTCCAGGAATTCGGCAAGGACCAGTTCGAGATCGTCGCGCCGTCGCTGTCGATCCTCGCCGAGCCGCCGGTCTCGCTGGTCGACGGCAACGTCGACGCCAAGGGCACGCGGAAGGTCGCGGAAGGCTATCTCAACTACCTCTATGCGCCCGAGGCGCAGAAGCTGATCGCCAAGAACTACCTCCGCCCGGCGAGCCCCGAATATGCGGACAAGGCGGATCTCGCGCGTTTCCCGAAGCTCGACCTGATCACGGTCGATGGAGCCTTCGGCGGCTGGAAGAAGGCGCAGGCGAAGTTCTTCGCCGACGGCGGCATGTTCGACGACATCGCCAAGGCCCTGCATTGATGTCCCTCGCGAAGGCGCTGAGGCCGCTCGAGGGGCCGAGCGCGCTGCCGGGCTTCGCGCCGACGATGACCGTGACGCTCGTCTATTTGACGGTCGTCGTGCTCGTTCCGCTCGCCGCCTTGGTTTTCAAGGCCTCGACGCTCGGATTTGGCGGCATGTTGAGCGTCGCGACCGAACCGCGCGTGCTCGCTTCGCTGAGGGTGACGTTCGGCAT
>CAIZGR010000055.1 GCA_903932535.1 uncultured Hyphomicrobiales bacterium | reverse complement strand
GTGGAAGCCCGCGGCGAGCGCTACTCGCCCAGCCAGATCAGCGCATACACGCTCGGCAAGATGAAGGAGACCGCCGAATCCTATCTCGGCGAGCCGGTGACGCAGGCGGTCATCACAGTTCCGGCCTATTTCAACGACTCCCAGCGCCAGGCCACCAAGGACGCCGGCCGGATCGCCGGGCTGGAAGTGCTGCGCATCATCAACGAACCGACCGCGGCGGCGCTCGCCTACGGCCTCGACAAAAAGAAGTCCGGCACCATCGCGGTCTATGACCTCGGCGGCGGCACCTTCGATATCTCCGTGCTCGAGCTGGGCGACGGCGTGTTCGAGGTGAAATCCACCAACGGCGACACCTTCCTCGGCGGCGAGGATTTTGACGCCCGCATCATCGACTACCTGGCCGACGAGTTCAAACGCGAGCAGGGCATCGACCTGCGCCGCGACAAGCTGGCGCTGCAGCGGCTCAAGGAAGCCGCCGAGAAGGCCAAGATCGAGCTGTCCTCCTCCAAGGAGACCGAGCTCAACCTGCCCTTCATCACCGCCGACGCCTCCGGGCCGAAGCACCTGGTGATGAAGCTCACCCGGGCGAAGCTGGAAAGCCTGGTGGACGACCTGATCCAGAAGACGCTCGACCCCTGCCGCGCCGCGTTGAAGGACGCCGGCGTGAAGGCGTCCGAGATCGACGAGGTGATCCTGGTCGGCGGCATGACCCGCATGCCCAAGGTCATCGAGGCGGTGAAGACCTTCTTCGGCCGCGAGCCGGCGCGCAACGTCAACCCCGACGAGGTGGTGGCGATCGGCGCCGCCGTGCAGGGCGCGGTGCTGAAGGGCGACGTCAAGGACGTGCTGCTGCTCGACGTCACCCCGCTTTCGCTCGGCATCGAGACGCTGGGCGGCGTGTTCACCCGGCTGATCGACCGCAACACCACGATCCCGACCAAGAAGAGCCAAGTGTTCTCGACCGCCGATGACGGCCAGACCGCGGTGACCATCAAGGTCTACCAGGGCGAGCGCGAGATGGCGGGCGACAACAAGCTGCTCGGCAATTTTGATCTCGCCGGCATCCCGCCGGCGCCGCGCGGCGTGCCGCAGATCGAGGTGACGTTCGATATCGACGCCAACGGCATCGTCTCGGTGCAGGCCAAGGACAAGGCCACCGGCAAGGAGCAGCAGATCCGCATCCAGGCCAGCGGCGGGCTGAACGAGGCCGACATCCAGCGCATGGTGCGCGACGCGGAGGCGAACGCCGAGGCCGACAAGAAGCGCCGCGAGTTTGTCGAGGCGAAGAACCACGCTGACGCGCTGGTCCATCAGGTCGAGAAGAACCTGAAGGAGCACGGCGACAAGGTGTCGGCGCAGGACCGCGGTGAGGCCGAGGCCGCAGTGGCGGCTGCCAGGACGGCGATGGAAGGCACCGACGCCGAGGTGCTGAAATCGTCCACCGAGCGGCTCAGCCAGGCGGCGATGAAGATCGGCGAGGCGATGTATAAGGCGCAGGCGGCCGAGGGCGGCCCGCAGCCGGGCGGCCCGGGCGGTCCCCAGGGAGGACCGGGCGGTGGCCAGGGCGCCGGCGCGGCCGGTGGCGCCTCCGCGGGCGGTGACAAGGTCGTTGACGCCGAGTTCGAGGAAGTTGACGACAAGAAGAAATCGGCCTGACCCCGGCCGCGCGTATCCCGGTCGCGGTAGAGATGGACCCGGCGGCGCGCCCGCGCTTAACCGTCACGCGGGCGCGTCTCTTGTTTGAGCGCCGGACAGAGAGCTGACATGGCCAAGCAGGATTATTACGCGATTCTCGGCGTCGCGCGGGACGCGAGCGCGGACGACCTGAAAAAGGCCTACCGCAAGCTCGCCATGCAACTCCACCCCGACCGTAACCCGGGGGACAAGAAGGCCGAGTCCCGCTTCAAGGAAGTCAACGAGGCCTACGACATCCTCAAGGACGAGCAGAAGCGCGC
>CAIZGR010000054.1 GCA_903932535.1 uncultured Hyphomicrobiales bacterium | reverse complement strand
CGGCTCGGCGCCTAGAAGCTTGTCCGCGAACTCCCGCGCGCGCCCGACGGCCTCCTGCAAGCGCTGCCCCTGGCCGTGCAGTTCGTTGATGGTTGCGTCAAGCGTCGGCGTGCTCGGAACCGCCTTGAGGTTCGGCGCCGCCCCCCCGACGCCATACGGCCTTGAGCTTGGCGCGGGGCGATCCGTCACCGCCGGATATCCCGATGCTGCTGTCCCGTGGGATTCGCTCATGTTCATTTTCTCCTGCGTCGCACTCAAAAGCGGGCGACTCGCTTGTGGGGAAACCGCTGCGATCTAGGCGGGCGTCGCCAGAAAGGACGCCACAGCGCCGGCACTTCCGATAGCCGTAGACCTTGTTCTTGCGGACTCTCGGCTTGCCGCAACGTGGGCAGGCGGCGATGACAGCCTCCTCATCCTCAGCCCGGACCCTCTCCCGGACTTTTCCACCCCACGAGAGGGTCCTATTGGCCTTGGTTCTGCTCACGCAGTGAGCAGACAAGAAGAAGCGGATGCTTCTTCTTCTACTGAGCAACCCTCGTGGGGCCTGAAAGTCTTAGGCGGGTTGCTCTGGTCTCGTTTAGTCCTGCGGCGTCTCAGGCGGCACAGGAACGTTGTTCGCTGCCGGAAGCGCCGGGCCGCCGCTGGCGATCGCCAGACCGCGCACTACCTCGCCGTAGTCCTTCAGCATCGTGTCGGCGAGCTCGGCGCGCTTCTTCTCCTTGTCCTTCCGGCGGATCGCGGAGAGCATCTCTTCCTCGTTGGCCTTCAGTTCCGGCAGGTTCGACGTCACCTTGCCGATGACCCACGGAATGTAGAAGTCTCGCTCTAGGTCAACTTCGACGTCCGCCTCGACCACCTTGTAGACGCAGAGCTTGTGGCGGGACTGCGTCTCGCCGAGCACCAGATCACCAACCTTGATGGATTGGTCCAAGGTCTTGAACAGGTCGGTCTTGACCGGCTTGCCGTTGACGTCTTTGCCGTCGCGGTCGCACCATTCGTAAGCGATCAACAGTCCGCGCGCCTTCGTGTTCACTAAGAACAGCGCAGTATGAAAATTTAGGCTCATGTCTATTCCCCTTTCAGTTGCTTGATCTTAGCACCGACGATCGTCTTGCACTCGTCGATGATCTCACTCGTCATATTCGGAAATGAATTGCGCAGCTTCTTCTGCTCCTTCGAGTTCCACCAATCGCGAGCGTCGTCAGCATTCACAAGCTCCGGGTCCGCCAAAATGTCGCGGACGTACTGCACGTATTCGCGCTCGTTGTTCGGTATCGGCGGCGCCTTCCATGGCTCGAACGAAGGCTCTGAAGACACACCCGCGGAGGAGCCATCGTCCGACGCCTCCGCGGGTTCCGGCGCGTCCGTGGCCGGCGCGCCTTCGTCGGGTCCGGGCCCAACGATCTCTTCGGAAGGATCGGCGACGGAGGCGCTGTGGGAGGCCTCCGTCGCCGACGGCTCTGACCGTGCTTGCGTAGCATCAGGCGCTGTACCCCCTTCCGGGGATTGGTCGGCCGCCGCGAGTCCTGAACCTTCGGCAGGGGAACCGGGCTCGGTCTCAGCAGCGGCCTGCACTGGCGCCGAGGGAGTGGCGGCGACAGTGGTCTCTTTCGGCTTGGTCGCGCTCTTGGCGACCTCGCCGTCAATCGTCTTGGCGATCTGCGCGGCGTCGAAGCCGCGCTGCGATTCCTTTGGCGCGCGAAGTCGATCGCGCAGGCCAGAAGTCTTTGGCGGATCAATGACCCGCTCTGGCGGCACGTTCTCGTCCATTTCGTCCCGATCGTGCCAACCGAGAAGGACAGCCGGAAAGTAGCGCCGGCACAGATCCCGGCCCGTGTCGTACGCCATTTGCTGCTGCGGTTTAGTCTCCCAGAGCGGAGAGCCCTTGATGGATCCCTTGTCGTTACGGCCGCGCGCCGCCTTGAGCGCGCCGAGCGTCGGCGACTTGTGGACGATCGCCTCTTTCTCGCCAGGAGGCCGACACGTCGCGATGCACACCATGTCGTCGCCCTCGCCCTCGTAGGCGTAGCGGATCGGCCCGGTCATGCCAGCGTGAGCATCGATAATTGCGCGAATGACGAAGGAGTCGAACGCGATCGTTTCGACTTCTTCCCAGCGCCCATCCGGCCCTTTCTGGGATTTCTTCATCGTGTAGGAATGTTCGGCGAGTTCGAATGGATCGAACCCGTTGCGCAAAGCTCGCATCGCCACCGCCAGACAGGCGCCTGGGTTGCCCCTGAGATGATAGGGCACCGCCACGCCGGCAATGGACATCATTTTCGAGATCTCGAGCAACTGCCCAAGATCTTTGATCTGCACTCCGCCGAGCGACATGGACACTTCGGTCCCGCTCGCAACGGCGCGATCAATGCGCCCTTCAATTTTTTCCAAATCCACAGACATCACTTATCCCCTGATCGCCGGCGGCGTAATTTCTCGTTCCAGCATCGACCGCTTGAAGCCGGAATGATCGCCGATCCATTCCTTCTTGAAGGCGTACCGCGCGTCGCCCTGCGTTCCAGCAGGCCCGAACCAATTGCCCGTTTCCAAGCAGAACTTGAACGTCTTGAGCGCCATGCGCAGGTCATAGCCAGCTTCCGCAAGGTCGTCAGCGCTGATCGAAACAGCCTCTACGGAATACGGACGCTTCTTCTCGACAAAGATCAGCGTGAAGCTTTCGACATCGACGCCAAGCACCTCTTTCATGCCCCATCGAATGAGCTCGCCCTGCATGTCGTAGCGAAAATCCAGAAAAATTGCCTTGTCGAGATCGGCACCAAACTTCGCCGACGTCTTAAGGTCGACCACGTCTCGCGAATCGTACGGAATAGTGTCAGGCCGCGCCTTCAACCAAATCCCGGTTTCCTTGTCCTTCCAGAACAGCGAAAGTTCGACACCTCCATTCAGGCACCCGGCCTCAACCAAAGGATGCTTGGACAGCGAGCGCGCCATGCCACGAATCGCGGCGATCTGTTTCGGCGTCAGCACAACGCGGCCTTCAGCCGCCTGCTGTTTCACCCAATTCTTGCAGATCGTTTTGTTGCTGTGCCACGCCTCGCCGTCCGGCGCCCTCGCAGGCCGCATGACGTACTTGGCGGAGAAATTGTCTTCGCCGAGGATCAGCCAGTGGACAGCGGAGCCGAATATCAGCGCCTCGCTTTCCTTCTTGGCTTCCTCGTCTTCCTCGTCTTCCTCGTCGTTCAGCGCCGACTCCGCCCAGAAGTGCGCAGGGCTCTTGGAAAAAATCGTGCGCAGGCCGCTCGACGAAATTGACGGCCCGTCGCAAATATCGGCGGCGTGGTAGCGGTCGATAGGCAAGCCAGAAACCAAACACGGGCGAGAAATTTTCTCGCCGTCCCATTTAATCACGTTCATGTTCGGCATCCCCTGCCTTGACCGGCGGCGTCCGCGGCTGGCCTGAAAGCGACAATATCCGCATTTAATCGGCTGTCAACAAAATAATCACTTTACGGCGCCGAAAAAATGTCGCACATATTTACCAGCAGGGGATTCCTCATGAGAACCGAATATGAGCGAGCCAGCAAAAAGAGGGCGAGGCCGTCCGCCTGGGGTCAAGAATAAAAAGCGCCGCGCCGTTCCAGCCGCAGACAGAGACGTCGCTCCCGACGACAACGAAAAGAAGGCCAAGGCGCCGAAGGGGCCGACGAACAAGCCGCAGGTCGCCAAGGAGCCGCTGACGGACGAGCAGCAGCAGGCGCTATTTTTCCGTCACAAGCGCGACTACGAGAAGGCGCTGGAAGCCAAGAAGGCCGCGGATGCTGCCCTGAAAAATGTAGCGAAATTGATCAAGGCAGAAGGCACCCACCTCTCCGATATCAAGGTTGCGATCAAGCTCGAAGACCCGGAGGGCTCTGCCGATCTCCGCGAGCGCATCGAGCGCGAACTGAAGGTCGCCCGCTGGGTCGGCGCGCCGGTCGGCACGCAGTTCTCCCTGCTCGACGAAGTGGACCGCGAGCCCATCGATGATCGCGTTCGCGAGGAAGGCAAGCGGGCGGGTTTGAGAGGTGAGAAGTGCGAGCCGCCACGGACGCTTCCTGGTAATCTTATTTCCGTGTGGACCGCTGCATGGAGCGAGGGCCAAGAAATCATGCTCGGCAAGATACAGCAGCAAAAGGACGAAGACGCCCGTGAGTTCGATGACGACCTCCCCGCGAACGACGACGAGGCGGCCTAAAGCCTCGAGGTCGCCGCGAAACGTAGAATCATCTATCCAGGCCGCCATCGTGGCCTGGGTTCGCCTTGTTGCCCCGCAGTGCCTAATCTTCGCGTGTCCAAACGGCGGCTACCGCACGAAGGCAGAGGCGGCGAAGCTCAAGTGGACCGG
>CAIZGR010000053.1 GCA_903932535.1 uncultured Hyphomicrobiales bacterium | reverse complement strand
GGCGCCGGCGGCGAACTGATCGCGGTGGATTTCGGCATCACCGGCCGGGTCGATGCCGCCACCCGCATCATCCTGGCCGAGATGCTGCTCGGCTTTCTCAATGGCAATTATCGGCGCGTCGCCGAGGTTCATTTCGAGGCCGGCTGGGTACCGCCGGACAAATCCATCGATATGTTCACCCAGGCCTGCCGCTCGATCGCCGAGCCGATTCTCGGCCGCGACGCCAAGCGCGCGGCGCTCCTTGAAATCGCCGCCGGGATGGGGCTCGCCCTCGACGAAACGCTCGCGGTCGGCGACGGCGCCAACGATCTCGCGATGCTCTCGGTCGCAGGTCTCGGCGTCGCCTTTCGCGCCAAGCCCCAGGTCGCCGCCGCCGCGCACGCCCGCATCGACCACGCGGACCTCACTGCGCTCCTCTACGCGCAGGGCATTCCGCGGACGGCCTTCGTCAAGGACTGACCATGGCGCTCCTTGAACGGTGGGGATGGCGGCTCTTCGCCCGGCTGCTCGCGGGCGGCCTGTTTGCCCTGGCTTCCTGCGCAGTCGCCGCTGCGTCGGAGCGCGACGACCTCTGGCGGGTCGTGCGCGCCTGCACGGCCGACGCCCGGCTGACCACGCTGGCGTTTCCCTGCCTCGCGGTCGATCTGGACGGAGGCGTGGATCGCGGCCATGTCGTCCTTCGGCCGCCCTGGGCGAACGACCTGATCCTGTCGCCGACGCGGCGGAGCATCGGCATCGAGGACCCGTTCCTGCAATCGCCGGAGGCTCCGAACTATTTCGCCCAGGCGTGGCGGGCGCGCGCGATGATCAAGACGACAAACGGCCGTCCGCCGTCGCGCGAGCAGGTCGTGCTGCTCGTCAATTCGGCAGGCGTCCGGGCGCAGGATCAGCTTCACATTCACATCGCTTGTCTCTTTCCGCACGTGAGGCGCGTCCTGGCCGACGCGGCCCCCTTGCTGCCGCTCGATGCGTGGCGGCCGGTCGGCCTCGTCAAGCCGCACGAAATGCTTTGGGGAATGCGGGTCCGAAGCGCGGACCTCGAAGGCGTCAATCCCTTCCGTCTGGTCCACCGGGCGTTCGACGGCGCGGTGCGCAACCCGGCCGACGAGATGGTCATGGTCGTGGGCGCGCGGGTCGACGATCAGGACGAGTTCCTGATCCTCGCCGCCTACGGTCACGCGCCGCGTCCGTGGCTGACCGTCGGGACGGACGATTTCGTCGACCTGCGGTGCAAAGGCGAGGGCGTGGCCGGCGGCTGAGGCGCCGCCGTGGACTTGCCGCGGGCCGCCGGTCCTGCGAGGAGAAGCTCCCGTTTCGCCCAGTCCTCCCCCCGCCGCCGTCGCTGGAATCCGCATGCCCTCGACCGTTCTCTTCGCCGCCGCGATCGCCGATTGCCCGAAGCCGCCGTTCGGCGCGCCGGGCGCTCTGGGCAAGGGCTCCGTCGAGGGTTGAATGCGGCGCTCGGGAGCAAAACGGCTGCTCGCGCTCGCCTGGGGAGCGCTGGCGCTGACCGGCGTTCTCGCCGCCGTCGTCGTCGGCAAGCTCGCCGGAGACCGCGACGGCCTCTGGCGGGTGGTGCGCGTCTGCGTCGCCGTCGATCGTTTGGCCGGCTCGCCGTTTCCCTGCCTCGCGGTCGAGCCGGCCGGCGGCGGGGAGCGCGGTCATGTCGTCATGCGCCCGCCGTTGCTGAACGACCTCATTCTGTCGCCGACCCGGCGGATCGCCGGCCTCGAGGACCCGCTCCTGCAATCGCCGGAGGCCCCGAATTATTTCGCCGAGGCCTGGGGCGCACGCACGATGATCAAGACGGCCGACGGCCGGCCGCCGGCGCGCGACCAAGTCGCGCTGGTCGTCAATTCGCGGGCCGTCCGGGTGGAGGACCAGCTTCATATTCATATCGGCTGCCTCGTCCCGCGGGTGCGGCGCGCGCTGGCGGCGGCCGCGCCTGCGCTGCCGCTGGACGTCTGGCGACTGCTGGGCTCGATCGTTCCTCACCAGCCCTTCTGGGTCTTGCGGGTGCGGAGCCGGGACCTCGCGGGCGTCGAGCCCTTTCGTCTCGTGATGGAGGAATTCGACGGCGCGGTGCGCGATCCGGCCGACCTCGTGATCGCGGTCACGGGCGCGGAGGTCGACGGCGGCGACGCGTTCCTGATCCTCGCCAGCTACGTCCGCGCCCCGGGTTCATGGTGGCCGGCCGGGGTCGGGGATCTGATCGACCGGCGCTGCCGGGGCGGGGCGGAAGCGGGCGGATAGTCAAGCCGGCAAATTCCCGGGCGCCTGCGCCTTTGCATCCGCGCTGGCCGAGCGCGGCCGGCGCGGCAGTGATTGCGCCGGCGACAGCCCGGCTCCGATCGAGAGCGCCGGTCCGCGCGCCTGGGCGGCGACACGCCGCCGGTCCGAATTCTCGCCGCCCCCGCGCCGGCCCCGCTCACCGCCGGCGCGATCGGGGTCAGCGCGCCGCCGCCGAGGAAGGCGCCGACGCGCCCGATTTGGAGAGAGGCATGCGGACGACGCTTGTGCTCGATGACGACTTGGTTGCGAAGGCGCGAGCGCTCGCGCGCCTGAGAGAGACGTCCGCTCTGCTGCGCGCGGCGCTCGAGGCCCTGATCGAGCGGGAGCGCGCGGCGTCTCGCGCGCGTCGCGGCGGCGGCGGGCCCGGCCTGGAGGCGCCGCCGCGGCGTCGGCCGGCCTCCGCCTGATCCTGGTTGACACATCGGCAGGGGTCGATCATCTGCGCTCCGGCGAGCCTCGAGGGAACCGACATCGACGGCTGCCGCGCCGTGAAAAACGGGGAAAAAATGGCGCTGCAACGCTTTCGCGGGCTGGTGACGGCGGCGCTCCTGATGGGCGCCGGCGCCGCGCAGGCTGGAGGCCGCGATGCTTTATGGCCGGTCGTGCGGACCTGCGTGACCGCCTACAGACTGTTCGGAGTCTCGTTTCCCTGCCTGAAGGTCGAGCTTCCCGACAACAATCTGGACAAGGGCTATGCGGTGCTTCGCCCGCTGAAGTCCGACGACCTGATCCTGTCGCCGACCCGAGAGTCCGCGGGCGTCGAGGACCCGATGCTGCGGACGCCGGAAACGCCGAACTATTTCGCTGCCGCATGGCGTGCGCGCGCGCTTCTGAAAGGCCCGGACGGGAATCCGCCCGAGCGCGACGAGGTCGCTCTGGTCGTCAACTCCCGGCGCGCGCGCTCGCAGGACCAGCTTCACATCCATATCGGCTGCCTGCATCCGGAAGCGCGCCGCTTTCTCGACACGGCCGCCGGAAGGCTCCCGCTCTACAAGTGGGCGCCCGTGGGTCCCATCGTTCAAGGGCAGAACTGGTTCGGCGTGCGGATCAAGGACGCGGACCTGGAGCAGGTCAATCCCTTCTGGATCGCGACGCGGGGCTTTGAGGAAGCGACCGCGAATCCGGGCAACCTGATGGTCGCGGCCGTCGGGGCGCGGGTCGCCGGCGAAGACGATTTTCTGGTTCTCGCCTTCCTCGAGCGCGCCGGCGACCGCTATCATCCCGGCGGCGAAGGATTGCTCGACCGGCGCTGCACCGCCCCATCGCCGCTCGATTGAGCCGCACGGGCGGGATGTGGGGCGGCGCCCGTCGGCGTGATATAGACTTTCGGCGCTACGCCAGCGACCGGGGGGACGATCATGCTGAAGACCTTGCGTGCGGTTCTCGTGGCATGGCTGTTCGCGAGCGTGGCCATCGCCGCCGAGGTCAAGCCCTATGTCAACGAGCAGATGGCGAGCGACGCGGTGCGGCTCGCCGAGACGCTGAAGGGCGAGGCGGGCAGGATCGGCGCGCAGGCGGCCGGCAAGACCCCCGACGACCTGCGCAAGGCCGCCGCCGCCGCGGCGACCGCCGGCAAGTTCGACCTCGCCGCGAAGCTCGCCGCCGCCGCCGTGACCGCGGCGCCCAGCGACCCGGCGAACTGGCTCGCCTACGCCGGTGTGGCGAGCAAGGCCGACGACGCCCAGGCGAACAACCGCTGGGATCTCGTCGCCCGGGGGGCTGCCGCCGCCTACGCCGCCTCCCAGCGTGCGGCGACCCCGGACGCGCAGGCCGAAGCGCTCGCCTCGCTCGGCGCCCTGCTCGCCCGGCACGGCGCGTGGCGTGGGGCGCTGAACGCCTTGAAGGCGTCGCTCGACCGGCGCGACAACGTCGATGTGCGCAAGACCTGGGAGGCCCTGCGCGAGCAGCACGGCTTCCGCGTCCTCGACTATAAGGTCGACAACGAGTCGACCAATCCGCGCGTCTGCTTCACCTTCTCCGAACGGCTCGCCCGCCGGACCGATTTCGCGCCCTACGTGGCCGTCTCCGGGGCCGCCGACACGGCGATCTCGAACGAAGACCAGCAGATTTGCGTCGAGGGCCTGAAGCACGGCGAGCGCTACGCCATCGTGCTGCGCCAGGGCCTGCCCTCGGCGGTCGGCGAGACCCTGCTGAAATCCGCCGGCTACGAGATCTACGTGCGCGACCGCTCGCCTCGAGCCCATTTCGCCGGCCGGGCCTACGTGCTGCCGCGCGAGGGGCAGGAGGGGGCGCCGCTCGTCACGGTCAACACCGCCAAGGTCGCGCTCGACGTCTACCGCATCGGCGACCGCAACCTGCTCGCGACCGTCAACCGCGACGATTTCCTCGAGCCCGTCGACGCCGCCCGCGCCCAGGAGATCGCCAACCAGGACGGCCAGAAGGTGTGGAGCGGCGCGATGGCGGTCGCAAGCGGCCTCAACAAGGACGTCGTGACCGAGTTCCCGGTCCTGAAGGCGGTCGGCAGGCTCGATCCCGGCGTCTATCTCGTCACTGCCCGCCCGTGGAAGGAGAACGCCCCCGGGTCCGACTCGCCGGAAACCATGCAGCTCGCGACGCAATGGATGGTCGTCTCCGACCTCGGCCTCACCGCGATCTCCGGCGACGACGGCGTCCACGCGTTCGTTCAGTCGCTGGGCTCGGCCGCGCCGGTCGCGGGCGTCGAGCTGAAGCTCGTCGCGCGCAACAACGATGTGCTGGCGGTCAAGACCACCGGCGCCGACGGGCGCGTGGACTTCGATCCGGGCCTCGCCCGCGGCAAGGGCGGCTCGGCGCCGGGGCTCGTCGTCGCGACCTCGGCCGGCGACTACAATTTCCTCGACCTGACCCGGAACGCCTTCGACCTCGCCGACCGCGGGGTCGCGGGCCGCGACGCGCCCGCGGCGCTCGACGCCTTCCTCTACACCGAGCGCGGCGTCTACCGCTCCGGCGAGACGGTGTTCGCGACCGCGCTGCTGCGCGACGCGAAGGGCGTCGCTTGCGCCGGCCTGCCGCTGACCCTGGTGGTCAAGCGCCCCGACGGCGTCGAATACAAGCGCGCGACGCTGGCGGACGAAGGCCTCGGCGGACGCGCCTTCGCGGTTCCGCTCCTGCCGGGCTCGGCCCCCGGCAAGTGGACCCTCGAGGCCTATGCCGACCCGAAGGGCGACCCGATCGGCGCGGTCCAGTTCCTGCTCGAGGACTACATCCCCGAACGGCTCGACTTCACGCTTCAATCGGCCAAGCCTGTCGCCACGCCCGGCGAGCCGATCGCGCTCTCGCTCGACGCGCGCTTTCTTTATGGCGCCCCGGCGAGCGGCCTCGACGTCGGCGGCGCGATCCGGCTTCAGGCGGTCGCGGGCGGGGCGCTCGCGGGCTTTCCCGGCTATGTCGCGGGCCTCGCCGACGACGACTTCACCACGGTCGAGACGCAGTTCGCGGGCAAGGCGACGACCGGCTCCAGGGGCCACGCCGAGCTGTCGGCCGACCTGCCCGAGGCGGCCTCGACCCGGCCGCTCGAGGCCAAGCTCATCGTCGACGTCGGCGAACCGGGCGGGCGGACGGTCGAGCGCACGCTCATCCTGCCGGTGCGGGCGAAGGGCGTGGTCGTCGGCGTGAAGCCGAACTTCGCCGCCGCGCTCTCCGCCGGCGACCAAGCGGCCTTCGAGGCCGTCGCCGTTTCGCCGGACGGCGCGCGGGTGGCGCGCAAGGGCGCGGAATGGTCGCTCTACCAAGTGACCAACGCCTATCAGTGGTTCAACAGCGACGGCCGCTGGCGCTACGAGCCGGTCAAGTCGTCGAAGAGGGTCGCGAGCGGCGTCGTCGACATCGGCGCGGACGCGCCCGCCAAGATCGCCGCCCCGGTCCAGTGGGGCGCGCACCGCCTCGACATCAAGACGCTCGACGGCGAGGAGACGAGCCTCGTGTTCGACGTCGGCTGGCCGGGAACGGCGAGCGCCGACACGCCCGACGACGTCGTCGTCACGCTCGACAAGGGGACTTATGCGCCCGGCGACGCGGCGAAGTTGCGGATCGACGCCGCGTCGGCCGGCAAGGCCACGGTGGCGCTGATCGGCGACCGGGTCGAGCGCTTCCTCGACGTCGACCTCGCCGCCGGAGACAACGTCGTGCCGTTCACGGTCGGCGGAGACTGGGGCCCGGGCGCCTATGCGGTCGCGCTGACCCACCGTCCGCTCGACGTGAAGGCGCGGCGCATGCCGGGCCGGGCGATCGGGCTCGCTTGGTTCGCCATCGGCCGCGAGGGCCGCAAGCTCGACATCGCGCTCGGCGCGCCGTCGCGCGCCAAGCCGCGCGCGCCGATGCAAGTTCCGATCACGGTCTCCGGCCTCGCGCCGGGCGAGGAGGCTCGCGTCACCGTCTCGGCGGTGGACCTCGGCATCCTCAACCTGACCGGCTTCAAGACGCCGGACCCGGGGACCTATTTCTTCGGCCAGCGCAAGCTGCCGGTCGAGATCCGCGACCTCTGGGGCATGCTGATCGACGGCATGCAGGGGGCGGCCGGCGCGATCGAGACCGGCGGCGACACCGGCGGCGCCCTCGAAGGCCCCCTGCCGACGCAAGCCCCGCTTGCGCTCTTTTCCGGCGTGGTCAAGCTCGACGCCGAGGGCAGGGCGACGGTGACCTTCGACCTGCCGGCGTTCAACGGGACGGTGCGGCTCGCGGCGGTCGCCTGGAGCAAGGACAAGGCCGGCTCGGCGCGGGCCGACGTGACCGTGCGCGACGCGGTCGTCGTGTCCGCCACGCTGCCGCGCTTCCTCGACGTCGGCGACCGGTCGCAGATGTCGGTCGACATCGACAACATCGACGGCGAGGCGGGCGACTACACGCTCGACCTCGACCTCCATGGGCCGCTGACGGCGGACGCCGCGGCCCTGCGGCAGACGCTGCATCTCGACGCGCATCAGCGCCGCGCGACGGCGATTCCGGTCGCCGCGGCGGGCGTCGGCGTCGCCGCTTTCGACCTGCGGCTCACCGGGCCGAACGCCGATCAGGCGCAGCGCCTCGTGCTCGGGGTCGTCTCGGGCGCGCCGGACGTCTATCTCCGCACGGTGACGCCGCTTGCCGGGGGCGCGAGCGCGACCGTGTCCGGCGACCTGCTCGCCGGCTTCCTCCCCGGCACCGGCTCGATCGCGGTCGCGGCCTCGCCCTTCGGGGCGCTCGACGCCCCGGCGCTGTTGCAGGCGCTCGACCGCTATCCTTACGGCTGCTCGGAGCAGACGGTCAGCCGCGCGCTGCCGCTGCTCTACGCCAACCGGCTCGCCTCGCTGGAAAACCTCGGGATCGATCCGGACCTCGACGGCCGCGTCAGGCAGGCGATCGAGCGCACGATGAGCCGGCAGAGCGCGAACGGCGCCTTCGGCATGTGGGCCGCCGACGGCGGCGGCGACGACGCTTGGCTCGACGCCTTCGTCACCGACTTCCTGACCCGCGCCCGCGAGCAGAAATACGTCGTCGCCGAGGGCGCTTTCGGTCAGGCGCTCGACCGGTTGCGCAACACGGTCGTCAACGCGCCCGAGCCGAACAAGGACAACAACGCCGCGCTCGCCTATGCGCTTTACGTGCTGGCGCGCAACGGCCGGCCGGTGATCGGCGACCTGCGCTATCTCTCGGACGCCAAGCTCGACGCCTTCGCCACGCCCCTCGCCAAGGCCCAGCTCGGCGCGGCGCTCGCGATGCTCGGCGACCGCGTCCGCGCCGGCAAGGTCTTTTCCGAGGCGCTCGCCGCGCTCGCGGCCGAGAAGGACGACGGCCTCTCGCGCCCGGACTTCGGCTCGAAGCTGCGCGACGCGGCCGCGGTGCTGGCGCTCGTGGCCGAGGCCAATCCCGCCGCGGGCGACTTGCCCGCCGACGCGATCGGGACGGCGGGCGCCGCCTTGGACGCGGCGCGATCGGGGCGGGCGTTCACGAGCACGCAGGAAAACGGCTGGATGACGCTGGCAGCCGAAGCGCTCGCCGAGCGCGGAAGCCTCGGCCAGTTCAGCATCGATGGTCGGGCCGTCAAGGGCGCGCTGAACCGGGTGTTCGGATCCGGCGCCCTGGCGGGCAAGACGGCGATCATCGCCAACACCGGCGAAGCGACCGCGCAATTGGTGACGACCGTCTCCGGCTCGCCGATCGCGCCCGGGCCGGCGTTCGCGAGCGGCTATGCGGTCGAGCGGACGTTCTATGCGCTCGACGGCAAGAAGCTCGACCCCGAGAGCGTCGTCCAGAACCAGCGCGTCGTGGTGGCGCTGAAAGTGACGGAGTCGGAGGCCCGCTATGCCCGTCTCCTGATCGTCGATCGGCTGCCAGCCGGGCTCGAGATCGACAATCCCGCGCTGGTCGACGGCGGCTCGGTCCAGGCCTTCTCGTGGCTGACGACCGGCGAGGCGCCGGCGCACGCCGAATATCGCGACGACCGCTTCGTTGCGGTGTTCGACCGCACGCCCGGCCAGTCGGCCTTCATCAACCTCGCCTATGTCGCGCGCGCCGTCGCGCCCGGCCGCTACGTCTGGCCGTCGGCGACGGCCGAGGACATGTACGCCCCGGAGCGCTGGGGCCGCACCGCGTTCGGCGAGGTGGAGGTGACGGCGAAGTGAGCGCGCTTGTCACCCGCACGGAAGCGGGGAGCTCCTCCGACGTCATTCCGGCCAAAGCGGGGGTCTCGCGCTGATTGCCGGAGGCCTCTCGCGCCGCGCCGATTCCGGTGGCTACAGGGCGCCGCCAATCCTGAGCCCGATTTTGCCGAACTGCCGCCCCGACTCGAGCCGGTCGAGGCCTGCGGCGATGTCGGCAAGCGCAAACGTCTCGTCGATGTGCGGCTTCAATCCCTTTTCGTCGATGAACGCGATCAGGTCTCTCAATTCGGCGCGGTTGCCCAGCGTCGAGCCGAACACGGTGAGTTGGCGGATGAACAGGCGGCGCAGGTCCGCCGAGGGGTCGTCGCCGGTGGTCGCGCCGCAGGTGACGAGCCTGCCGCCGCGCACCAGCGCCTTCATCGCGGTCGGCCAGACGGCCTTGCCGACGTTCTCGATCACGACGTCGACGCCGCGCTTGCCGGTGAGCTGCATGACGCGGTCGAGGATCGACGCGCCGCCTTCGTCCAGAATCGTCTCCGCCGCGCCGAACGCGGTCATGCGCGCGAGCTTGGCCGAGTCGCGCGAGGTGACGAGCGCGCGGGCGCCGAGACCGCCTGCGATCTGGGTCGCCGCCAGCGACACCGATCCGCCGATGCCGAAGATCAGCGCCGTCTCGCCCGCCTGAAGCCGCGCCTTGGTCACGACCATGCGCCACGCCGTGAGCCAAGCGACGCCGAGCGAGGCGGCCTGCACGAAGTCGAGCGCCTCGGGCTTGCGCACGACGCTGCCTTCCGGAGCTGCGACATATTCGGCGAAGGTCCCGTCGACCTGCTCGCCGAACAGCCTTCCGCGCGTGCACAAGACCTCTTCGCCGCGGCGGCAGAATTCGCAGGTCTCGCACGGCTGGCCGGGATAGATGACGACCGAATCGTCGGCGCGGAACGCGGAGCCCTTGTCGGCCTCGACCACGACGCCCGCCCCGTCGAGCCCGAGGGTGATCGGCAGCCGGTGGGTGATGCCGGCGCCGCTGTTGCGCATGTAGAGGTCGACGCGGTTGAGGCCGCCGGCCGCCATGCGGATCAGCACCTCGCCGGGCTTCCGCTCCGGGATCGGCAGCTCGTCGAGCTTCAGAACCTCGTTGCCGCCGTGACCGTGAATGCGCGCTGCGAGCATGCTAGCGATCCTCTCCGAGACATTTGTGGCAGAAGGCGGCGACGGCGTCGAGCGTCGCCTGCGGCTGCTCTGCCTGCGGCGCATGCCGGCAGTCTTGCAAAATGAGGCTCTCGACCGGCGTGGGCGCATGGCGTTCGATGGCGCGGACCTGCGCCAGCGTGCCGTACTGGTCGTCGACGCCCTGGATGACGAG
This sequence comes from uncultured Hyphomicrobiales bacterium, assembly GCA_903932535.1. GTDB lineage: Bacteria > Pseudomonadota > Alphaproteobacteria > Rhizobiales > Beijerinckiaceae > Roseiarcus. The sequence continues at coordinate 2,210 of CAIZGR010000053.1, read as the reverse complement.
CGCGGGGACCTGCCAGCGTTCGACGAACCCCTCGATGTTCCAGGCCTTGAAGCCGGGGTCGAGCCAAGCGCCGTTCCAGCCGAGAAAGGCGGCCTCGACATGGGCGTGATATTTGGCGAGCCGGGTCTTCAGATCGCCGGTCTCCCAAGCGCGCTTGGCCTCGGCGATCGCGGCGAGGCCCATCGCCTCGGTGAAGAGATGCGGCGCTATGAGCACGAGCCCCTTGACCCGGTCGTCGTCGTGCAGGCCGGCGGCGATCGCCGCGATCGAGGCCCCGTCGCTGTGGCCGACGAAGACGCCCCGCTGGAAGCCGATCGCGCCGAGGACGACGGGCAGGGCGTCGCGCGCCTCGCGGGTCAGGTAGTCGAGCGGGCGGGGCAGCGCGATGGAGTCGGATCGGCCGTAGCCGGCGCGCGAGTACACGAACACGCCGAGGCCGGTCGCCTCGGCGAGCTTTTCGGGAAAATCGCGCCACAGCGCGACGCAGCCGAGGCCCTCGTGCAGGAGGACGATCGTCGGCGCGGCGTCGGGCGGGGGGCCGAAGGCCGCGGCCTCGAGCCGCTTGCCGCCGGCGACGATCGCGCCGTGAGCGGAGTGGGTCCAGGAGAAGGCTTTCATCGGCGCGGATTACTCCGCCCCTATCTTCAGCGCGCGGATCGCGTTCTCCTTGAGGATCAGGTCGTGGACCTCCGGCTTGAAGCCGGCCTCGCGGAAATCCTTGATCCAGCGGTCCGGCGGAATCAGCGGGAAGTCCGAGCCGAACAGCATCTTCGTCTTGAGCTGCGTGTTGGCGTACTGGACGAGCTGCGGCGGGAAATATTTCGGGCTCCAGCCGGAGAGGTCGATGTAGACGTTGGGCTTGTGCAGGCAGACCGACAGCGCCTCGTCCTGCCACGGCCAGGACGGGTGGGCGATAATGATGGTCATGTCGGGGAAGTCGACCGCCACGTCGTCGAGATACATCGGGTTCGAATATTTGAGCCGCATGCCGCCGCCGCCCGGCATGCCCGTGCCGATGCCCGAATGGCCGGAATGAAACACGGCGGGCAGCTTGAAGTGCGCGATCAGCTCGTAAAGGCCGTAGGCTACGGGATCGTTGGGGAAGAAGCCCTGGACGGTCGGGTGGAACTTGAAGCCCTTGACGACGCCGGCCTCGACGAGCGCTCGCGCCTCGCGCACGCCCATCTTGCCTTTGTGCGGATCGATCGAGGCGAAGGCGATCATCATGTCGGCATTGGCGGCCGCGGCCTCGGCTACCTCGTCGTTGGGGATGCGGCGGTTGCCGATCTCGAACTCGCTGTCCACCGTGAACATGACGAGGCCGATCTTGCGCTCGCGATAGTATGCGACGGTCTCGGCGATGGTCGGCCGCTTGCCGGCCTTGAAGTACTTGTTCGCCGCGTCCTCGTAGGGTTGCCAGAAGGCGTCGGCCGGCTGGCGGCACGAGACTTCCGCGTGGGTGTGGACGTCGATGGCGACGAGGTCGGCGACTTTCATGGGTAGTGGCTCCTCTTGTAGCCGCGATCGCTGATCGCGGCGGACGCGGTCGGCGACCGCGTCTACAGGATCGTCCGCGCCGACGGCGTCTCGGCGTACAATTCTTCGACCATGTCGGCGCGCAGCGCCAGCACGGCGCGCTGGTTGATCGAGCCTTTGTCGGTGAGCTCGCCGGTGTCGAGCGAGGGCGGGTCGTCCATCAGGATGAGGCGCGCGAAGCGCCCCGAGCTGCCGCCCGCCTTCTTGTTGAAGGCGGCGAGCAGGGTCGAGAACGTTTCCCGCACCTTCGGATGCAGCAGAACCTCCGCATCGCTCGCGCCCTCGCCCAAGCCCGAAAGCTCGCGGCACGCCGGCATGTTCGGCACGACGAGCGCCGCAGCGTCGTCGCGGTCGTGGCCGGCGACCACGAGGTCGGCGACGTAGGGTCCGAAATGGGCGATGAGCTTGACACGGAGCGGCCCGACGCTGACCCAGGTGCCGGTCGCGAGCTTGAAGTCCTCCGCCACGCGCCCGTCGAAGATGAAGCCGAGCTCCGGATCGCTCTCGTCGTAGAACTTCAGCGCGTCGCCGAGCTTGTAGTAGCCCTCCTCGTCGAAGGCGTCCTTGCTGAGGTCCGGCCGGCGCCAGTAGCCCGGCGTGACGCTCGGGCTTTTCAGCCTCGCCTCCAGCTTGTCGCCGCTCGGCAGAAGCTTGATCTCGACGCCGTGATTCGG